>CAXBNA010000201.1:0-11262 GCA_963976915.1 uncultured Verrucomicrobiales bacterium
CGCCGTGCCCTGGATGGTCGCTGTGAGCTGGCCTTCGAGGTTGTTCGCAAAGCGCAGCAACTCGTCGAGCGAATCGCATTTCGTGACGATGGAGCAGGGACCAAAGACCTCGCGCTGAAGTTCTTCGTTGGCTTCGAGCACATCGAGCGTCGTGCTGAAGATGCGACAGGCCGCTTGGGTGGCGTTGGTCTCAGGTTCGGCGGAAGACTCGCCGACGGACTCAAGGCCCTTGATCGTCTTCCACACGGCGGTCCCCGCATTGTAGGTTTCGCAGATGCCGCGATGGAGCATCGACTGCGGTGCGACGGCCTTGGCGTGTTCGGCGGCGCTATCGAGGAAAGTGTTCAGCTCGGGAGTGTCGAGGCCCAGAACGACGGCGGGATTCGTGCAGAACTGCCCGACCCCCATGGTGACCGACTGGATGTAGCCCTCGGCGATCTTCTCAGCGCGTTCTTTCAAGGCACCGGGTAGAAGAAAGACAGGATTCACGGAGCCCATTTCACCGTAGAAAGGGATCGGCTCAGGGCGGGCACAGGCGACATCGAACAAGGCGCGTCCACCGCGAAGCGAGCCGGTAAATCCAACCGCGCGGGTGATCGGATGCTTGACCAACTCCACACCGATGTCGGTGCCGACGCCATAGACGACGGAAAAACAACCCGCAGGCAGGCCGGTTTTTTTCAGGGCGGAGTAGACCGCCCGGGACAGCATTTCACAGGTGCCGGGATGGGCCGGGTGGCCCTTCACGACGACAGGGCACCCAGCAGCCAGAGCACAGACGGTATCCGTGCCGACGACGCCGATGGCGAAGGGAAAATTGCTCGCACCGAAGACGACCACGGGACCCAGAGGCTGCATCACGCGGCGGATGTCGGGCTTCGGCAGGGGCTGGCGATCCGGGATCGCGGTGTCGATGCTGGCTTCTGCCCAAGAGCCTTCGCGGATCAGGGTGGCGAACATTTTGCACTGGTTCATCGTGCGGCCGCGCTCGCCGGTGAGGCGCGCCATCGGGAGGCCTGTTTCCTGATGGGCCCTTTCGAGAAGCGCATCCCCAAGGCCGAGAATTTCTTCCGCGAGTGTGTCGAGAAACTGGGCGCGGGTTTCGACCGGTGCGAGTCGGAGAGCGTCAAAAGCGGCATCGGCTTCCTTCAGGGCTGCGTCGGCCACTTTGGCATCCGCCTCGCCGTATGGAGGGTCGAGCTCGGCGCTGGTGGCGGGATTGGCGGCGCGGAAAAGCTTGCCATCGGGCTGGATCTCGTGCCCGGCGATGAGGTGGTTGCCTGTGAGTGTCATGGGACGGCGATCATATCGACACCCGCCGCGCTGTGCAACCGTGAGTCAGGGAGACCTCACTCGCCCTGTTTCTCATACGCGGCGAACTCGTCCGACTTCAGAAACTCCTCGTACTGGGCCTCCTGCGAGAGTTCGGCACGGCCGAGGCGCGTCCCAAAGCGGACCTGGAAGTCCTTCAGTTCCTGCACCAGCGCCGCGTAGTCCTGCGTCTTGGCATGGTAGGACAGTTTCAGATCGACGACCGCCACCAGCTCGGGCTCCTCCTGATCGGCCAGTGCAATGCAGCGCATGACATCGGCCATCTGGCCCTTCTGGAAGAAAATCCAGCCTCGCAGTACGTGCAGATACGGATCACCACCGATGGTTTCGTCCACGCGGTTCACGGTCTCGATCGCTGCGTCGTAGGATTCTCTCAGCAGCAGCTCGTCCACCAAGAGCAGGTCCGTGGTGGCGTCCGTGCCGAACACGGTGGGTGCCTTTTGGATCGCTTCGCGGTAGGCGGCCGCGTGATCTTCATTTGCTCCGGCGCTGTTGAGTTGCTGGAGGGCGGTCAGGTAACGCATGAAGGGAAGGCGCAGTTTTTGCACCTCCACCGGAAAACCTCGGTACGCCTCGACCAGACCTTCTTGGTCGCCTGCCTGGGCTTTTTCATTGAGGGTTTGAACCGCAGCGACCAGTTCCTTCACATTCTCACCCGAGATGCCGAGGATCTTCGCAAAGGCCTGCTGGTCGCTGCCGGCGAGCACCGCCGCCAGCATGTCACGGGTGTCCGTGGAGCTGAGGCTTCCGTAGAGATAGGTGTGCATGTCGATGACTTTGAACGCGTCTTCATTCTGCCAGATCAGAAGGTCGATGTAGTTCACGCCACCCGAGGACGGGAGGATGCGAAGCGTGACGGCGGGGAATCCGTCGCGTTCGATCACGCGCAGCGGACGGAGATCGGCGTCCGCGATCTCGGAAAAATAGCCTTGCTTCTCAATGCTGGACAAGAAGCCCTGACGCAGTTGGATGCCTGTCAACCCGCCTGCCTCCACGCCTTCGAAAACGCGGGCAGCCAGCGCCTCATAGTCGCAAAAGGTGTTCACCGCAGCCATGTCACCGTTTGAGATCTCGCTGATCAAGTCCTCGGCAAAGTCCATCAGCTTCGGCTTCATCTCCTCCGTCAGCTTGGGGGCCGCCGCGAGTTTTTTGGAGAGGACCGCTTCCGAGGACGGATTCAGCATCGGGAGGACGAACACGCCCCCGACGACAGCAGCAATCAAGAGTGCCACTCCGATGCCCCCCACAATGAGGGCGATCATGCACCCGCGTTTGTCGTTGGTGCCCGGGCGGACCGGAGGTGTTGAGTGCATGGGAGGCGGAGATTGCGGGACCATAGGCGCTGGAGTCAAGGAGCGCAGTTTCGCCGCAGGCATCCCATCCCGCCACTTGAAAGACCGGACGGATGGGTCGAATTCGCCCTATTCGGTTGGCGTTGCCTCACCAGCCTGCAACTCCTCCGGGATCTCGCCGACGAATCGGGGGGAGAGCCCGATGGACGTGAAGACTTCATGGAGCTGGGCCTGCGTGGCATCTTCTGGAGTGTCGATTTCGAAGTAAACCAGGTCATGGCTCACATCGATCTTGTATCGCACCTTCGGCAGGTGGTCCATCTGGTGACGGAGCTGCATTTGATTGGATTCCTTGCGGAGGCCGCGGGCGTACACTTCGACTTCAATCATGACCGTTTTTTGGGGGGGAGCTATTGAGAATGAAGTTGTTGTACCGGATCGGAGCCGGGAAGCCAAGGAAAAGACCGATTGCTTCCAGAATGGTCTGGCATTGCGAGGAGGCTGCCCGCATGCTTTCGCTGTGAAAGCCGCCCTCCTCCTCTCCTTGGGATTCGTCTCGGTCCTCGCCCTGAGTTCCTGCTACACCATTGATCCAGTCACTGGAATGCCCCCTCAGGGTGCGCCCGCTGGTCCTGGCGGAGGCCTGGCTCCGGGTCCCGGGCTGGCGGGGTACACCCCTTGGTTGCCTTCAAATCAGCTCTACAGCGAGCTCAACCGCCGCCTCGGGGCAGATCGAGCCCGCGGAGGCAGCCTCAATGTTTCCCGGGTCGACGGCCGGGTCGGCTATGGCGGCAGCGAGGAATACCGGGCGTTGCTGGAGCAGTGGCCTGCAGTCGGGAACAACGAGTCCTACTGGAAATGGGGCCTCAGCGCCGCTGAGTTTCGCAGCGAGGACACCGCCGTGCGATACCGGGGCATGAACCTGCTGAATCGACAGAGCTTCTTCGGTCGGGACGGGCTGGAGCGGATCCAGGCCGTCTGGAATTCTCCCGAATGAGGCATGGGAAGGCCTCACGAACCGCTTGACACCTGCATGAGGCTGAATTAAACAACCCGCCCTTCTTTTCCCAGCTCATTTACCATGGCCAACATCCGCTCCTCCAAAAAGGACATCCGCAGAACTGAAAAACGCACCCTCGCCAACCAAGGCGTCAAGAGTCGCGTGCGCACCCTGCGCAAAAAAGTCCTCACAGCCATCGAAGCCGGTGATGCTGCGGCAGCAACCGCGAGCTTGAGCGAGTTCTCATCCGCAGCCGACAAGGCGGCCAAGACCAAGGTGATTCACGCGAACACCTCCGCTCGTTACAAGAGCCGCCTCGCCAAGCAAATCAGCGGCCTCACTCAGAAGGCCTGAGTTTCTCCGAAGAAGGAAACCCATTTCGAAAAGCCCGCGATCCGAGAGGACGCGGGCTTTTTCGTGGGCGGAGCGGAAGCCAAGGAGCGGTGTGCTTCCAGCTGCCGGGGCGGAGCGTCGTCGGAGGTCGTTCGTTCGTCGGCTGGACGAACGCCTCTCCCTGTCATTCCGCTTCAGTTCCCGGCAGGCCGGGCATCTTGTCGATGGCGTAGACGTCCACGGGTTCTTTGCGGCCTTTGACGGGATGCTGGCCGAGGGGGCGGCAGTAGGAATGGCCTTTGTCCCAGTCCTTGAGGAATTCCGCCGTGGTCAGGACGGGCTCATTGAGGGTGCGAGTCAGGGCCTCGATCCGGAAGGTAACGTTGACGGCGTCCCCCAGCAGCGTGAACTCGCGTGCGCTCATGCCGCCGTAGGCGACGCGGCCCATGTGGATGGCGGCTCCGGTGGCGAAGGTGAGCCCGGCCTTCTCCAGTACGTCACGGTGGGCATTGTAGGTATCAATGCAGCTCTGCTGCATCGCTCCGGCAGCGTGGATGGCTTTGATCCGATTTTCGATGGAGGTGTCGGTCCAGTAGCACATGGCGCAGTCGCCGATGAATTTGTCCAGCGTGGCTCCGTATTTGGCCACGATGAGCTCGGTTTGCGCATACCAGGAACCGATGATCGGAGCGAGGTCGCTGGGGTCCAGGACCTCGGAAAGGCCGCTGAAGCCCTGGATGTCCGTTACAAGGAGGATGGCCTGGACGTCGCGCACGCGGGCCATGGTGGAGGCGCCAAGGAGCTCGCTCTCGGTCGGGGCGCCATCGGCTTGCTCGTCGAAGCGAAAGGCGTGTCCGGTGATGTCGACCATGTCGTTGCGTTCCAGCTTCCGTGCGGTGGTGACCCGGGCACCGTTGATGTAGCTGCCGTTGAAGCTGCCGAGATCGAAGAACCAAAAGCCGTCGTCCTGCTGCCGGATCATCGCGTGACGCCGGGACACGCCGGGGTCGATGATCTGAATGTGGCAGTCCGGATTGCGGCCAATCATCGACACGCCCACGAGGTCGTAGGTGTCGCGCGTGTCTTCTCGGATGAGCTGGCCCTGATTCACTGGGGTACTTTGTAACCGCCTCCCGGCGAACTCGCAAGGGGGAGAGTCAATGGGCGGGCTGGGTGGGGGTCTTTGCCACTTGCAGCCTTGAACCCACCCTCAGACTGTTCTTTGATCTGCTCGGCATTTTACCCAGCCCCTTCCAACCATGTCCACTGTCGACCGACTTCCCATCTCCCCGAACGGCCCCGAATTTTCCCGCCTTGTCTATGGCACCTGGCGCGTGCTCGACGATGAGGCCACAGCGAAGCCTGAACATCTGCTGGAGCGATTCAAGCTCTGCCTCGATCTCGGCATCACCACCATCGACACGGCGGAGATCTACGGCGACTACGGCGTGGAGGAATTCATCGGTCAGGCGTTGAAACTCGACTCCGGGATTCGCTCCAAGCTGGAAATCGTGACGAAGAGCGGGATCTACGTGCCGAACAAGTACCATCCCGAGCGCAAAGTCTGCCACTACAATGCCACGGCGGCACGCATCGTGAAGAGCGCGGAAAAATCCCTGCGGCTGATGGGCATCGATGAGATCGATCTCCTGCTCGTTCATCGCCCGGATTGGCTGACCTCCGTGGACGACACGGCGGCGGGACTGAATCAGCTATTGAAGGAAGGCAAGATCAAGGCGGCCGGGGTTTCCAACTACACGGTGCATCAGTTTGAGGCGCTGAACTCGCGGATGGATCAGCCCTTGGTGACGAACCAAGTCGAATTCAGCCTGATGCACATGGCCCCGATCTATGATGGCACGGGCGATCAATGTCAGCGCTTGCGCATCCATCCGATGGCGTGGTCGCCACTCGCAGGCGGCCGCATCATGAAGCCGGTGGGTGAGGCCGCATCGCGAATTCACGACACCTGTGCCGAGCTTTCGCCGAAGTATGGCAACGCCACCGTCGATCAGCTCGCCTACGCGTGGATCCTCGCGCATCCGTCGCATCCGCTGGCGGTCATTGGGACCAACAAACCTGAGAGGATTCGTCAAACGGCCGCCGCCGCAGAAATCCAGCTGGAGCGTGAGGATTGGTATGCGCTTTGGGAGGCTTCCCAAGGCAATCCGATTCCCTGATTCACGACCTTTCTCATTGGTTCTTCATGCCAAGCTCGCCCCGAGGCAATCTCCAGGAACTCGCCCGGAATCTTGGCGTGGCGCCGTCCACGGTGTCGCGTGTCCTCAACGGAAAGGCGGAGCAGTATCGCATCAGTACCGCGACCCGGGATCGTGTTCTGGAAGCGGCGAAGGCGTCCGGCGTGGTCGTGGATCACATTGCGCGGGGATTGCGGTTGAAGACGACGGAGACGATCGGACTCATCATCCCGGATATTTCCAACCCCTTCTTTGCCAGTCTCGCCCGTCGGGTGGAGCACAGTGCCCGGGAGAAAGGTTATTCTGTGCTGATGGCGGACTCGCAGGAACGCACGGATGTCGAGGCGGAGTCGATCCAGCTCATGCTGGGTCGCCGCGTGGACGGTCTGGTGATTGCGCCAGTGGGTGAGTCGTCGGTGCATTTTTCTTCGCTGCTTCAGCAGGGGCCTCCCTTGGTGTTGGTGGACCGGGTTTTTCCCGATCATCCGGCTGCCAGTGTGGTGGTGGACAACTTCGCGGGCGCTCGGATGGCCGTACAGCATCTGGCCGAAGCCGGGCACCGTGCCATTGCCTGCCTGCAAGGTGTGCCGGAGTCGTCGGTGAACCGGGACCGGGTTCGGGGCTATCAAAAGGGACTTCTCGATGCGGGCCTGGTTCCACGTCCCGCGTGGCTGGCGGGAAACAGTCACACCATTGAGGGTGGCGAAGCCGCAGCGAAGCAAGTCCTGGCGCAGGGCGAAGCACCGACCGCGATCTTGGCACTTGGCAATCTCATCGCCCTCGGGGCAATGCGGGCGGTGCGGGAGTTGGGGCTGCGAATCCCGCAGGATGTGTCTTTGGTGGCGTTCGATGAACAACCGTGGGCGGCCTTGCTCAATCCAGCCGTCACCACAGTGGCGCAGCCCATCGAAGAGATCGGCGACCGCGCGATGTCCCTGCTCTTTGCGCAAATGAAGGCGTCCGAGAGCGCGGAGCCGAGTCGCGTCACCCTGCCAGTTTCCCTGATTTCGAGGGACTCGGTCAGTGCACCACCGGCTCGCTGAGATCCTGACCGCAATGCCTGCAGAACTTCGCCGTCGCATCGGTCTCCACGTGCCCACAAGATTCGCAGCGGCAGGTGGCGGCGGCGAGTTCTGAATTTGTCGACGAATGCGCCGCGGGGGTGAGTTCAACGGAGAAAATGCCCGTCGGCACCGCCAGCACGCCATAGCCGAGAATCATCACGAGGGTGGCCAGCAGGTGCCCCAGGGTCGTGTGAGGCGTGACATCCCCGTAGCCCACGGTCGTGAGTGTGACGATGGCCCAGTAGATCCCGCGAGGAATGCTGGTGAAGCCATTTTCCTCGCCCTCGACGAGGTACATGAGCGTGCCCATCACGATTGCCGCCGTGCAGACTGCCGCGAGGAAGACGGTGATCTTCGGTCGGCTGGAGCGGATGGCTGACATCAGGATGTCTCCTTCCTTGAGGAAGTGAGCCAGCTTGAAGATCCGAAACACCCGCAGCAACCGCAGCACGCGAACAATGATGAGGAAGTGAGTGCCCTCAACGAACAGCTCCAAATAGGCGGGCAAGATGGAGATGAGATCCACCAAGCCAAAGAAGCTGCGGGCGTATTTGGCCGGACTTCGAACGCAATGGAGCCGCAGCACGTACTCGACCGTGAAGAGAGCCGTCACCACCCATTCCGCGAAATACAGGAAGGGGCCGTAGGCCTCCCGAATCTCCCGCACACTCTCCAAGGTGACGAGCAAGACACTGAGGAAGATGCCAATGAGCAGCGCCACATCGAAGAATTTTCCAGAGGGCGTGTCGCTCTCGAAAATCACCTCGTACAATTTTTGCCGCCCTGGCGACACTCCAGGCTCGGCGGCTCCGGCTTTTTGCTTCATGCCCTATTCAAGCCCGCATCGTCCATCGCCTCAAGCCCAAGAAGCTGCCGCACCCTGCGGATTCCCTGTTCGACATCCTCTGAATCCTTCGCTTTGATGGTGGCATGAGTTCACCAGAAAAATCGTTGCTCAATGTCGCCTTGCTGGGCGCCGGATGGTTTGGGCGGGAGGCGCATCTCCGCAATCTTGTGCAGTTGCCGGGCGTCAAGGTCATCGCCGCAAGCAGCCGGAGTGACGCCAGTCTCGCTGCGGCTCGCGAGATCGCGGGTGAGGACCTGCAGGTGTTCGCCAATTGGCGTGACGCGCTGGCGGTGCCGGACTTGGATGCCGTGATTGTCGCTCTGACGAATGACCAGCACCACGAGGCCTGTTTGGCGGCTTTTGAGAAGGGGCTCCATGTGCTGTGCGAAAAGCCACTTGGGCTCTCGCTTGCGGAGTGCGATGAGATCATCGCTGCGTCGGAGTCCGCGGGGAAGGTCCTTCAGATCGGCCATGAGATGCGTTTTCAGCGTCTCTACCAAAAAATCAAGGCCATGATCGATGCGGGCGACATCGGGGAACCGCACCTTGTCTGGTGCCGTGAGTTTCGTGGACCCATGCGACCCGGGTGGCGTTCGAGCGAGGCCAAGACCGGCGGCACGTTGTTGGAAAAAAACTGCCACCACTTTGATCTCTTCAACTGGCTCATCGGGAAACAGCCCGTCCGCGTGATGGCGCAGGGCGGGCGCAATGTCCTGCTGGATCGCGAGGTGCTCGACAACGCGCAGGTGCTCATCGAATACGAAGGAGGAAAGCGCGCCACGCTGGAGCTGTGCCTCTTCGCACCTTACGGCGGTGATTGCGAGATCGGCCTTGTGGGCGACCAAGGGCGCATTGACACCAAGAACCAGGCACTCAGTCTGGTGCACCATCGTTTTGACCTTCCGGATCGCAATGAGATGCGAATTGCCGATGCGCCTGAAGACGCCCACTTCACCGACGGAGCCGGTCGGGTGGATCGGGGGATTCGCGGAGAGTTGGAAGCCTTTGTTCATTGCTGCCGCACGGGTGACCAGCCGATGAACGACGGCCGCAGTGCCCGGTTGAGCGTCGCAATTTGCCTGGCCGCCCAAGAATCCATCCGCACCGGGCAGCCGGTGACGCTCTAGCTCAAGGAGCGGCGCGCTTCCAGCCGCCGGGTGGGAGCTCAAGGGCGGAGCCTCGTCAGCGGCCATGCGTTCGGCGGCGAGACGCACGCCGCTCCTTGGATTGGCTCGCCTGCCCGCAAGACCCGAACCGGTCTCGCCGTTCCACCCGCCATGAATCGTCGTCGCACCCTCAAAACCCTCTTTTGTTCCAGCGCCGCCATGGCGTTGAATGTCCGTTCCACCGCCGTTGCGGCACCCAGTGCCGACGCCATTCACCTGCTCGCCATCGGCGACTTCGGGACGACGAGCACCGATCAAAAGACGGTGGCCGCGGCGATGCAGAAGTTCGTGAAGGATCAGGCGATCCATCCCGAGAGCCTGCTGCTGCTCGGAGATAATTTTTACAGCGAGGTCAAAGGTGGTTTCACCGTCGATTCCGAGCGCTGGCAAAGCGGCTTCGAGGACATGTATCCCGCCTCGGTTTTTCCCGGTCCGTGTCGGGTGGTGATGGGTAACCACGATTACTATGACAACATCGGCGGTGCTGAAGTGCAGCTCGAGTACGCAAAGAAGCCCGGCACACGCTGGACCATGCCGGACCGCTGGTATCGCTATGAGATTGGGGGCGACACGCCTCTTCTGACGGTGATCGCCCTCGACACCAATTTTCCCAACGTCACGGGCGGTTACAACAGCAAGAAGAAGCGGGAGAACCCGTCCTTGTCAGCTGAGCAGGTGAAGGAACAGACCGAATGGCTCAAGGAGGAACTCGCCAGCCAACGCGCTCCCATGACGCTCGTGATCGGCCATCACCCACTCTACTCCAACGGCAGCCACCTCGACACGGAGCCTGTGATCGAGGCCTGGGGAGATCTGTTTCAGGAGCACAAGGTCCACGCCTACCTCTGCGGCCACGACCACGATCTCCAGCACCTCGAACTCGAAGGCCTGCATACGTCGTTCGTCCTCTCGGGCGGTGGCGGTGCCAAGACCCGCGCCCTGAAATCCCCCGAGCGCAAAATGCCATACGGCAAGGACGTCCATGGGTTCACCCATCTTCAAGTGCTGCCCGGCAAGCTCGTCTTTGCCCACCACGGCGTGGACGGAGCCCTCCTCCACCGCTTCACGAAGCATGCGGATGGCCGTGTGGAAATCGGCTGAGGACCAAGGCAGCACTCCCAAGGAGTGGCGTGCTTCCAGCCGCCGGGGTGGGCGGCTCTGGGGCGAAGCCTCATCAAAGGCCATTCGTTCGGCGGCGAGACGCACGCCGCTCCTCGGGGTTACGCCAGCAGTTTCTTCACGACGTGGCCATGGACGTCGGTGAGGCGGAAGTCGCGGCCTTGGTATCGGAAGGTCAGACGCTCGTGATTGAGTCCCATCAGGTGCATGATGGTGGCTTGGACATCGTGGACGTGGACGGGGTCTTCGACCGCGTTGAAGCCCAATTCATCGGTGGCTCCTAACGTGATGCCGGGTTTGATGCCGCCGCCAGCGAACCACATGGTGAAGGCCTGGGGATGGTGATCGCGGCCAAGACTGCGGCCCAAGGCGGCACTGGCTTCAACCATCGGTGTTCGGCCGAATTCCCCGCCCCAAACGACGAGCGTGTCTTCAAGCATCCCGCGCTCCTTGAGGTCCTTGATCAGCGCCGCCGCAGCTTGGTCCGTCTGCTTGGCCTGGCTGGTGATGCCTTTCTCGACTTGGGAGTGGTGATCCCAGCCCGAGTGGTAGACCTGCACAAAACGCACCCCACGCTCGACGAGGCGACGAGCCAGCAGGCAGTTGTTGGCGAAGGAGGATTTCCCGGCCTTTGGATCGGCTCCATAGCTGTCGAGGGTGGCCTGACTCTCGGATTCAAACGCCATCAGCTCCGGTGCGGCACTCTGCATCCGGTAGGCCATCTCATAGGCGTTGATGCGGGTCTGAATCTCGGGATCGCCGACTGCGGAGAGCTGCCTGCGGTTCATTTTTTGAATCAAGTCGAGCGACTCCCGCTGCGCACGATCATCAAAGCCTGGAGGATTCGACATGTGGAGGATCGGATCGCCAGACTCGCGGAAGGGCACCCCTGCGTGACTGGTGGGCAGGAA
>CAXBNA010000202.1:0-11152 GCA_963976915.1 uncultured Verrucomicrobiales bacterium
CGTTGATCTTGTTGCCCACGGTTTCCATGTCGTTGAGGGAGGGCGGGTCTTCGAACGAGATGTCAAGGAGCTCGACGACGTCGCTGTTGTTGGAGGTGCCGTTGATGGCGTCGTCGAGGTCCTGTTGAGAGACTTCTCCGGGAGCTCCTGCCGGTCCCGCAGGGCCTTGAGGTCCGGGCGGCCCGGCGGGGACGGCGTCGATGAGGGCTTTGAGGCTGTTGAGTTGATCGCGCATCTGGTCGGCGTCGATCTCGGTTCCGGCTTGGGGGAGGTTGGGGTCGAACATGGACTTTGGAGATTAGGGGTGGAGGGTTTTTCAAAGGGGTTCGGCGCAGCGGAGCGGTAGGGCCGAGCTGCGTCTCGGCCCATTGGTTTGCGGGCGGAGGTGGTGGGACCGAAAGCGCGTGGAAGGGCGAACGTCCGACGAGGAAAGTCAGGGACCCGACGCAGCGGTTCCCTACCCTTCGTGCCTCACGGATTGACCGTGATACCGAGGATGCCGGTGAAGTCGCCGACGGGGGCGGCATCGTCGTAGAACTGGAGGCGGTACTCACGCAATTCGGGTTGTCCGGCGTTCAGCAGCGGACGCTCGTCCATGTAGGGGCTGGCCAGATCGATGGCGAGCAGTTCCCAGTCGCCTCCGCCTCGCCGCCCGTAGATGACCACGCCCTGGCGGCCATACTTCTTGAAGATGATCTTCACGCACTCACAGCCGCCACCCCGCTCCGCTTTCAGGGAGAAGGTAGGCAGCGGGTTGGTGGTCGTGTCCTCTTCGCCGACGAGGCCGAGCTGGAGGCCGATGGCCTCGGTGTAGCCAGGGCGGGCCTTGATGGCTTTCACGAAGGTAAAGATCCGTTGCAGTGCCCCCGGAGGCACGGGCACCGTGGCCGGAATGGGCAGTGTGGCGGTCGGATCTCCCTGCGGCAGCGGCGGTGGGGTGAAAATTGAAAGCACGTGCGGGGAGGCACCGGGATCGTTCAGCAGCGATTCGACTGAGGACGTGGCCGCCGGGCCAAACTCCCGCACCGCCGTGAGCCACGCACCCGTGGCGTACTCGCAGAAACGGGCGTCGGCCACGGTGGCGGCCACCTCGGTGGGAGGCATGTCCAGCGTGTCATTGGCGGCGGGGAGCTCCGTCGCATAGTTGTGAAACCACTCGGGCCGGAGGCCGGTCGTGCGTGGAAAGTACGGTTGTCTTTTCATGGTACTGCGTTTTCGTTTGGGTTGGTATGACGGAGGCTGGGACGAGCCCGGCCCCCAAAGGGCTCCCGAGTTCCACAGGACGTTGCTGTTCCAAGTCGCCATGATCAGGAAAGAGTGCGTCGTCTGCCTGCGGTCGTGCAGGCTCCGGTGGTGAAAGATCCATTCGTCCCTGCGGTGCAACGGCGTCTCCCCGTCGCCCCGCAGCCTCTCCCTGCGCCGGTGCGGCGTCTCCCCGTCACACCGCAGGCTCTCCCTGCGCCGGTGCGGCGTCTCCCCGTCACACCGCAGGCTCTCCCTGCACTCGTGCAGGCTGGGGTTGTGGCTTTGCAGCGTGTCCCTGCATGACGAACGACTTGCCCGTTCATCGTGCAGAGCCACCCTGCGGTCGCGCAGGCATACCCAGCAGCATCGCAGGCAGATCCTGCCAAGGTGCAGAAACCGGCTGTTGTCGTGCAGAATCGTTTTGAAGGACGGCAGAACCCCGCTGCCGGACGGACGGACCACCTTGCGCCGCCGCAAGGTCCCGCTGTCGTCGTGCAGGATGATTCTGCTGCTTTGCAGACCCATGTTGTGGCGTCGCAGGACGGTTCCGTCGTTGTGCAGAGACGCGCTGTCGTCGTGCAGGGACGCGCTGCAAAGGGGAAGAACCGGAAAAATCGTTCGCCGTGGCGCAGAATCGTCCGTTTTGGCGCAGGATGATCCTGCACCGGTGCAGAATCGTTTTGCGCAGCCGGGAAAATATCCATGCGCGGATTCCAGCACGAAGTGCGGCGGCAGCGTTAGCCAATTATAATGGGAAGCGCTGCGCCCTCAGAAATCGCAGGCGGTGGCGGGGGCGGCGGTTCGTCGTCGCTCAAGGCCGCGTTGGTGAAATCCTCCACCCGCACCCCCAGCGCAAAGCAGAGTGTCGAGACGATATCGGAAGACGGGTTGGCCACGCCCAACTCGATGCGGCGGATCGTCTCGTCCGTCACCCGCGAAATTCGCTGGAGCATCAGTCGGCTCAGGCCGCGCGCCTCCCGCAGCCGCCGCAGATACTGCCCCTTCCGCCGACGCACCGCCTCTGCATAGGCCTCTGCCGAGGGGAACTGACCGGGGTCCATGGCCTTTGCATGAGAAGGTTCAGCCCGCCACCCATCCGACCGCACGATTTCCCCAGGCCCCCATCGGGGCAAGCGCCGACTCCGACACTGGAAACCAACCAAGCATGGCCGAAATCTTCTTAACAAAGGGCAGCGTTAGGCAAGCCAAAAAGTGACTCAGCCCCCACTTTTTTCGTGCAAAGTTGTTCGGGCAGCTTTGGCGAGTGGTCGCCTGTGAACCCCAGAGAACAAAGTTGATCGGACGTTGTGCCAAGAAATGAAGTGCTTCGATCTCCTTGGTAAGCACCCGAAAAGCGTCGAGGTGACCGACTTATTCGACGGCCTCCACGAGACTCAGCCGGACGAATACCGGGTGCGTTCGAAGGCCAAATGAGTCATAGGTGCGAGGCGGCGTGCCCGGCCTATGGCGTCGAAGTTGTCTCCTTCAATGGCTTCGGGTGAGGATTCTGCATGTGCTTGAAAGTGTTGTGTCCAACGGCGCCGTTGACGCATGCGACAGATCTGTGTTCCATCGATTCGATCGACAAAGCCAATTCCATCTTTGCCATGCACCAGATTCCAGCCAAGAAACCCACGATCGCGATATGGGTCACAATAATCGTCGCCACATCCTTGATTTATTTGGGAAGCTGGGTGCCCGTGAAGGCATTCTACGACGCGAAGTATCCGACGGATCCTTTCCCACGGTTACTGAAGACATTTTACGGACCGGCAGCTTGGGTCAGCGGCAAGCCGTCATTTAAGCAACCGCTCCGCGCTTACTGGATTTGGTGCTATGAAATGTTTGGCGGAAAACTGTGATTCAAAACTTAAAACTCATTAGCCTCGCGTGGCTTCCGGATGTGGGAGGGTTTCTGCCATCATGAAACGTCCGATTCAAATTTCGTGGCTAGATCTCATGACCTTGATTGCCAGTTTCGTCGTCGTGCTGGCACTTTGTTTTCGATACGCGAGTGGCGTCTATGGCGTTGTCTTGGCCCTGTTCCTTTCGGTTCCGATTTTGGGAAACTTTGTGATTTCAATCGTAAGGATCAATTCATCGATCTTGGATTTGGCTCCCAATATCATCTGGGTATTTTGGGTTGCCTTTCGGCTGCAAGATATAGCTGAGCATCCAGATGCGCAGGCAGGAGTCGACCTCCTGTTTATCGTCGTCTACGGGACACCTCTGCTTCTCCTCGCTTGGGGTGTCGTCGTTGGGGTCGATTTCTTGACGACTCGAAGGTGGCCGATGTAATATGGGTTTAGCCGTGAAGTTGGAGGCCAGGATGGCTCTGCAACTTTACTTTTTTTGTACGCCATGAATCAGTTCACCCGGTTCAATTGCAGCCTGTCCACGCTTGACCCCAACATCCGATGGATTCCGATGCTCGTCGTCTTGGTCTGTTTTGGTGTTTCGTGCAGCTCCGCTCCGTCGTCTGGTTCATCGGAGCCCAGGTTTTCACCGCCAGAAGATTTGTCTGCGAGGAGGATTGGTGGAAGGCAGGTGCTCGCCCTCGCGGAGGGCGTCAAATTGCATGCGGACAAGATCACCGCGCTCCCGGATGGTCATGTGGAAGCGTCCGGTTCGGTCTATGTGGACGGGCATGCCGCCGCTCCTGTTGACGGGTTTGGCTGGCCGCAGCACGCGTATTCAGAGTCCGCTGTCTGGAATTCTTCAGAACGGAGACTCCTGCTGACTGGATCGCCGATTTTGGAGTTCGCGCATCTGCGGATCACGTCCAAGGCGTCGGATTGCGTGATGACGGTGGATGGCCGATCTCTGAGAACGGTCGGACCTACCGTAAGCGAGATCACTCGTGATCCGGCATCGCTGTCCAGCACGGAGAGGAAACCATCTGTGGAGGAATGAGAACCGAGCCCAAACACCCGCTTGATGCCAGATCATGAAAACGCGCTGCTATCAATGGTTTGCATGGATCACGTTTTTCGCTGGAGTGAGCTTTGGTTTGCGGGCTGAAGACCCGGATCATCGGTCTGTCGCGGAGTTTTTGGTGAACGGCTACCCCATCGAAATCATCTCCACTCCCGAGGCCATTCAACGTGCCAATGCCCGTGCTCCTTACGTGGACAACTCTGCGGCGAATCCGCCTCCATTGGAGCCCGGTGATGCCGTGACGAAAGCTTGGGAGTCATTCAACCGGCTAAACGTGACAGACTGGGGCAGGAAGAAGGCTGCGTTCAAGAGCGTCTCACTAACCCGCATTTACAACTCCGCTTCGGCATGGGTGTATTTGGTCGAGTTTTGGTGGGGAGAGTCATTCGATTTTAAGACGGTTGTCATGATGGATGGCTCCACTTTGCCGGTTCGCGTGAAGGGCCGGAGCGCCATCTTCGAAGAGCTGACTGACGAAAACCTCGATCAGGTGCTTCATGGACGGTCGTCGATAAAGGAATAGAGCAGGCCAGTGGTGGAGGAACAGGCGGTTCGCCTGCACGATTTGTCAGAAGGTTGGGAGCGGCTCGGGTTCGCCAAGCCATGGGTAGTACTTGGAGAGTCTCCTGCGTACCCAATCCAGTAATCTGGCCGAAGAATGGTCGTTGAGTTGGCGAACGTGGGTTTCAAATTCGTCCGGGGGAGCGTTCAGCAGGATTAAGTGTTCGATGCAGCAGGCGGCTGCATACGTTACCTCATGGCAAGAGTCGGCGGGTTCCATTAGCCGGGGATCTGAAAGGATCTTGGGAAGGTGCTCGCGAAGCCGATCCAATGCATCGGGATGCTTGGTATGGGCGATGGCTTGAGTGATGTTGACTGAGCGGTCGATGGGTATTTGATCGAGGATGTTTGACAGACGCGCAAAGGCCTCATCCTTCGGCAGACCCTTGGAAACGGATAGTGCGATGGCGCAAAAATCTTTCGTGTTCCCGTGGTCGAGCATGTAGCGTAAAATTTCGGGAAACTCGGCGTGCTCGTGCAGCCATCGAGTTGCGTTTGTGAAGTCGTGGCGTTCAATCCATGTCCACGTGGGCCATAACTCCTGAAGCTCGCTCAAGGTAATTTCTGCGGTTCCGTCCATGAAACGGGAGACGACCGTGCCCCTTTTTAACTCGGAATTCTCGTAGACGCGCTGGAATCGTCCTTCGCGCACGAGGGGCATCCGAACACCATTGAAGACAACGGCATCAGGATACTCACTGCCGTGGCTCTTGATCATCTGGTCGGGGGACAATGGCATGGCTTTTCCAGAGTGGTTGACACATGAAACGCAGTTTCGTCGGAATCGTCAAGACAGGCGTGTTCGGATGAAGCACACAGCTGCCGGGCAGCTCTGACTTGAGGGCCTGAGTGCGGAAAGCGTTTTGGATCAGCAGTATGCGTGGGGAGCACGCCCTGAACACCGGGACGAACCTATCTTGCGAGATCGCTACGCTGAGGGTAGTCTCGAAGGAAAGTTGCCAGGCAACTCTGCTGATTTCTGATCCAACGAATTTGCAGCGCAGCCCGCCAAAAAGGCCAAGGCGAAGGGAACCACCGTTTTCAGTTTCATTCGTCTTTTCATTGTGTCAGTCTGACTCGCCTGAGACGAATGCCATGCAACGTATTTTCTGTTTTACAGCGATCATCGCGATTCTTGCGGCGGGCCTTTGTCACTGTTCGCGACAACCGAAGAGATACCTGAATTTGCATGTCGACGAGATCGGTGCACTCGTTCACGATGGCATGACGCAAGAAGCCGTCATTGCCGCTCTCGGAGAACCGGCCACTCAATATGTGCCTGAAAGCAACTCCGCCGATCTGACGTTCAGATACGACAATTCATGGGTCCGCAGCGACAACTACTCCTACCCAATATCGATTGTGATCTATTTCAATGAAGGTGTTGTTGTCACAATACTAAGCCAAGTCACAGCACGGTAGTGTCACGCGTAGAACATGAGGGTCCCGAGGCGAGTATCGGCGCAGTTTCCTGGCAACTTTCCGTCATGATGAAAATACCAATTTTGGCGATCTTGTTTGGAGCCCTTGCTGGGTGTGTAAACACTGAGCGAAAATTCGCGGGGACGACCGAATACCAAGGAACAAGTGTTCAGTTGTTTCATGAGTACTCGAAGGCGGGGAAACTCATTCGCGAAGATGTCGGCTACTACTCAGATGAGGGTCGATGGGTTGCCCATGGCAGTAGTCGGGAGGTAAAGCGGTGGCTTTCTCCCCACATCTATGAGGCAGAAGTGAAAACGTTTCGTCACGGTCAACTCGTGGAGACGAGAAAAAATGCGCGAATCATCGTTGATTAGCACCGCGCAAAACAGCTGATCTGCTGCAAGCGTTACGGCAAGTGTACCCGCCCCCTTAAGGGCTGGACAGGCAATTCTGGGCACGATTACTGTAACACCATGAAGCCGTTGAAGAGATCGATCCTCGCTGTCACTGCGGGAGCGACATTGATTGCTTGCTCCAGTGAACCCAAGTCCCAAGCAATTGCCGAAGTCTACTTTTCGCAGTTGAGTGGGCGTTGGTCTGGGGTTGTCGGTTTGTCCGCAGCCGTGCGGGCGCACAACTCTGTTCGGTCATTGGATCCAAGTGTAGAACTGAGTACCGATCTCTCTGGAATCCTGATCCACTCCTATTCGGAGCTGCCGAGGATCGAAAAGTTGAAATACTTGATATTCTCGGGTTCCGGCAGGCGATTGGATGCGAGTGGAGCCACATTCTTTAGAAGATTGGTGCGCATCTATCAAGAGCAGCACGGACAGTCTTCAGTCCTTCATGACTTTGAGAATGACGAGGTTCTGCGCCAAAAAATGCTCCGGCATACGAAAGGGAGCGAGAAAGTGTTTCTCGAGAATGTGATTCACAGCGCACCCGAATTAGGGACACCATCTGCCTAGCAAGGTTTTCAACATGACAACGGCTCCGTTTCTCAGGACCACTTCACCAGCCACCGGGTCGTAAAGTCGGACATCGCAGGAATCATTTCCTTCGTGACCCATCCTCATGAAAGCATCGACGATTTTCTTGGCCCTTCTCCTCGGCACACAGGCCTCA
This sequence comes from uncultured Verrucomicrobiales bacterium, assembly GCA_963976915.1. GTDB lineage: Bacteria > Verrucomicrobiota > Verrucomicrobiia > Verrucomicrobiales > Verrucomicrobiaceae > CAXBNA01. Next base: position 7,294 of record CAXBNA010000202.1, read on the forward strand.
AGCTCCCTTGCCGAAGCACCGGCACCCAGATACCCGGTTTCTTGGAAGCACGACCAGCGGATCGCAACTTACTGGGGGTTTCTTCCCACCGATGTCTTGGCAGAGCTCGTTGGCCCAGAGGCGGTGGTCATCCGTTGTGGGACCTTGCTGAGTTTCGGCAACGCAGCGATCACCTATCTGTTTCGCCCCGGGAAATCCAAAAACTCCCACCGCCTCGTCGCAGGCACTTCAGACCGAATCAAGATTGGAATCTTGGAGAATCACGAGGAGCTTGAAAGCGCGGTGCTTCGCTTGATGAAAGGGCTCCCCGTCACTGCCGATGGGAGAATCAAAACGCCTCATCAGGAGGTGACGACAAGGGGTCCTTTGTGGTCGAAATTGCTGACTCATCCGGAATCCGGCAAATCGTCGTTCCCGATCCCGAGATCTCTGAACACAAGTCGCGAGACTTTCAGTTTCTGGTGCGCTGGACCTTCATGCTTGCGGCCAACCCCGTGATCGAGACGATGAGGTGGGATGGAGAGGGTCCAGTGCCGCCTGCGCCCACAATCACTTGGCTGAACGAGTAGCCGTACTGCGATCGACCTTGGTTTCGCCGGCTCTTGCGCAGGTGCTTGGCAACTTTCCCCACATCGAACCCCAGCGCGGCTGCGTCTTGGACTGCGGTGACCCGGCACCGCTTTTCTCAGGGTGTGGGAGAGACGAAAGCCTCCCTCACCTCCGCAGCTCTCTCATCCAGCCGAAAGCGGCGGCAAGCCGCGCGCACTCCAAGAGGCTGCCGCCACGGGCCGCGTTGTTCGTGAATGTGCAAGCTCCTCGGAGTGACCAAGTCGTTGGACGGTCGGCCTCACAGAGGCCAACTACAGCAGTCGGTCGACCTTTCAGAGAACAACTACAGCAGTCGGTCGACCTTACAGAGGCCAGCCACAGCGGCGGCGGGCCGGACACTCGGATGAAAGTGGGATCCAACGGCAGAACACGGGCCGCTGAATGAATCCCAACAAATCGCTGGCCCCTGCGCCCCTCCCCTTTATCCTCACAGGACCCCCCTTTTGATGCATTCCGAATTCGATATCCAGTATGCACTCGAGACCACCCGAGTCCTGCATGAGCCTGACCGAAGGATCGATACCTTCGGTTCGACGGAGTTTGAGTTTCTTCTGGTCTCTGAACTGATGGACTCCGTGGGCTCGGTCCGCATCCGGGAAGGGCGGTTGGAGGCCGACAAACCGCTGATCATGCGTCCGGACGCCTCTTCCCCCTTCGACTTCGATGGCTTTGGGCCCGAAGCCGAGGCCTTTGGCGATTTTTTGCGTCAGAACATCCACCGGCTCGCCATTCTCAAGTATGGCTTCCGCTTCAAAAAGGGGGACGTGACGGAAGAGATTCTCCACGAACCCCTCGAGTCTGTGTGTGGAAGGCTCGTCGATGATCTCCGCGCGAGTGGAAATCCCAAGCGCGCCATCATCCAAGGCGTTGACGATGCCTGGGAGATCTGTTTGTTGAAATTCACGGTGGACATGATCGAGAAATCACAAGGCATCAACCTGTTCGACTTCAAGCGGCGGGGCTTTCTCGATTGATCGCCCGCCTCCCTGCTCATGGCGAAAGCTCAGTTCAAGCTCCTCATCTTCCTCATCACCCTAGGCCTCGCCTCGGGCTGTGTGGCCATGGCCTACTGGATCTGGGTGAACATCATCCACCATGAGCAGCTGGTTCAGCAGGACATCGCCGAGCTCAAGTCCGCACCCGCCGTGGTGCTCGATCCGGGCGCACGTCGTTTCGACGCCGCCATCGACCTGATTCGTGAGGGTCAGATCCAGGAAGGCCGTCAGGGGCTCTACAAGTTGCTTCAACAGTTCCCTGAATCGCCCACCTGCTCGGAAGCAAAGCGCATCATCGGGGAGATCAATCTCGATCAACTGTTCTCGGCGGACCTCGAGGTGTTTGGCAAACGCGACTACATCGTCCAACCGGGGGACTCCCTGGCCCTGATCGCCTCCAAGCAGTCCACCACGGTCTCGTCCCTGATCCGACTCAATGCCCTGGCGGACACGATGCTGCACCCGGGAGATCACCTCACGGTGGCTCCGATGGATTTCAGCCTGATGGTCGATGTCTCGGCCCGCACGGTGACCCTCCTAAGGATCGTCGGAGACAAGGAGGTCTTCTTCAAGGAATACCAGGCTTACGACGTGCAGATTCCGGAGAGCATCCGAATCCCCACCGAAACGACCTTGGGAGGAAAGTCCGCCTCCATCAACGGCCAGTACGTCACCTCGGCGGACCCCCGCTACATTGAGGCCGAGAAATGGCTGCCGGCCATGAAAACCGGCGTCATCCTGCGGACCCTCCCCGTGGCCAAGGCGGTGCCCATTGCGGACGAAGAGAACGGCGATGCCCCTGCTGCTGTCCCCGCCACTCCTGTGGGCGGTGCCACGACCACGACGCTGCTGCCCTCAGAAGCTGCGGCGGCCCCCACCGAAACCGGCGTCTTTTTGGCCTCTGAAGATCTCGAAGAACTCTTTGCCCTCGTCAACAAGGGTGCCAAACTCCGCATTGTCCGGTGATTGACGTGACGCCATCACCACTCGCCCTCACTCCCTTTTCTTTCAGCCGACCCGCCTCATGAAGCAAGCTCTAGAGTTCGAGAAACCCCTCATCAAACTTCGTGACGAGATCGACGAAGCGCAGAAGAAACTGGCCGCCAAGCCGAGCGCCAAGCTCGAGAGCCAGATCGAACAATTGGAAGCCAAGCTGGCCAAGCAGACGAAGGAGATTTACTCCAACCTCAGCCCATGGCAGCGTGTACAGATTTCCCGCCACATTGGCCGCCCTTTCATGCTCGATTACGTAAAACGCTGCTGTGACGAGTTCGTCGAGCTTCACGGCGACCGCCACTTTGGTGACGACAGCGCCATGCCAGGCGGCTTCGCCATGTGGGGGGACCAGCGGGTCGTCGTCATCGGTCACCAAAAGGGCCGTGACACCAAGGAGAACCTCCTCCGCAACTTCGGCAGCGCCCACCCGGAAGGCTATCGCAAGGCCCTCCGCCTCATGCGTTTGGCTGAGAAGTTTAAGCTCCCGGTCATCGCACTGATCGACACGCCCGGTGCCTTCCCGGGGATCGGAGCTGAGGAGCGGAACATCGCCGAGGCCATCGCCTTCAACCTCCGGGAGATGATGCTGCTCCGCACGCCCGTCGTCGCCGTCGTCATTGGCGAGGGCGGATCGGGAGGTGCCCTCGGAATCGGTGTCGCCGATCGCGTCCTCATGATGGAGAACGCCTACTATTCCGTCATCAGCCCGGAAGGCTGTGCGGCCATCCTCTGGAAACATCGCGAACACGCTCCTGAAGCGGCATCCGCACTCAAACTCAGCGCGCAGGACCTCTCGAAACTGGGCATCATCGACGGTGTCGTGTCCGAACCCGACGGCGGAGCTCACAACGACATGGATGTCGCCGCAGCAAGTCTGAAGACGGCGGTCCTCGACGCCATCGCTGAGCTTTCCAAGATCCCTGTGGCCGATCTTCTCGAGCAGCGCTATCAGAAATACCGCGCCCTCGGTCAGTTCACCGAAGGTTGAGGGATCCACCTGCCTCATCTTCCCGACACCGTGTTGCCGTGCTTTCGCGCAGCACCCTAGCCATTTCCCATGCCCACTCCCAACCGCATCGACCAACGCTTCGAGAAACTTCGCGCCGAGAACAAACGCGCCTTTGTCGCCTACGTGGCCGCGGGTGATCCCACGCTCGACGCCACCATCGACATCGTGCTTGCTCTCGAACGCGCCGGAGCGGACATCGTCGAGCTCGGGGTTCCCTTCTCCGACCCCCTGGCCGACGGCATCGTCAACC
>CAXBNA010000203.1:0-11098 GCA_963976915.1 uncultured Verrucomicrobiales bacterium
AGCGCCACGCTGACGCTTATCCGGGAAAGCAACGCGGTCGGCAGCGTGAGCGTTCACTATACGACCAGCGACGGAACGGCGACATCAACCCCTGAACGCACGGCGACCGCGCCTGACGACTACACGGCGAGTAGTGGCACGGTCACCTGGCTGGACGGCGATCTCACGCCGAAGGAGATCACGATTCCCATCGTGGCGGATGCACTTGTCGAGGGATCACAGGACTTCACGGTGACCTTGGACACGCCGACAGGCGGTGCGGTGATCGTGAATGATCCGGCGACGACGGTGACCATCGCAGACGCCGGTGCCCGCGACACCACGTTCACACCGGAGTTCGTCGACAGTTCGGTCGAAAAGATCCTGCTGCTTCCAGATGGCAGCGCACTTCTGGGCGGCTGGTTCGGCACCCTGCAGGATTCGAGTTTCGCTCTGTTTTCTCGTGGAGGCATCACCCGCATCCATTCGGACGGCACGCTCGATCCGACTTTTGCCGAGGAAGGTGGCTTCGGCAGTTTTGACGGCAACAAACGCGTGACGGACATCGCCCGGCAGCCGGACGGGAAGTTCATTGTGGTTGGCGAGTTCACCACCTTTCACGGTCTGAGCCGCAACCGAATCGTGCGCCTCAATACGGATGGAACCCTCGACTCCAGCTTTGATGTGGGCAGTGGAGCGGATGACACGGTAGAAGCGGTTGTGGTGCAGCCAGATGGGAAAATCCTCATTGGCGGCTATTTCACAACCTACAATGGCTCGGCTCGCCGATTGCTGGCACGCTTAAATGCAGACGGAACACTCGATACAGCATTTGTCCCACCGACGTTTGCGAGTGGCTCCTTCTGGCGCGTGGAGTCGCTGGCTCTACAACCGGACGGTAAAGCACTGATCGGTGGTAGCTTTTACTTCAGCGGTTCGCCGTTCAAAGCGTCTCTTTGCCGGGTGACCGCGGCGGGGGCGCTCGATGCCAGCTTCAGTGGTGTCACCAACGGAGCTCATGCGGTCGGCTCCCCGAGTTCCATCCGCTCCGTTCTCGACATCAAGGTGGAGATGAGCGGCAGCATTCTCATCGCTGGTGCATTCACCGCCTTCAACAATACGGCGCGCGGTGGTTTTGCCCGACTGACCAGCACGGGGGCGCTGGATGCAGGCATCGCGCCGACCACAGACGGCGACTGCAACACGATCCTTGTCCAGCCGGACGGGCGCATCCTTGTGGGCGGTGACTTTACCACATTCAATGGCGTGACCGTCGATCGCTTGGTCCGCCTGAGTGATGCGGGCGTGGTCGAGACGGATTTCAGCGCCGGGGGCGGTTCCGACGCCTCAATCAGCAGTCTGGCGATGCAGCCAGACGGTAAAATCCTGCTCGGTGGCGACGTCATGCAGTTTCAGGGTTCGGCGAATGACAGGGCCTACTGGCGTTTCTTCGGCGGTCTGCCGGGTCGGCCGGGAACGATTCAGTTCGGCACGGAAAGCGTGGCTGGGATCGAAGGTGCCAATGCGCTGGTTTCCGTCGCGCGGACAGGTGGCAGCAGCGGTGTGGTTTCGGTGGGCTATTCGACTGTGATCGATAGCGCGGACACCAGTGACTTTACCGCGACCAGCGGGACATTGACCTGGGCGGATGGCGACACCGCGGCCAAGACGATCTCGGTTCCGATATTGGCGGATGGTGTCTCCGAAGGAACAGAGAGTCTTCTGGTTTACCTCGGAGAACCCTTTCGCAACAGCGCTCTGCTAGGCAGCGTGCAGCGCGCTACCATCACGATCTCCACGGCATTTGACGCGTGGCGCAGCACTCAGTTCAGTCCCCTCGAACTCGCTGACAATGCCGTCAGTGGAGACCTCGCGGACCCTGATCGTGACGGCATCCAAAACTTGTTGGAGTTTGCGCTGAATCTCTCGGCGAAGACCAGCGACGCACCCGGCCTGCCCACCGCGAGCGTTCAAAATGTCGCGGGTCAGGACTACCTAACGCTCACTTTTCGACGTCGGACGCCTGCGCTGGACCTGACGTATGCGCCTCAGACGAATGCGTCTCTCGATGCAGGCACTTGGATGAACAACGCCGTGCAGGTCGGCGCGCCGACCAATCACGGTGATGGCACGGAAACGGTGACCTTCCGCGACGTTGTACCCATCGGTGGCTCCGGTTCACGCTTTCTTCAACTCAAGGTGACGCGCACGCCGTGACGCGAAGGAAATGGAAGCGTTGCAAAGCCTCGTGGCGAAAAAAAGGGTCTCATGAACATGATTCTTTGGATCAGTTTTCACGTTTCTTAGCTGCCGACTCCGTGCCGTGTTCGATTGTTAGCTCCGAGGCTGTTTTGCCACTTACATCATGGAACTTGACTACAACATCCGCGTCTTTGTCATTGGGGAAGCGGAGTTCGCCGGGGGTTTCAGACGTCACTACGCCGATGGAGATGAGACCGGCCATTCGGCTTCCGTCGCTGCATCTGGATAGCCCAGGCGCGTGAGAAGGCGCCGCTGGCTTTCCATGCGCAGGTCGGCACGGGATAGGGATTGGCCGCGGTGTCGTGGATGCGCCGGCCGAGGAGTTCGGATTCCTCCTGACCTTGGATGATGCTCAGTTCCAGATCGCCCTCGGGATCAACCAGAACACCTGCGATCAATCCGAGGGTCACGTTTTAGACCGTCGAACTAGCGAAACACGCGTTTGAGGACGGCTTTTTCTTCGGGCGTCAGCGTCTCTTTCCAGATCTGCGCTCCGCCGTCTCCGAGGGCGGAGACGTCACCTGCAGTCGTGTCGGTTTTCGACTTGTCGACCTCGTGCTCGCCGTTGCGGAGTTCGAGGGTGTCGCCGATTTGGGCGCGGGAGAAATCGGTGTTCGAGACCCCTTCCAGCTTGTTGGTTCCAAAGTCGTCCTCCGTCTCGGCGAGGGTGAGGGGTGCCGTCCCGGGGCCGCGAGAGATGCCTCCCTTGCCGGGTTTTTCGCATTGGCCTTCGCACCATTTCTTGAAGGCCTCGGCCAGTTCATCGTCCTCGCCTTCTCCATCGCCCAGAAATCCAGCACCGCCTTCGCACTCCTTGCAGGCCTCGCCCTTGTTTTTGAGGGCATCCCGGAGCTTCTGCATGTCCGACGCAGAGACGCCCTTGAGATTCTTTGGGTCGATCTGACCAAGCTTTTTCAGCAGGTCTGGATCGAGTTTGAGAGAGGAAGTCTCCAGACCGGCCACGGCTTCGTCGAACTCTTTCGTGATCCGCTCCTTCGCTTGGGTGGAAAGCTGATCGCCGTAGTTCTGAAGCGCGTTGAGTCCCATCTCAGCGCGCTGCAGGTTGCGTCCGAGGTCGCCAAGCTCGCGTGCGAGTTGTTCCTTCAAGGTGTCGCCAGCGTTCAGGTTTTCATGGCTGAACCACTGGTCCTTGGGCTGATTCCTCAGCTCCGCGAGTTTTTCCCGCTGAGCCTCCAGAGATTCCGGGTCGAGGACTTCTTCCTCTTCCAGCCGGTCGAGCCAGTCGTCCATCAACCCCAAAGCCTGGGGTTCCGTCGCCGGGAGCATTGGCGATGCCTCGGACTCCATGGGAACCCAGAGCGCAGCGGCGAGGCAGGCCGCCGAGAGGCCGAAGGGGGCCAGCACCTGACCCCAGCGCCATGACCAGCCATCGGCGGCAGTTTTGGGAAGCGGAGGCCAGGGACGAATGCCAGCTTTCGCAGACGAGAGGGCATTGTGGAGGCCGAGCCGCGATTCGAGTCGGACGAGCGCTTCGGTCTCCGATGGAAACTTGGCGCGCGCACGCCACCAACCGAGGGCCAACACCAGAACGAGCCCGGCGAGAACGCAAAGGGCTGTTTTGGGAAGATCGATCAGGTGTCCTTCCGAGCGCAGCCAGAGGATGGCAACAAACCCCGACACGGCGGCGAGACCGAGCAGCGGCGCGGAGGCGTCCATCCACCATCCCAGCCGAGATTTCCAAACGACACGCCTCGCAAGGCGGTGCCATTCAGCGGAGAGCGTCTCTTGGTCTTTCATCTCGTTGCTTCAGAGACTACGCCTGAACGCTGGGGATGACGAGATGAAATGTAGGGGCTGAGCTCACTCACCACCCAAATCACCCAAGGCGGCGAGCAGGCGGTGCTGGGCGATGTTGTGGTCGATGATGCTGTCGATCTCGGCTTGGCGGGTGTCGGCGAGGATGCTGATCGATTGAAGGGCCTCAATCGGGAGGCCTTGGGCTTCGTTGAGGCGCTGGGTGGTCAGTTTGTAGGATTGGCTGGCGTGCCCAACTGCTTCGCGGCTCACGGTAATCTCCTGCTTGAGGGAGGTGATGTCGGAACTCGCGGAGAGGACTTCCTCGGTGATCAGGTCGACGAGGCGTTCCTCTTTCACGCGGGCTTGCTCGAGTTCGGCTTCGCGGGCTTGTTTCTTGGCACGGTTGCCGAAGCCGAGGTCGTCGAGCTTCCAGTAGATGAGGGCGGTGATTTCGTTGCGCTCGTCGCGGCGATCCGGGCGGCCCCCGAGACCGGCGCCGAAATTGCCAGCGGAGTAGCCGACGCCGACGGTTGGCAGGAAGGCCTCCGAACGGGCGTGGCGAAAGCGGGCGATGGCCCCTTCGACTTCGGCCTGATACTGGTCCATCTCGGGGCGGTGTTCGAGCGCGTGAGCCACGAGTTCGCCGTTGGAGAGACCTTTGGGAGCGAGATCGAGGGGCCGAACGCGGGTGGTTGAAGGGACCAATTGAGTATCTCCGGGAAGATGAAGCAGACGCACAAGCTTGATGGCGCTTTGACGATAGGCGTTGGCGGCCCGGGCTTTCTCGCGTTGGCGGAGGAGTTGGGTGGCCTTGGCGCTGGCGGCATCGGCGGCGAGACCCTGGCCCGATTCGGCGAAGGCGCCGGTGGCATTGGCGAGCCCGCCCGCCGCGTCCGCGATCTCCGAGGCGATGGCGACGCGGGATTTGGCCCGGACGAGTTCGTAGTAGGCGGCGGCAGCGTCTGCGAGCACGCGGTTGCGTTCGGCCGAAGCAGAGGCGGATGCGGCGCGGCGGTCCTGCTTGGCGGAGAGAATGTTGAAGACGGCCTGTCCGATGTGGAAGTTCAGCGAAGCCCCGGGGACGGCGTAGGTGCCGGCACCAGAAGCGGCGGTGCCGAAGCCGACGGTTTGGGAGACGCGGTTGATCGTCTGGGGAGCGCCACCCACGTCTTGAATCTGGCCGCGTTGGCGCACGTAGGAGCCACCGGCAGAGAGCTCGGGCAATATCGAAAGCATGGCGCCGGAGGCTCGGGCACTGGCGGCGTCAGACTCCGCTTCGCGCAGGCGGATGTCGAGGTTTTCAGCCCCGGCAAGTCGCAGGGTGGTCACGAGATCAATCACGAAGACGTTGTTCTTGCCGGTGGGTTTTGGGCTTCCACCCGGGCGAGCTGAGGCGGCTTCTTGGGCATCGATTTCGGCGGCGACGTCACGGATCGATTTCTTGCCAAATGTTCCGCAGTGCGTCAATGCAGCGGAGGCAAGGGAGAGGAGGAGGAATCGGGAGAGCATGGCAGGGGAGGAATGACGAATGAGGAATGTCGAAGAAGGGGAGCCTTAGGCGGCGGCAGGTTCGGACGAAGGTGCGCGCTTGATGAGCGCATAGACGCAGGGGACGAGGAAGAGCGTCAGGATCGTGGAGACCGTCATGCCGCCAATGAGAGCTCGGGCGAGGGGGATCATCGCTTCATTGCCGGGCGCAAACTGGAAGGACAGCGGCAGCATGGAGGCGACGAGCACGGCGGCCGTCATGAGGATGGGGCGGAGCCGGATGCGAGCGGCCATGAAAGCGGCGTCGACCGGACTGCGACCTTCACGGAGGAGTTGGTTGGCAAACTCGACGATGAGGATGGAGTTGTTCACCACGACCCCGACCATCATCAGAGTGCCCATGAGGGACTGGATGTTCAGTGTGGTGCCGGTGAGGAGGAGGACGAGAACGACGCCGGAGAGGCCGAGTGGCACGGCGAGGATGATGATGAAGGGATCCAAAAGGGAGCGGAACTGCGCCATGAGGACGAGGAAGATCAGCACCACGGCGGTGGCCAATCCGAGCTCGAGTGCGGTGGCACCCTCACGCATGGTGGCGATGGGGCCGCGGACCTCGATGCCGTAGCCGAGAGGCAGTTCCAAGCTGTCGATGATCTCTTCGATGTCCGCGACGACCGAGCCGAGGTCCCGCCCGTCCACATTGACGTAAACGTCCATCACGCGACCAATCGCAGCGTGCGAGATTTCGCCGGGAATGTTGACGCGCTGAATGGTGGCGATGGTGGAAAGCGGCACTGTGGTGGCGGACTTGCCTTCGAAGGCTGGGATCGAAATCGGCAGGTTTCGGAGTTCATCGAGACTGTCGACCTCGTTGGTCTCATACTGAACGCCCATGAAGAAATCGGTCCCGGACGAAGGATCGACCCAGATGATGGAGTTGAAGCCAAGGCTGGAGCCCAGCGCGGTGGTGATGTTCTTCGCGATGTGACTTTGGTCGAGGCCGAGCAGGGCGGCTTTGGCGCGATCCACCTGGATGTCGAGCTGGGGGTAGTCGTTCATCTGCGCCACTTGGACATCTGCGGTGCCTGGAACCTCCTGAACCCGCTTCGCGAGGTCTTCGGCGATGTTGCGGATGCCGTCCAGCTTGCCGCCGGAGATTTGAAGGTCGATCGGCACGGCCACGCCTTCGTTGAGGGCGGCGTTGATGATGCCGCCGGAGACGAAGAGGAAGCGCTCATTCGGGAAATCGGCGTTCAGTTTCTCGCGCAGCGTGCGGATGTACTCGCGGCTGCTGGTGGTGCGCCCGGAGGTGGTCAGGTTGACGATGAGATAGGCGCTGTCGGGGCCGGAGTTGGAACTCAGAATGGTGGAGAAGCCCGCGCCTTTTCCGACGGGCATCCCAATGTTGGAGATGAGCGCCAAAATCTCTTCCTGCGGAATCACCGCCTTCACGGTCTCCTCGATCTTCTCGACGAGCTTCTCCGTGTCTTCAAGCTGGGTGCCGGGTGTGGTGCGAATGCGAATCTCAAAGGTGCCTGAATCGACATCGGGGAACAGTTCCGTGCCCACCAGAGGCAGGAGTGTCAGCGCGAACACCGATGCGGCGGCGATGGCGACTGTGGCGACGACGGGAATCTTCAGGGCGGCCTTCAGCAAGTTGTCATAGATGCCGTGGACGAGCCCCATGATGCCACCCGTGGCCACCTCATCGGCTGCGGCGGCTCGGTCCCCAGATTTTTTCCCGCGCATGATGCGACCGCAGAACACGGGCACCACCGTCATCGCGATGAAGAAGGATGCGCCGATGGTTGTTGTGGCGGCGAGGGCGAGCGGAGCAAAGAGGTAGCTCGTCATGCCTTCGAGGAAGATGGCCGGAATGAAAATCGCGAGCGTGGTCACGGTTCCGGCGAAGACCGGTCCAGCCACCTCGGCCGCTCCGTCCATCGCGGCTTCGCGGCTGGTCTTGCCCATGTCGAGATGGCGGGAGATGTTCTCCACGACGACGATCCCGGCATCGACCACCGTTCCCACCGCGAGCGCAAGCCCGCCGAGCGTCATGACATTCAGTGAGTGGCCCGTGAAATAGAAGCCGAGCATGCCGACAAGGATCGAGAGCGGCATGATGATCACCACGGCGAGTGAGGAGCGAATCTGGCCGAGGAAGAGAAAGATGACGAGCGCTACGAGTCCAGCCCCGAGCAGGACTTCCTTGTTCAGGTTGGCGATGGCGGTGCGGATGTACCCTGACTGGTCGTTCACCAAGGTGACGTTGGCGGCCTCGGGCATGTCACCCCGGGCCTTCATGGCTGGGATCTCGGTGGCAATGCCCTCGCGGATCCGGTCGACCACCTGAATGGTGTTTTCGCCGGGCTCGCGCAGCATCGGGCAATAGACAGAGCGGGTACCGTTCACGCGCACGATGTTGTACTGAAGCGCTGCGTCATCCTTCGTGTACCCGATGTCGCCGATGCGAATGGGCATCCCGCCGCGCACAGCCACGACGACCTCATTGATGTCCTTCGGCTGTTGGAGGGTGTTGATGGGATGAACTTGGTAATCGGTGCCGCCCAACTTTAAGGTGCCTCCAGCGAGGACCAGGTTGGCGTTTTCGAGAGCGTCCACTACATCGGTGGGCGAAAGGGCGTAGGAGCGCATCTTGTCGGGATCGACGTAAATCATCATCTGGCGGAACTTGCCGCCGAAGGGGTGGGGGATCTGGACGCCTTGCAGGCCGCCCATCTTGTTCCGCACGGCGTAGTAGCCGATGGTGTAAAGCTCGGACTCGGAAAGGCCCTCGCCACTGATGGCCGCGAGGATGACGGGGTCGTTTGCAGGCTCGCTGCGCAGGGTAAACGGATACTCGATGCCCGGTGGCAGGTGGAACATGTCCGAGGCCTCCAGGTTGACGATGTCATTCATCGCCGAGGAAGGATTGGTTCCGGCCTCGAAGAAAATCTTGATGAGCGTGGCACCCGGCATGGTGCGTGACTCGATGCGCTCCAGACCGCCAGCCAGTGTGAGGGCTCGCTCCACGCGGGAGGTGACGGATTTCTCCATCTCAATCGTCGGCAGTCCCGGATAGGAGAAAAAGCTGGCGATGACTGGCTTCTTAAAGTCAGGCAGGATGTCGGTCGGGATGCGGGAGATGACCGCAGCGCCGAGGAGGCAAAGCCCGGCAGCAAGGGCCGAGACAAGGTAGGGGTTGCGAAAGGCGTTCCGGACGAGAGACATGGTGCGGTCGGAGAAAAACGTTGAGTGTCGTTGCCTTACTGAGCCGCCGCTTGGGTCTGGACTTTTTGGCCTTCGCTGAAGCGTTCGAGCGTCGGGCCGATGACCACATCACCGGCGGAGAGGCCGGAGGTGACCTGAATGGAGACGCCGTCGTCGATGCCGATGCTTACGGGTGTGATCGCAACCGTGCCGCCCTTGACGACGAGCGCCGTCGTGCCGCCTTTCTCATCCACCCGAATGGCTCCTTGCGGAAGCATCAGCGCGTCTTTCACCTCGGCGAGTGTGATGGTGGCGCTGCCAAAGGCACCTGCAAGGAGCTTCATGTCGGGGTTGGGTACTTCGATTTCGGCCGTCATCACGCGAGTGTGGGCATCCAGGCGACCGGAGGTTCGGGTCACCTTGGCTTCAATGTTGGCTTGGCCGAGGTGCGAGAAGCTGAGGTTGGCGGCATCGCCCTTCGTGAGAAAACGCGCGTCGGTCTCCGGCACATGAACGATGACGCGTACCGGGTTCATTTGGCTGACGGTCATCATGTCGGTGTTGTTCTCGCCGACCGTGATGAAGTCGCCCTCATCGACCCCACGATGGGTGACGACGCCGTCGAAGGGCGCCTGCAACGTGGCGTAATCGAGAAGGGCCTGGGCTTCGGCGATGCGGGCTTCGGCGACGCGGACTGCGGCGTTGACGGAGGCGAACTGGGCCTTCGCTTTCTGCACACCGGCGACGGCGGACTTGAAACGCTGCTCGGCCTCATCGCGCGCTTTTGGACTGACGACGCCGGATTTGGCCACCTCGGCCATCCGCTTGTACTCAGACTCCGTCGCATCGGCGTTCGCCTGCATGGCGCTGACGTCCGCCTCCGTCTCGGCGAGGTTGGCGCGCTCGGCATCGGCCACGGCGGCGTAGGCATCGCGGGCCTTGATGAGTTCCGGAGCATCGATCTCGAGCAGGACGTCGCCTTTTTTGACGAGGTCTCCGATGTCGAAGTGGAGCTTCTTCACGGTGCCGGAAACCTTGGTGCCGAGCCGGGCTTCAAAGTGGGGAATGATCTCCGCAGGCTGGGTCGTGGTGCGGACGACATTGCTGGAGGCGACGGTGATGGTGGGTACGACCGGCGTTTCTTCGGCAAAGAGCGGAATGAAGGCTAGGGCAAGAAAAGGGGCGAATCTCAGACGGGTCATGAAGGGGAGGAAGAAAGGCTTGAAACGGAGTGTAACCCCCCTTGTATTACGAAGACCGTAATCGAATGCGAGAATAATTTGCTCCTTGTGGGATCGGTATCGCCACGCCTCCAGGACTTTCCCCGGTCACTGCCCGCCGACTTCCACGCCGAGTTCCCGCAGCTGCTTCCGCACCACCTTCAGCACTTCGCGGCCTTCACCCGTGATTTTGTAGGCTCGAGGTGCCTTGGGCCCGCGGGCTGGATCTGCACTGGATGTCAGCCAGCCGTTCTTCTCCATCCGCTTCAACAGTGGGTACAACGTTCCTGGACTGACGTCGTAACCGTGGTGCGCCAGTTCTTTCAGCATCCACTGCCCGATGACTTCCCCTTCCGCCGCATGATGCAGCACGTGCACCTTCCAAAAAGAGAGGAGGATTTCGCGATTGAGAACTTTTGGATCGATCGAGGCCATGAACCGGCAGTGGAAACTGCCGACATCGTGCGCCACTTCGCGGTGGAGCACCAGAGAGAAATTCTACGCCTTGGCCGGTCCACGTCGGACGAAGGCCACAAACCCGGCTCCCGCCATGACCAGGCTCATCCATTGATAGCCGCTGAGCCCTCCAGGCAGGGCGGGCGTATCTCGTACAAACTCATGCGCAAACCGGAAGACGCCGTAGGCGCCCAAGTAGGCGAAAAACAATCGCCCCCGCCAAAACGCTCGTTTTCGAAGAAGCAGCACGAGTGCGAAGGCCGTGAGCTGAAACCCCAGCTCGATCTGCGCGGCGGGCCAGCGCGTGACGCCTTCGGGGTCGCGTTTCATGATCCAACTCGCTGCCATCGGTCGTCCAAGGCAGCAGCCCTGCATCCAGCAACCGACACGGCCCAGGGCGATTCCCAGCGGCGCGATCAGCACAAAGGCATCTCCTGTGGGCTTGCGATAGCCGGTCAGCCATTTCAGCAGCTCCACGCCCGCCCAACCGCCAAGGATGCCACCGACGATGCTCTTCCCGGCCAGCATCCGCACCCACATGTTCGGAAGTGTGGCATCTCGCCAGCCCTCGGCGAGGAGGTAAGCGACCTTGGCTCCAACGAAAACGCCCGTCAGTGCCCCGATGAAAATCGGCAAGAGGGCCGGGTCCTTTTTCGCCTGCCGCCACCAGTAGATCGCGCTGAGGGTGATGGCCCCAAGCATCGTCCAGCGATACGGCCCGGTGA
>CAXBNA010000204.1:0-10971 GCA_963976915.1 uncultured Verrucomicrobiales bacterium
AAAGCACATGTCGCTGTGGCTCAGTTGCGCCAATATCGAGTGGTCTACGAATTCCACCATGCTGTGTACGATGCTCTGAGGGTGCACGACGACCTCAATTTTATCCATGGGTACATCGAACAGCCAGCGCGCCTCGATCATCTCCAAGCCCTTGTTGAAGAGGGTCGCGGAGTCGATGGTGATCTTTCGCCCCATTTCCCACGTGGGATGTTTCAGCGCCTGACTCACAGTCACCGACTTCAGGTCTTTCGCGGGCATCTGTCGAAAAGGCCCCCCGCTGGCCGTCAGCAGCAAACGCCGCACTTCGCTGTCCTGGCGACCGTCCAGGCACTGGAAAATGGCATTGTGCTCTGAGTCCACGGGCAACACCCGAACGCCCTTTCGTGCAGCGGCTCCCATGACTGCTTCACCCGCCATCACCAGGATTTCCTTCGATGCCACGGCCAGATGTTTTCCAGCCTCGATGGCCGCCAAGGCGGGAGCCAACCCCGAGGTCCCGACGATGGCAACGAGAACCATGTCAGCATCACTGGCTTCCACCAAATCGACCAGCCCCTGAGCTCCAGCATGAACGGTGACGCCAGAGCCCAAAGCACTGCGCACCTGCGCGGCTGCCGTCGCATCGCTCATGGCCACCTGAGTCACTCCAGTTTCAGCAACCTGCCGGACCAGAGATTCGACGCTTCGATTCGCGGCCAACCCTACGACTTCCATCCGATCCGGAATGTCGGCAGCGACCTTCAAGGCACTGACGCCGATCGACCCCGTCGACCCCAACACAAGCACCTTTCGCGGAGAATCACCCATGGTCCAATTCAGGGTCAGGCGCTGATCGCCGCTAGGTAGAAGTAAAAGACAGGCGCGGTAAACAGGAGGCTGTCCGTCAGGTCCAAAATCCCTCCAATGCCCGGCAAGGAGCGCCCTGTATCCTTGATCTCAATGCAACGCTTGAGAACGGATTCTGCCAAATCCCCCGTGACACCGGCCGAACAGAGAATGGGAACCAAGACCAATCCATGAAGCCAAGTCAGCGGAGCCAATTTTTCCGGGATCCAATAAAGCAGAATCGCCGCCCCTGCAAATCCACCCACGTAGGCGCCACCCAATCCCTCCCAAGACTTCGCCGGACTGATGTGTGGGATCATTTTGTGGCGACCGAACATCACCCCGAAGAGATACGCCCCCATGTCACAAAACTTGGTCACCATCACCACAAACAAAACCAGGAACACCCCATCTGTTCCGGAAGCACCGTTGAAATACGCGAGTCGAACGATGAACCCGAAAAAGATCACCGTGTAGACGATGCCGAAGACCGTTGCGAAGATCCGCTGAAGGGTCAGCACACCTTCCAATCGATGTCGATAGCAGAGCAAAAAAGACCCATGAACGCTGGCCGTGAGGGCAGCCAAATCCAGCCACATTGGCGGCGCGCCCTTTCGTGCCACGGACCACCAAATCACCACTCCCCAGTAAAGGGCACAAATCACGAAGCCCAACGCATTGAACGATCTCGCATGGGGATCACCCCGTAGCAGGCGGAAATACTCGATGCCACTGGCCGCGCCAAAAAATGTGGTGACGGCAATCACGATCCAATCGCTGTTTGAACGGAAGGCCAGTGTCATCACACCCCACAAAAGCAGCGTGCTAAGTAGACGCGAAAAGAAGACGCGTCGCTTGCTGGGTGATGGAGAAGTTGGGACGTCGCTCATCAAGAGTCAGTTTCAGGGGAAAAGGCAATTCATGGCAAGAGGTATTGAATGGAGATGACTTAGGACCGTGGCATCGAAGCTTGCAACTCTTGGTCTTTCGCGGCGAGTCCGGATTCCACTTTGGCAATTCGAGCCTCGGTACTTTCGATCTGTCCCAAACGATGCATCACGCCTTCGTAGGCGGGTCGGAGCACCTCTTCGAAGCGATCAAAAGTGGACACGACGTCCTCTTTCACTTGAGTCGCCAGCATTTCGCGCAAAACGACACGGCTTTCATCCAGTTTTTCAGCCAGTCCACGCCGCGTGCCGTTTAGCGCGGCCTGAACGAGGACAAAGAAGAAGCCCGTCAGCAGTAGTCCCGTCGCGAAGGCAGCCCCCGCCATGAGTGGACCGTCAACCCACCAACCCACAGCGCCCGCCGATCCATGGCAGGCGGCGTGCGCGCTTCCTCGCGAGTTGCACCCCAGGCTCCAAAGACTCATCCAGTTTGAGGTCCAAGACAAATCGCCGGAGTGTTGAATCGACCCTCGATACAAATCGCCTGCGCAAGGCCATCCCCCCTTCCCTCTCTTCCCCATGAGGCTCAGGGTCGAGAAACAGCGCGCTCCTCCCTTCCGTGCGAATGTAGCGACTGAATTGCCGAAAATCCTCCTCAAGGATATGACCCATCTGCCGCCACTTTTCACCGGTTCTTTGGAGGAGGTTCTGAAAAAGCCGATGATCCAAGCTTTGGGGAGCCTCCCCTGATGCCTCTTCTTTGGCTGTCGACTTCAGAGCCCTCTTTGTGGCCAACGTGATCTCTGCCAAATTGCACACATGCGTCACCGCCTCTTCATAATCCCGCTCGGTGGCATCGAGTGCCGGCAGCATTTTTTTCAAGGTTCGATCCGTCTGAATCTCCCGTTCGGTATTCAACTCTCGGATCAGACCGGCCCGCTCATGTGCCAACTGAGACGCCGTCACCGTCCGCTCGTGGAAGGTTCCCAACAATTGCCTGGCCAGAGACACGGTACTCACCAGTTTCGAGATTCGTGCGGGATGGTGTTCCACCAGTCTCGAAATGTGTTCTTCCAGCTTCGCAAATCCGCTCTCCGCCATCAGCCGGTCCCGATCCAATCCCGAACTCTTGGCGAGATAGGCCTTCTTTGCAGAGACCGGAAACAGAGGAAAGGTTCGCCCGAATCGCTGTTCGGTCAATTGGGCCATGTAATCGGTGATGACCTGAATTTCCTCAGGACTCCTCAGATCGCATTGTTGAAGCACGAAAACGACATTGCGCATCCAATTGCGATGCACTTTCTCCAGAAATTGCCACGCTGACGCGGCCCATGGGTTCATCGCCGAAAACACAAAAATCACCAAATCAGCAATTGGCACGAACCTCTCCGTGATCTGTTGGTGCTCGTTCTCGATCGAGTTGGTGCCTGGTGTATCCACGATGTGAAAATCCTTCAGGGCCTCCACGGGAACGTGCACCTCATCCAAGGTCGGAGTCACCGGCACGACCTGAAATTCAGGACCGTGTTTGAAGAACAAGATCTTGTCCGTCGTCGGCATGACGCCGGTTCGGGAAAAGTCTTCACCAAACAACGCATTCAAAAACGTGGACTTCCCGACGTTCACCTCGCCAACCACAACAAAAACAAACGGCTCCTTGAGCCCGGCGATCAGGTTCTCAATGATCGCGATGGACTCCGCATCACCTGCGAGATCCCGCAACAAATCGACCAGAGACGAAAGGTCCCGGCTTAGCCGTGCACGGAGATCAAAGTATTCGTCTCCGATCATGCAATGAATCGCTCTGCTCCCGAGTCCGCTTCACACCTCGACGAGACCTCTCCAATCCAGCGTCCACTGCAGGAGGAAGTCGCTCGTTTCGTCATTGAGGAATCGCCAAAGGCTCAGGATCTTGGATTCCAGCCGGGAGCGATGGGCGGACCACCATGCTGACTGGCGCAGAAGACTTCTCCAAGTTGATTAGCTGGCTCACCGTCACGAACTGATAGCCTTTGGCAATGAGCTGATCAAACATCGCAGGCATCGCCTGAATCGTTGGCGGATGAATGTCGTGAGAGAGCATGATCGCGCCATTGTGAGCGCCGTTCACCAAGCGACTCGTGACCACCGAAACGCCTGGGCGACGCCAATCCTGAGGATCCACAGACCACATGATCGTGGTCAGACCAAATTCAGAAAACATGAGCTCTTTGATCCGGGTATTGATCGCTCCATACGGGGGCCGGATCAGATGGGTTTTGTATCCAGCCACTTCCATCAGCGCATCATCGCTCTTCTTCAGCTCATCACGAATCTGAGAGTCCGAGCGTGTCGTCAAGCTGGCATGGGTCCACGTGTGATTCCCGATCTCATGACCTTCTGCGATGATGCGCCTCACGATGTCTGGGTAGGCCTTGATGTTGCGGCCCACGAGGAAGAAAGTGGCCTTCACATTGCGCTCCTTCAGAAGGTCCAGCAATTTTGGTATCAGGGATGGGTGCGGACCATCATCAAAGGTCATCGCCAGCACGGGACGGTCAATCTTTACCTGAGAGTAGCTGATTCCAACTGTCGAGGGCGGCACCTTCGGCAGCGACGAGGAACGATTCATTTGCTTCCCGATCGCTGGCTGGCTGGGCGTGTCTTGCACGGGAATCCCCGCCAACTCCGTTTCGAACGGGCGGCGGACTTCCGCCACCGCATCCTGGGGATCGATGTCCTTCTTGAAGACTGAGCAGCCCGCTTGGGTGCCCAGCATGATTCCAAACCAAATGCTAACGTACATGGAACGCAGAGTCACGGTGTTGCAGATTAGAGTCTTCATTGTGTTTACGAAAGTTAGATTTTCTCAAAAATTTAGGAAATGATGACCATTTGTCGCTCTAACGGCCGCCAAACGGAGCGTCAGTCGAGAAAACGCCCCAAAATGGGCTTAAGCTCCGACTTGGTCGCCTCAGGCCAGAGATCCTTCGCCGTGACTAGCGCGTTGTCGAGGGCCTTGTGGTCCGGCCAGTCGGGAATTTGAGGTATTTGCGGGATGACCCGGCGCAAGACTTCCTTGGCTGTGGCCGCGTTGGCCATGAGATGCGCAATCACGGCTTCAACGGTCACAGGCTCTTCTTCGACCTTCCAGCAATCGTAATCGGTCACCATTGCCATCGTCGCCAGCGCCATCTCCGCCTCCCTAGCCAACTTGGCCTCTGGAAGGTTGGTCATTCCCACCACATCAAAACCCAGCTGCCTGTGGGCATTGCTCTCTGCTCGGGTTGAGAAGGCAGGACCCTCCATGCAAACATACGTTCCACCATCATGGACCTTCTTCCCCAAGCCCTCGATCTCCTGCCTCAAAAGCTTGCGAAGACCTGAAGATATCGGCTCTGCAAAAGCGATGTGAGCAACGATTCCTCGGCCGAAGAACGTATGCTCCGTCCGACGGCTGAGGCGGTCAAAGAACTGATCTGGCAACACGATATCCTCCGGCGGATACTCCTCCTTGAGGCTCCCCACTGCGGTAACCGCGATGACCCACCGAACTCCCAATGAACGAAGCGCCCAGATGTTGGCCCGATGATTCAGTTCGCTTGGCAGGATTCGATGCCCCCGCCCATGTCGCGGCAAGAACACCACACGCCGCCCGGCAAACGTACCGCAAATCAATCTGTCCGAGGGATCCCCAAAAGGGGTCGACACCGAAATCTCTTCACGGTCTTCGAAGCCCTCAATCTCGTAAAGGCCTGTTCCCCCAATGATTCCAATCGCAGCTGTCTCGTTCAAATCCATGCCTGCTGAGGCTAGCGACTCGTTGCACACACTCAACTGTCATTTCCCCACTCGTTCTCTTCCGAACCAGCCGCAGGCAAAGGTGATGGCAAAATTGATCGGATACAGCCAAGGATAAATGAGCGGCAATTTGACACCCTTGAACCACTCACCCAACCCGCTGAACTGTTCCATCCCGCTCAGGACGATGAAAACGTCCCCCCGCACCCACGTCGTCATCAGGATCGAGAGGACCAATCCCACCCACAGCGATCCCATTCGCGCTTTGATGTTCCACATCGCCATCATGAAAATGGCGAGCAGCGTCCCGTAGGTATAGGCCACCATCCCGAAGGCCAGACTGATGAGCTCGATTTTGGCCGATTCCTTCAGTTCATAGAGCAGGATCGTCATCCCCGCGAGAACCACCGCCCAGCCCAGAACCGTGAATCGTGAGATCTTCACCAACCGAGCCTGATCCATCGATTCCGTGGGGCGACCGTGATACCACAGGGAGATGGAAGTTTGTGAAAGCGCCGCCAGTGCGGAATCGAGACTCGAGATCGCCGCGGCAAACGCCCCCGCCAACAGCAATCCCGTGAGACCCGCCGGGAGAGCGGTGGTGATCCAGATTGGAAACACAAGGTCGTGATCGCGATTGAACTCGGCCAACTCCTCAGGGGAGGCGGGAAACACATCGTAGTAAACGAACAGACCCGCGCCGACCAAGAGCATCATGATCGTCGCGATCTGTCCTACACCACTAAAAATGATCGCCTTCGCCGCGTCCCTCGCATTTCGACAGCAAAACATCCGCTGGGCGTTGAGCTGATCGGTCCCAAACGCAGCCAGATTCAAAAACGGGACCGCCAGAAGGGCCGTCCACATCGTGAACTCCGTGTCCTTGACCCAGACCAGGAAGTCCTTCTCGGAGTCCACCCCCGGCATCCACCGCCACATCTCGAGTTTCCCCGCCGCTCCCGCCGTCTCGACGAACTGGGCAAAGCCGCCCGGCAGGCTGCTGATGATCCAGCCAAAGGAAAGTACCCCCGCAAAAAGGAACAGGCCAAACTGGATGACATCCGTCCAAATCACCGTCGACATGCCACCCATCCAAGTCCAGATGACTCCAAAAACAGCGATCACCATGATGCTCTGAACCATGTCCAGAGGGGTCACTGTTCGGAGAACCAACGCAGGCACCAGCACGCGAACACTCTGGCCCAGGATCGATCCGATCATGAACAGCACAGTCGTGATCGTCTTCGCCCCTGCCCCCAGCCGATTGGCTACGAAATCATAAGGGCTGTAGATCTCATTCTCGTAAAAGGCCTTCACAAAATACAAGCCCACGATGCACCGCGCCAGGATTGACCCAATGGCCCACTGGAGGTACGTGAAATTCCCATTCGCCGCAAACACCGCCCCCGGCACACCGATGAACGTCACCGCACTGATTTCAGTCGCAATGATGGACCCACTCACCGCAGGCCACGGAAGCGAACGCCCCGCGAGAAAGAAGTCTTTGATCGTGGACTGCTTTCCACTCAGGCGGTGGCCAATCCAGGTGGTCAGGACCAAATAGGAACAAAGCACGAGCCAGTCCTGCCAATAAAAATGGCTGGAGAGCGCAGTATCCGAGGCAGCAATCGTCATCATGGCAGGTGTCACCCCCAAAGGTAAGCACGCACCGCTCCCGACACCAGAGCAGAATCCCGTTCCTTGATTGTTTGACGGCTGCCTTCATCTTGACCGTCCCATGAGACCAACGATTTCCATTTTCTCCACCGCAGTGATGGCGATGCTGCTCACGGCCTGCGAGCCCAGTTCGTCCGAAGGCACAGTCCGCGTCGCCGAAGACGATTCAAAGCTGGTCATCGTGGCCACCAACACTCCCCTTGCCTACTTCGCGATGCGGATCGGAGGTCATCACGTTCAAGCGGAATATCCCGGACCATCAGGCGAAGATCCGGCTTTCTGGACTCCGGACGACGCCTCCATTCAGCTCATGCAGGAGGCCGACTTGATCCTCCTGAACGGTGCCAGCTACGAAAAATGGCTGTCCCAGATCAGCTTGCCTCAAGCAAAGATGGTCGATACGTCTGCATCCTTCAAAGACAACTTCCTGCAGTCGGGCGAGACGACGACTCATAGTCATGGGCCCGGAGGCGATCATTCTCACTCAGGTACCGCCTTCACGACGTGGATTGACTTCTCGCAGGCAGCAAGCCAAGCCCAGACCATCTGCGACGCACTGGTTCAAAAATCCCCCGAGCATGCCTCAGCCTTCAAGGAGGGG
This sequence comes from uncultured Verrucomicrobiales bacterium, assembly GCA_963976915.1. Lineage (GTDB taxonomy): Bacteria > Verrucomicrobiota > Verrucomicrobiia > Verrucomicrobiales > Verrucomicrobiaceae > CAXBNA01. The sequence goes on from CAXBNA010000204.1 coordinate 7,771, forward strand.
CTTGAGCGCCTCCGCTCTGATCTCGACGCCCTCGATCAACGCATGCGATCCATCGCCAGTCGAATTGGCAAACAACCTCTCCTCGCATCGCATCCCGTCTACCAATACTGGGCGCGCCGCTACCCCCTCAACATCAAGGCTGTGCTTTGGGAACCGGAGACGCTCCCCACCGATGAGCAATGGAACGAGATCAAGACCATCCTCCAATCGCATCCTGCCAAATGGATGATTTGGGAGGGCACACCTGCTCCTGAAAGTGTCAAAAAGCTGGATGGCATGGGCATCAGATCTCTCGTCTTTGACCCCTGCGGTGGTCCCCCAGACCAAGCGGAGGGCGACTGGCTCGCCGTCATGAAGTCGAATCTCGACGGCCTCGAAGCCAGCTTTTCAGGGAATTGACGTCGATCCCGCTCAGGCGATGTTCTTTTTCAAAAACAAACATTCAACGTGACGGCCCCTCTGGTTTACCTACAATGGCAGGCCCCAACCGCCCCCTTGCCAGCCAGTGCTGACCAACCAAACCATCGATCCCTCACGCGATCCCAATAAGAAGCCATTTTTGCTTTGGCGGCCATTCATAGCCACGTGGCAATGGCTGTTCCCGCCAACCTTGGCACATCAAGATCGACAGTCGAGTGTTGCCCGCTGGGTGGCTGGTATCCTCATCGCCGCCGTGTGCATCACCCTGACGGTGCTTGCCATCCTCTACGCCAAGCCGATTCAGGACAGTTATCAGGACTGGCGTGCCACCAATCTGGTCAAGGAAGCGCGTCAACTCGCGGAGAATGGCCAGATCGTCAATGCCGTCATGAAGGCCCAGGAAGCCTACAGCATGGCTCCAGAGAACGTCGATGCCCTCCGCGTGAATGGGGAGTTTTTCACGATGATGAAGCGCAACGAGGCCACCTATTACCTCAAAAAGCTGGAAGACCAGGGAGCGGCCACCGTCAGTGACACTCAGCTGAAGATTCGGGCGCTTCTCAACACGGGGCAGAAAAAGGAGGCGGAGTTCGAACTCGAGAAGCTTCTCAAATCGGAACCCCTCTCTGAATCGATGATGCAACTTTCGGAAGAGATTTGGGGCGTCCGCCAGCAGAACAGCAATCTCCTTCCGCTCCTGAAGGAGTACGTGGAAAAGAACCCAAACGACATGGCCAACCGACTCCGGCTTGCCACCGTTCAAATCAACTCTTCACTGCCCAGCGAAACGTCTGATGGTCTGGCCAGCCTGTGGGAGCTTGCAGAGATCGATGAACCCATCGGCATTCAGGCCATTGAAGCTCTGGCTCAATTGGACTCACTTCCGCCCGATCAAAACGATCACCTCATTGAGCGCCTTCAAAACCATCCGGACGCAACGGGCTGGCACTTTGTGACGGCTCTCAAGAAGCGCATTGCAGCCAACCCCAATCGTCGCACGGACATTATTCTCGAGGCAGTGGCTGAAGCCGAGGGCAAGTCTCGCGAGAATCTCGTGCCAATCGTTCGATGGCTCGTCGAGGAGAAGGAGTATCTCCAGGTCTTGGCTTTGGTGCCACTGGAAGAGGCCAAGGCCTATCAGCCAATTCTGGAGAACTATCTCACGGCCCTCACCATGCTCGGCCGAAATTCCGACCTGAAAGAGATTGTGAATGATCCGGCCATCGAAGGGATCATTAATCGCACCGTGCTTTCGTTCTATCGTGCTCACCTCGCCTTTGTCACCAACGAGCCTCCCGAGGTTTTCCGGACCGAACTCATCACGGCCAAGAATGCCGCCGCAACGGAACACCGGGGCAAGATGCTTCTCTCCATTGCCAAGTATGCGGAAGACAGAGGCCACACGGACATTGCCGAGGAAGCCTATCGCGATGCGGCCCTCAATAAACTCACAGAACGTCCTGGCTATGAGGGACTTCTGCGATCCACCATGGCCAACGGAAATACCGAAGGCCTCTTCCGCGCGGCGAGGGAAGCAGTTCGCCGCTGGCCGGATGACCAAGCCTATGTCGAGAGATATCTCTACTCCTGTCTCCTGATCGGGCAGGACATCGAACTTGCGATCTTCAATGCTCAAAAGCTGTTGAAACTACAACCGAAAAATCACACAGGAAAACTCGTCGCCGCCCTTGGCTACTGGCGGATCGGGGACATTGACACCGCCTCCACCTATCTGCAGTACATGGACCTCAATAAGCTCACCGAAGGACAGCGGGCCGTCTACGCTGGCATCGCCGCCTTGGCCGGATTCCAAAGCGAAGCCCGCCAGATCGTTGCATCCATTGCGTCGAATGCCACCATGCTTCCAGAGGAGCGCCGGATGTTCGATGACGTCCTGCAGTAGATCAGATGGGGAGCACCCCCATCTCATTGAGCTTGCCTAGCGATGCTCGCCGTCCAATTTGTCCGCCATGACCTGCCACGATAAATTGATTCTTCCCTCCCTCCTGGCCGCCGACTGGTCACAAGTCGGCACCGAAGTGCAGCGAGCGAAGTCAGCCGGAGCCGAGTGGCTGCATCTCGATGTCATGGATGGCAATTTCGTCGACAACATCTCGTTTGGTCCTCAAATGATCAGCGTCGTCCGAAAGCAAACGGACATGTTTCTTGACGTCCATCTCATGATCCATCGTCCGGATCATTACCTTCAACGATTCATCGACGCAGGGGCAAACAACATCACCATTCATGTGGAAGCCGACTACGACACATCGGTCTCAGAGACCCTTCAGCGTATCCACACAGCGGGTTTGAAGTGCGGCATCGCCCTGCATCCTGACACCCCCTTCGAGGCAGCACTTCCCTACCTCGATCAGATCGATCTCCTGCTCATCATGACCGTCGTGCCCGGCTTCGGAGGGCAGCCCTTCATGGAAAAGGAGACCATGCCCAAGCTAAAGGCCGCGCTCGACCACCGGAATGCAAACGACCTTGGCTACCACCTGGAGGTCGATGGGGGCATCTACGTCAGCACTGCGCCCATCGCGAAAGCCAACGGTGCCAACCTCTTTGTCTGCGGCACCTCTTCCTTCGGCCAAGAGGATATGGGTACTGCGATGAAAGAACTCGCCGCCTCCGTCGCTTGATTCAGTTTCCAGACACCTCGATCCACCTCCACCAACCATGGAAACCCTCCTCATCGCCATCGGCGCACTCGTTCTCTACATCGTCGCCTACAACACCTATGGCCGATGGCTGGCCCGAAAGATCTTCAAGCTCGAT
>CAXBNA010000205.1:0-10919 GCA_963976915.1 uncultured Verrucomicrobiales bacterium
AAAGGCGTCATACGCGACATCGGCGAGATCCATGGGCGGCATCCGCATGGCCTCACGCAGCCAAAACTCTCCCATCTTGCCCGTCTTCCACGCTCCCAGAAGGCTTTGCCCCGTCTTTTTCCGAATGCCCATGAACTCCGACCCGCGCCGGAGCAGGCGCATGACTTTGTCGGGTGACCAGTCGGTCCAGTCCGAGAGTACGACGACATGCTCGTCATCCACTGGAATTCTTTTCTGACGGGGCTGGATCACGATGCCCCCGTAAACTCCGAGCTGCTCCTGTAACTCCGTGTGGGAGTGATACCAGTACGTACCCGCTTGCCGGATCGGAAATCGATAGGTGAAGGTGGTACCCGGTTGAATCGGCGGATAACTCACAAAGGGCACCCCATCCATGTTGGGCGGCACCAGCAAACCGTGCCAGTGGATGGAGGTTGGCACGTCCATGTCATTGCGCACATGCATCACCGCCATGTCCCCCTCCGTAAAACGCAACACCGGCCCTGGAATCCCACCATTGATCGTCATCGCCGGGCGGAGTCTCCCTGCGGGTGATAGCTCTGCGCTGGCAATCGTCAGTTCATATTCCACCGTCTTGGCAGTCAGAAATGAGGTGGCTAATAGCGAGCCGAGAATCGCGATACGGGCGGACGACGGGTGTGTGTGTTTCATTATTTACGGGAGTAAGAACCAATGATTATTCAACTCGGACGGTAAGCGGACATGCGTCATGCAATGCGGCTCGTTGCATCTCACACCTTATGGCACGAAGCAAAAACGAGAACGCCAGTAACGACACCCCTATTGATGTCATTATGTGAAAAAGTTTGCACGAGCCATACCAACAACGGATATCCGTCGCAAAGATAAAGGCACTTCCACGAACGATCATCTCAGGTTGAACGCCGCACAGCCTAGCTCCCCTCAGGGTTTCTCCCACAAGCGTCCAACCCGCCCCGAGTTCGCAACGCATTGCCGGATGTCAAACCGAATACCCCGAGAAAGGCACCGCATCAAAAGTTGTCCCAGACACCCATCAAATGGCTCAACCGAAGGGCTACGGAGAACAATGAAGGAGGGCTCGTTCGACGGCAGGAGATGTTTTTTGGCGTAATGAAGCTCTCTCTCAATTCACCTGATGCTTTGAGTGGATGGTCCAGGGACCATGAACTTCGCCACGATGATTGAGTGTCAGGCGCTCCCAGCGCTGACCGTCCTCGCTCAGGCTGATTTGAAGTTTCTCTCCGTTGTGACCTCGAAGCCGACCAACTGCCTCGGTGTGAAAGTGCAGGATGTATTCGTGATGGTGGTCTCCTTCGTGGGTAGCCACCTTGACCGTGTGATCTCCAGAAGAAGCATCGTGGCCGAGATAATCCACGAGAGTGACGTAGATGTGAGGATGATCATGATCCGCCCGGGCATCAGGCGTTAGGAACAGGGCAACGATTGTCATCAGCCCCAAGAGCATGAGGTGTGAAGCAGGTTTGATTGTGGCGAGATTCATGGCTCTTGATTCTTTTATTGGATTTGGCCGTATTGGCTCTCATTTGAGCCGAAGACATCCGCAGACTATTCGAGCGCCATGGAAGCGATTCCTCCCCTGAATAAGTCCTCTGATCAGCGCACGTTCTCCGAGTCGGGAACAGGCTAGCAGCAAGCGGCTCCACCACCTCCGGTGCATCAGCATCAAAAGTGCCGGGACGGCAAGCGCTGCAAAAGTGGCAAACGTCGATGCGGAAACTATTTTCCCTCAAGCTTTCTTAGATACTTGCCGGGATCCTTGTCGAAATCCTTGCGACACGACTTGCAGCAGAGTTTGATCTCCTTGCCCTCATGGTTGAAGACGAAGGGCTTGCCCATCTCTTCGAGATCGTCGCCAGAGACGACACAGGTACCGGGCTTGTAGGTCTTCTCATGCTTGTGCTCATCGTGGGCGCTGATCGAAGGTGCCACGGAAAGGATGAATGCCGCGATAAGAGTCGCGAGGATGAAGGTTGTCGTCTTTTTCATTCGGGTGGGTTCAGTTGAATTGAGTTGCCGACGGCGAAGATGTCTCCGTGGTTCACTAGGTTGGATGCCGCCAATCTCGAAATCCCTCAAGATTTTTTCTGTCAGACAATGATCGCCCCTGCGCCAAGGGATCAATGCTTGTTCGCTTCCGCCCCTGAATGAATCTCAGGGACCACCTTTTCTTCCCCGCGAATCTCCGCATGCCGGATTTTGCCACCCGCATCGGCGATCCAGCCTGAAACAGCCAAGGTAGCTGCCCCCAAAGCACCGGCAGCCAGGGTCAATGACAGAGAAAAGCGCAGCCCCCTCCATGCCGCCACCAGCGCAGCGGTCGTCGTGAGGGTCGATAGCAAAAAGAGCCAAATCACCTGCTCCGCCCGATCCATGTGCAGATTCAGCCAGTCCTGTCCCACCTCATCTGCCAAGCCCCGCACGGGTTTGTAAGCCTGCTGGCCCAACCAGTACGTCATCATGCCGCCAACCGTACCCATGAGCAGCAGGATCAGCGCAATGCGTCTGCTGGGTTCGTTCTTCCACAGCAGCGCCAGAGCCAGCGCCAACACGCCAGAAAGTGTGATGAAAATGGGCATATGATTGGTCAGCAAATGAAGATGCGCGGGATCGAGCCCCATGGGCAATGGAGTGGAACCATGGACCTCAGAGCCGTGCGCCAGAGCTGAGGTCGAAATGGCGACAAGAATGAAGGTCAGCAGGAATGAAGGTGTCATGGCAGAAAGGAAAACTCCGCCTGAAGCAAAAACCCTCGATCTTTTGGCGGATGGCTACCGCCTCACAGTGATCTTTGACAAGATCCTGAAGGCATTGGTTCGGGGCGGCAATGCATCGCCTGACGACAAATTGAATATCCCAAAAAGGCTGCCGTCTGAAATGATACACCTCGTTGTGAGGCTGAAAGTTCAATTCCATCTCAATACAACACTATGAAAACGATTACCTCCTCCCTCGCATTGGCCGCCATGCTCGGTTTTGCCTCACCCTCCCCTTCCCAAGCCGAGGATGCCCACCACAGTGGCGGGCATCATTCCTCACATGGACAACCCAGTTACGGTCACAACGGCCACTACTCAGGCCACAATCAGCACGGTAGCCAGCACCCTTCTTACACTCACAGGCCTGTGCATTCGAATTACAACCCCGGCAGCTATCGCCCCAGCTATGGCCATGGAGGAAATCAGCCAAGCTACGGTCACAGCGGCTATCGACCCAGCTACGGAAATGGACCGAGCCACAATGGCGGACACATCAGCTTGCCGGGGATTCATCTCAATTTCGGCGGACACAGTCGCCGCCATTAAACCAAGAGAGAGTGGGTTACAGTCCTCACCAGAGAGAGATCTCTGGTGAGGATTTTTTCTTGGATCTTAAAACAACCGATCCAGGACCTCGCAACCTCATCGGCTCCACCAGCGAACCAACTGCTCCGCTTCAGGCGGCCCCCAGGAACCAGACGGATAAACCGGCAGGTGATCTTGCGGGAGCGATGCCCATGTGGTCAAAATCGGATCAGCGATTTTCCAAGCCGCCTCTACCATGTCCGAACGATGAAAAAGCGTCCCGTCGCCAACCATGCAATCGTAGAGCAGTTTTTCGTAACCCGTGGTGGGTGAGATCTTCCCAAATTGACCATAATCGAAATCGAGCGTCACAGCTTGTGTCCGAATGGTGGGTCCGGGCGTTTTGGCCCGCATTTGCAGGGTGACCCCCTCCTCAGGCTGAATGTGCATGATGAGCAGGTTGGGACCGAGCGGGGAGCACTCCGTTTCACCAAACAGGGAGAGCGGAGGACTCCTGAAATGAACCACTATTTCGGTGACTCGCCGAGCGAGCCGCTTGCCTGTGCGCAAATAGAACGGCACGCCCGCCCAGCGCCAGTTGTCTATCCACAGCTTTGCAGCAGCAAAGGTTTCGACCCTCGAATTCGGCGACATACCCGGTTCTTCGCGATACCCTGCGATGGGCCTGCCGTCTGACTCACCCGACCCGTACTGGCCGCGCACGGTGTCGTGGATCACGTCTTCAGGCTTTGGGATACGAATCGAATTGAGCAGCTTGGCTTTTTCATTTCGCACGGCTTCTCCTGACAGAGAGGCGGGTGGCTCCATCGCGATGAGCGCGAGCAACATCAACATATGGGTCTGAATCATGTCACGGAATGCTCCAGCGTCCTCATAGAACGCAGCACGGCCTTCGACGCCAATTGACTCCGCCGCCGTGATCTCCACATGATCGATGAAGGTACGATTCCAAACGGGCTCGATCATGCTGTTGCCGAGCCGGAACACGAGGAGGTTCTGCGCCGTCTCTTTGCCGAGGTAGTGATCAATGCGAAAGATCTGTGATTCAGCGAGAGCAGACGCAAGGGTGGCGTTCAATTCCTGGGCGGAGGCCAAATCATGCCCGAACGGTTTTTCGATGACGAGCCGTCGCCAGATCGAAGGAGTCTCCTTCAGCAAGCCACTGGCGTGGAGTTGTTGGGTGATGGGTCCAAAAGCACTGGGTGGGACGGAGAGATAGAACAAGGCATTCCCGCGAGTGTGATGCGTCGAGCCTGACTGAGACAGCATGGTGCCAAGTCTTTGATAAGTTCCTGAATCGCTGTAGGAGCCATGGCAGTAATGCAGCCGTTGCTCGATGTTCGTCCATAATTCCGGGTCCACTTCCTGCGTGGCGAACTCGGTGACCGCACTCCGCATCTGCTGCCGAAAGTCTTCGTCAGACCACTCCCGACGGCCCACACCAATGATCGCAAAATCCTCTGACAGCAGGCCGCTGGCAGCAAGGTTGCAGAGAGACGGGAGAAGCTTCCGTTTCGTTAGGTCGCCGGACGCGCCGAAGATGACAATGACACACGGTCCAGAACGCTGAGAGAGCCCGGAGGCATTTTGAAATTGTTGGCGACACTCGTCACTGCAAAAATAAAGAGTTTCACCATCTCGGTCCGCTCGTAGCGCTGAGCCAGGATCGACGGACATACCGCAGATGGGATCATGTGTCATTGGCTTAGGCATCACTAGTGGTGTTTATAAAAACCGGCTCCTTTAATGTCATTCCAAGAGGTGGTTTGGTGACACAGAAAGCACTGACTCACATCCGCATGCTCGACACCAGCCACCCGTTTGGAGATCATGTTGAAATGCATCATGTAGTGGCTCGGTGGGGCTTGGTGACACTGGGCGCAGTCTTTTGAGCGGGTGGATGGATGGAGGAATTCAGGCAGTGTCCACCGCGTCGCTTCATGACAGGCCGAGCAGTCATGGCCGAACAAACCCAAGTGGCGGTCGTCGTTCTGATGGCAGGCGGCACAGTTCAGCGTGCGCTCATGCGAGCTGAGGTCCGGATGAACCAAGGCGGAGGGGGCCGGGTTTTCGGAGTCGGTCGCTACTTGCCGGATCCAAGCAAGCACGGCGGCCGCTTCGCTGTCCGTCCCGGATTTTTTTTCGAGCTGATCGCGCCCCAGTTTGGCGAGAGCCTCGTGATCCATCTCGCTCATCGTCGCGTGGCGACCGCGATGCTCGAGATGACAATCCTGGCAACTCCCGATATCCGCGTGAAAGGCGGTGGGCTGACGATTCAGAATGTCCTCATCATTGGCATGACAGACGATGCATTTACTCGCCTCAACGCCGGAGACGGGCGTGTGGCAGGCCTTGCAGTTGTGGTCCAGAAAGGCATGGGCTTGTGACAACTCGCCAGGATTGGCCATACGCTGCCACTCCACGATACTATCGAGACCTTGTGGCCCCATTTCGCCATGACTGGGTGCAAAGTAAATTCCAGCCGCGAGTGCGGTGAACACCATGACAGCAATGAGGATGGCAGAAGTGAGTTTCATGAGAACCAGCGCAGTCCGAAGTAGATGGACGCCCAAACGTGCAATCCGAGCAGCCCGTACAGCACGAACGAAATGACGATGTGAAACTTCAGCCACAGGCCGAACGCGTTTTTGAACTTCTTGTTCGCGGCGATGGCGTACTCGAGATCGGCAATCGATTCCGCCAAATGCAGCGCCTTGGCGGTTTCTGCATGATTGGCAGGAACCAGCCACGCAGCGACCCTCTCTTTCAGGGAGTCCAGCCGCTGAACACCAGCGGCGCGCCCGGACGAAGAAGCCCGTTGCGCGGCGAGGACGTCATACTCCCTTCGCAATGCGGTGAGCATGGTCCGCTCTTCACGCAGCTCTCCTCCGAGAAAACTCATGAGGTAGCGCCCGACAAAACCGCTCACCACCACGACCAGTGTCATCCCGGTGAGTGCGATCCCCAACGCGCTTTCAAACTTGTGACCCGTATGCAGCACCACCAGGATCGGTCCCAGCACACCCGCATAGATATGCCACGTCAGCCAGGTCCGCATCGGCACCCATCGGGTCGCCAACCGCTTCAGTGGCGGGATGCGTTTGATGAAGAGATACAGAAGCGGAAAAAGCATCAATAAGGAACCGAAGACCGCCAGGACGCCGCCCCACAGACTTCCTGCGAAATCCGGCGAGCGGTGAAAGACGAAGCCCAGCCAAGTGGTCAGCATCAGCACCACCAAGCCCGTCACGACGATGCGTTCGCGGTCTTTCATTGGAGAATCAGAGAGTCACAAGAGTTCATGGCGCGGTGGAGCCCTCCAGAGCCGTGTCATTGAGAGTCCAGTCGTGCTCCAGATAACTGACGGTCACATGCGCTCCGTGCTCCTCGAACCACTGGCAGGTTTCGTCATCCAGGTAACGGTGAACCACACCGGGCAGGCCGCCGAAGTGCTTTGCGATAAGATCCTTATGTTTCTCAAAGATCCATGAAATTTGGATCTCCCCCGTTTCACGATTGATCTGCAGGCCCTTCGTTGGATTGCTGAGAAAGTCTTTCATCAGCGCATCGAGCTGCGAATCAAGATCCTCGGCCCGAAACGGAACGGGCGGCAGGTCGGGGCAACTGATCGTCGCGCAGTTGACGGCAAAAACCAACCGAGGGTCCTTGAAGTATTTTAATAGCTTGTCCTGTTCGATGCCTTCGAGCGATAGACGACGCCCGCTGACTCCGACAAGAGGCTTGGACCATGGATAGCCGCCCTTGCTTACTTTCTGATCCCGAATGCTGCGAATCGGATAGGACTCCACCACCAGCTTCATCGCCCCTAAATTGTAGGCATTGATCCAAAATGCCTTTTTCTCATCGGCGGTTCCAAGCACACTGAGATCAGTCCTCTCGAATGCCTCCAAAGTGCGAGCAAAGAGCGAGTCTTGCGCCTTCGAATCCTCGGCCAATGAATTGAAATCAAAAGCCACCGTCTGGATGCCATGGATCATTTTGGGTGGACTCCGATATTGCTTGAGAAGCTCACCAAAGAGCGTCTCGAAACGTTCGAGTTCGTTCGCCCACGCAGACGAATGGCATAGGATCAACAAGGGAATCAGTAGCAGTGTTTTCATTTCATTTTAGGCCTCAATCTCCAAATTCTCCGTGGCCGTGGCCTGGCAGGCTAGGATCACGCCGTTTGACTTGTCTTCGTCTGAAAGTGCATCATCGCAGGCCATGTGAACCTTTCCTGAGAGCATCTTCACCTTGCACAGCCCGCACTGGCCGGAGAGGCACGAACTGTCGATCTCCACACCGACCGATTCCGCAGCCTCAAGCACGGTGTCTTCAGGCGCAAGGGGTGCCGTTTTCCCCGACTTGGTGAATGACACGGTGGGCTGCTCTTCCTTCGCAGAATCATCGGCACTCGCTGGTGCCTGTGCATCCGCAGGAGCGACTTTTTTGGAGGGTTTTCTGGCTGGACCAAAGGCTTCCGTTTTGACGAGTTCATCAGGGACTTTCAGTTCCTTCAGCATCCCAACCACGGCATCCATCATCGGAGCGGGGCCGCAGACATGAATGCGACGCGTGGCAATCTCCGGCACCAAGTGATCCAGAAGCTCGGCGCTGAAACGCCCCTTCAATCCCATCCACACCGTCCCAGAGGACCGCGTCATCGTCGCGATCACGTTCAGATTGCCATGGCGTTCTTGAAGCTGCTCCAGCTCCTCTCGAAAGATGAAATCGTGGGTCGTCCGACAGCAGTACAGAAAGAAGATTTCCTTCTTCCAGCCAATGTCCGTGAGATAGCGGATCACGCTCATCATCGGGGTGATGCCCACACCTCCCGCGATTAGGACAATGCTTTCCGCCTCCTCTCCAGTGAAGGTGAATTTGCCCAACGGGGCGCTGACATCGACGAGATCACCCTCTTTGATCTGGTCGTGCATGTGGCGGGAGACCAATCCCTGCTCCTCACGCTTGATGGTGAGTGCGCAGTAGTGACTTTGGGTCGGGGACGAGGCGATGGTGTAACTCCGCTGAGCCTGTTTCCCGTCGATTTGAAAGGCAACCGTCGCGAACTGACCGGGATAATAGGTGAAGGGCAGCGCCAGATCATTCTCCGCTGCGAGACGAAAGGTCTTCACGCCCGGCGTTTCGTCGAAGATGCGGCAGACACGGAGTTTGCCGGACCACTTGGTGACCGGTTGGGTGCGCGATTTCATCGCGGGGAACTCAGGAGGCTCCGCCGGTTTTGAGGGGAGTGCCTCGGTCGCGGGTGCGGTATCGGCCGCCTTCGGAGATGGAGCAGACGGAGCGGGAGCAGGCGCGGTGGCTCCAGGCGTGGCCAGCGCCTTCATCAGTTCTGATGCACGGCGCATCTTGAAGAAATACATCCACACCATCACCACGGCGAAGCCTCCCAGAATGGCAATGGTCACCAAATGAAAGGCTGATCCCCCGAGGATGTGATCCCGCTCCATCGAAGCGGGTGGGAGCAGGTCCATCTCCCGCTTGAACCATTCCAAAGCCACACTGCGAGGAGCCTTTCCCTCAACCAGCGCCTGCCGGGCTGCCAGCCCACTGTTAAGCTGAGCCAGGCCCTCTTGGATGGTGGCAGTAGCGTCCCGCATGGTCGCGTAGTCATCCGTATTCGCAGCCATGGATAGCGTGTCGAGCCCCTGCCCCATCAAGGCCACCCCAGAGCCCACTCTCTGCGTCGCCTGGGTCTCGACCTCGGTCCGTTGCTCTGGCGTGAGAACCGGCAAGCTCATCAGCGTGGGGTAGAGATCTCTGGGCTTGGGTGCCCCCATCTTCTCCATCATGCCATCCATCATCCCGCCCATGCCACCGCCCATCATCCCACCCATGCCGCCAGACGGGCCTGCACCGGCTGGCGGGCCCATACCATCAGGAGGCCCCACTCCCACCTTGGCACCCGACGCACCCGGATGATGGCTGGCGTGTTCCTCGGGAGTCTGGGCGGCCAAACCGGCTGCCATCACGCAACACAGCAGCCAGCACAACCCTTTGGAAATAACAGGAAAGCTACGTCTTGGAAATTGTCGAGAGGTCGGATTCATGATCAGTGTGGGACAAACTAAAAGGCGGTCTAGCGGCCCCCACCCGCTTCGTACTCCTCAAGCCACTTCTTCCGAGCTTCCAAATTTGCCTTCAGCGCGAAGAGCTTGGCTTGTTCGGCGCTCAATTGGGAGTGTTTCAATGAGATCGTTCGGACGTCCCGTTGAATGTCATCCACCAACTCACCCACTGCTTCCTCAAGGCTGTCTGCCGCATCACGACTCATTTCCATCGTATCGGGTTTCTTCACGACGAGCAGCTCCTCCATCTGCATTTCCCTCTTCTGGAGCATTTGAGAATGGGTATCGATCTCCGACTTGATCAGTCCCTGCTCGATCTCCGAAAGCCCGGGCTTTTTTAACTCACTCTTCAACTGTGCGATGAGCGCCTTGCAGCGATCAATCGAGTCTTCCAAAGCACTCTCCACCTCTTCCCTCTGTTTCCTGTTGAGAGAACGGTCCTTTTGGCTTTGCCTCCACTCGTCACTGACTTCAATCCCGTCCCAGTACGATCCTCCATCGCCACCAGTCACGCTGACATAACGCTGCACATTCTCATCCTGAGTGAAGGACTTTGAGAGCTTCAGCATCTGCTCAATATGCATCTCCACATGCTCGTCAAAGTGATGGATCTCGTTCTTGAGAATCTCCTTCGGAATTCCAGACCGCCCCTCCCTCAGCCCCTTTTCCAAAGCCAACCGCCTCGCTTGAAAAGCCTCAGCAGCCACTTTTAGCGCCTCAATGACTTCGATCTTCACGTTGCCCACATTGAAGCCAGACTGGACGGAATCCTTGACAGCGGCCAAGCGCTCCACCATTCGGCCAAGTTTTTCATCAACGCGCTGGTGCAGCTCCAGGATGTCACTCCCAAGCTGCGCAATTTGCGCGTACCGCTCGGCAACTCGCTGCTCAATGATGGGAATGGTCCGCTTGCGCGCTTCCAAGTCGATCTCGGGTTCCTGAGCCATCAATGCGCCTATCTGAGCGCCAGCGAGCCCCAGAGTAAGGATGATTGTCTTTTTCGTTTTCATAGGTGTCGTCAGTTTGGGTGGTTCGTTTCCTGTTTCGTTAGTGATCGAAGAGTGAGGTTCCTCCCCGAGTTAGATTTTTCCATGGTCATGTTTCTTTCCTGGTTGATGGTGTCATTGTCTTTTTCTGGATTGAGAAAACTTCATCTGTCAGCCGACGTGATCATGCTCCGGCTGGTCCTCGGAGGACTGTGTTCTGAGGAAGAAAAACTCCGTGATCAGGATCGCTGCCATGACCGCAGCAGCCACGATCAGGACCAACGGATCCGAGGCGGTTTTCACCCAGAAAAAGCCTCCGAGAATGATCAGATTCAGCACGATTGCGATGGCCGGAATCACGGGATTGACATCCACTTCTTTTCTCAGGTGGCGCAGCACACCCCAGTGAACGGCGATGTCCATGATCAGATAGAAGATGATGCCCAGCGCCGCGATGCGCGACAGGTCGAAAAACGCCGTCAGCAGTAATCCCAACACAATCGTATATACTAGCGTAT
>CAXBNA010000206.1:0-10848 GCA_963976915.1 uncultured Verrucomicrobiales bacterium
AATCGCAATGATCTCCAGCGCCCAGGTGATCGCAAAGGTGCTGTCAAAGATCCTCAACACTTCGTTTCGAATGCCTTGGTTCGTGAACATCGTCAGCAACGTGCCCTCCGGCATCGCGGCCAGCATCTCCCTCCTAACATTTTCAGGATCACTTCCCGGCTTCAAATAGATCGCCGCATGCGACGGCAGGCTCTTCCCAAACCACCGGTCGAACATCACCGTATCCATCGTTAGGGTCCCGCTGTCGTTCGAGTAGTCGTAGAACAGCGCCCCGATTCGGAACCGATGCGCTCCCTGCGGTGTGTTCAGTTCGATCTCGCCTCCAACCCCAACGTCAAAGCGCAACGCAAAGCTCTCCGAAACCAGCACCTCGCCACTCTCCTTGGCCTCGCGCAGGAGATCCGCCGACTCACCCCGCGTCTTGAACGCCACCCTTCCGTGGCGGCTCATTGTCTCAAAGTCGCCCGCACCCAGCTTGATGATCCGGTCACGAAACGGAAAATCCATGCCGCGATACCCATCCATCACCTCCACCGCAGGATGATCGCGCAGCAACTTCAGTGACGCTTCGGTAAACGTCGGCGGGTTCTGACTTCTCGGAGGCACGCCCGGCCTCACATACAAATCCGCTCCCAACGACTGATCCACCCAATACGTCACCGTCGTTCGAAAGCTCCCCACCATCACCGCAATCGCCACCGTCAGTGCCAAGGCCACCGCCAGCGCCGCGACCGATACCGACAGTCTTGGCGTGGATGCCGCAATCTGCGCCGCCGCCAACCTACCTTCGATCCCCATCCACCGTCCCAAAAAAGGTCTCAATGTCACCGACACCGCCCGCAAGGTCCACGGCACAGCCAACGCCGCCGCCGCGATCGCTAACACAGCCGCCGCAAAGCCCCAGAGTGGCAACCCTGCCACCGGACCCTGCATCGCCGCCCATACAGCCAACGCCGCAGGCAATAACGGACCTTTCAACCACCTCAACCATCCAGTTCCGGTCGCATGAGGTCCTTCCGCCACCGCCATCTCACTCACCTCACCCAAAGCATCCGCCCCCGTCACCGCCGCAATCGGGCTCACCCCGGCAGCCTCGCGGGCCGGGAGCGCTGCCGCCAAGAGCGACAACGGCCACGCGATTCCCAGCCCGAACAGCCAGTGCATCGCCGTCAGAGGTGGCACCTGCGCCGCCGTCGCCACATACAGCGTGTCCACAGTCGTCGAGGTCAGGGCAATCGCTCCCGCCGCCAGCAGCTTCGCCAACGGCACCCCCATCAGCGCCCCCACCAGCCCCAGGAGCAGCGCTTCACCCAGAAACAACGCCATCACTCCCCATCGAGTCACGCCCACCGTCCTCAGCATCCCGATCTCCCGCCGCCGCGTCATCACCGAGACCGACACCGTGTTGTAGATCAAAAACAAACCCACCACCAGAGCGATCCCCGACAGCATTGTCAGATTGAAATGAAACGCCGCCAGCATCTTCTCCACCGCCGCACTCCGGCGCGCGGGCCTCTGAACCCAAAGCCCCTCCGGCAATCGCTCCTTCAACTCCGCTTCCACCTCCTCAATCGGCACCCCGTCATCCAGTCGTAGCTCCAGCCGATCAATCCGCCCCCGTCGACCCAACGCGTCCTGCGCCGTCGCAATGTCCATCACCGCCACGCGGCCCTGCGCCAACCGGCTCGCTCCTTCCCCACTCGCACGAAGGATCGCCGCCACACGAAACGATTCAGCCCTGTCCCGGGTCACCAACGAAATCGCATCGCCCTCGACCACCCCATGGGCCTCCGCCACCACCCCGGTCACGATCACGGCACGTGGCTCCCCCAGCAACGCCAGCAACTCTGTCCCCGATGCCCCGCTTTGCTCATCCTCGATTCCCACCGCATAATCCCGCAACGCCGGATCCCGAATCGCATCGATGCCCAGCACCGTCACCATCTCCTCCACCCCCACCTCCGACTGAATCAGCACATCCGCCTGAATCACGGGAGCCGCCACGCCATACTCCCGCAGCCAGCTCAGTTCCGGCAGCAACGTCTCATCCACCCCCAGCGGCGGTGACGTAATCTCCAGCGCCGCCTTTCCCGACATTGCATCCAGCGCCGCTGAAAAGCCACCCAGCGACCCCGAGTTCGCCAACTGGATCCCCAGCATCACCGCCACACCCAGTGCCACCCCCAGCGCCGTCAGCACGGACCGAACCCGATCCCGGAGAAGCGGGCGAAGAATGATGGAGCGAAAAAGAAACACGAGGAGCGAATCATTACGCTCTCAGCGCCTCTCCTGATGCGCATTCCGACACTTCGACCAAACGAAAAACTTGCCTCCACCAAAGCACCTCTGAGTCCGCCAAGGCCAATCACCGATCTGCGCATCGCTGCGGAAGCATCCTCCGCAGTGACACTCGAGAACGCGCCTCGGGTTCGTCAAAATGGCCGGACAGGATTACCGTCCGCTGCGCTGCTCGACCCACTGAACGGCATAGCGCACGAGGGCTCCGCCATCGGTGAGGCCGAGCTTCTCTTTGATGTGGGCGCGGTGGGCTTCCACAGTCCTCGTGCTGATGCTCATTTGGGAGGCGATGACTTTGGTGGCTTTCCCGACCCCAATCATCTCCAGCACCTCCAGTTCCCGGTCGGTCAGGCTATCCACCCCGCCCGTCCCCTGTCGTCCGCGACCGCCAGTCACCTGCTCCATCATCCGGGTCGCGACGGTATCACTGACAAAAATGCCGCCGCTGAGAACCTTTCGAATCGCGGTGATCAGGGACTCCGCCGCGATTTCCTTCATCAAGTAGCCCCGTGCTCCGGCACGGAGCGCACGCTCGGCATAGAGGGCCTCATCGTGCATGGACAGCACCAGACACTGGGTGCCCGGCACCATGGCCTGAATGTCCTTCACCAATTCCAGCCCGCTCTTATCCGGCAAGGTCAGATCGACAATCGCGAGATCCGGCTTCAGTTCTTCCACCGCGGCCAGACCTTCCTGGGCGCTCCCGGCTTCGCCGCAGACGTGGAGTCCGTCCTCCATCCGGACCAGTTGCGCCAATCCATGACGCATGATGGGATGATCGTCGACAAGCAGAACCGACTTCATCGTGGCTCTGTCGGCGCTGGCTGCTGTGCAGGGATGGGGACGCGGCATTGCACCAGCGTACCGCCAAATTCATCGTGCTCAACGCTGAGGACACCCCCGAGCATGCGAGCCCGATGCTGCATGGTGAGGAGCCCCATCCCCTTCGACGACCTCGCCGCGTGCTCGGAGATGCCACTGCCATTGTCCCGAACGCTGAGAAGGTAATGTCCGTCACCGCTTTCCAGTCCGATCTCGATGCGCTGGGCACCGCTGTGCTTGATCGCATTGGCCACCGCCTCCTGAGCCACCCGAAAAAGTTGGGTCGCCGCCTGGTTGTCTCGCACGCGAACCGGCGGATCGCAGTGCATGGGGCATGAGACTCGGAAGATCCGCTCGGTACTTTGGGCCAAGTCATTGAGAGCCGCCATCAATCCATCGGAATCCAGAACGACAGGCACCAGCCCGCGCGACATCTCCCTGGCCCTAGCGTTGGCCTGCGAGATCATCCTGCCGATCTCCTTCAGCGGCTCCACCTGCTCCGGCGTGCAGGTTTTGGAGAGCCCCTGCTCGGCCACTTTGGCCAAGCAACCGATGGCAGCGAGCTGCTGGCAGAGATCGTCGTGAATGTCCCGGCCAATTCGATTTTGCTCCTCTTCGGAGATCTGTAGAATTTTCTCCTCCAGCGCCTTTCGATCCGACAGATCCCGAATGATCCCGGTGAAGACACGTCTCCCATTCGGCAGGACCGCCTCCCCGATCGAGAGGTCAATGGGAAACACCGTTCCATCCTTTTTTTGGGCGACCGCTTCCCGGCCGATCCCGATGATCTTCTTCACGCCGGTGCGCACATAATCCTTCACGTAGCCGTCGTGCCGATGTCGGTAGGGTTCCGGCATCAGGAGCTTCACGTTTTGGCCGATCATCTCTGATTTGTCATACCCAAAGAGACGCTCCGTGGCGGGATTGACCGACTCAATGAACCGCCGCTCGTCAATCGTGATAATGGCGTTCACAGCCGTTTCCATCACGGCCTGGCTCAACTGCTGGGAAGAGGCGAGAGCTTCGCGTGTTTGCTCCAGTTCCGTCACATCCCTCCCAATGCAGAGCAGGCCTCGGAGGTCGCCATCGTCTCCGCGCAAGTCGGTGTGAAACCACTCCACCTTTCGCATGTCGCCGCGATGGGTAACCATGGGTTGGACGTGGACCTCACGCCTGATCTCTGCGGCACCCGATGCGCAGAGTTGCCGGACGGTGTCCCGCGATTCCTCTGGGATAAAAAGCTCCAACCAGTTCCGGCCACGAACTTCATCCAGCTCCATCCCACAGAAGCGCTCCATGGCTCCGCTGAACCAAACAATCTCCCCTTCTGGAGTCACTTCCATCACCAACATGCCCGCGTGATCGACGAGCGATTGGAGGAGGATGGGATCGGTGGCAGGCATGGATTTTCTGGAGCAGGCAAGACACGGCGAAACCTTTTCGCAAACGTG
Source organism: uncultured Verrucomicrobiales bacterium (assembly GCA_963976915.1). GTDB lineage: Bacteria > Verrucomicrobiota > Verrucomicrobiia > Verrucomicrobiales > Verrucomicrobiaceae > CAXBNA01. Next base: position 4,572 of record CAXBNA010000206.1, read on the forward strand.
TCCGCCGCGATGCTTCCCACAGCCGGGCCCACTGTCAAGACGCGGCTCCCCAATGGTGAAGGATGGAATCGCCACTGGCTCCATGGTGGAAGGCATCACTCGATCAAAAAATGGCCCTACTCCGCTGCAGCCACGACATCGTCGGGTTTCACGGCGAGAATCGCGCAAGGCGCGTTCTGAACGATCTTCTCCGCCGTGGTACCGATCAAGAGCTCCCGGAGCCCCGATTTCCCACGCGTCCCGAGAACCACGAGATCCGAACCCGTCTCAGCGACGTGATCGAGGATCGCCTCGCGGACGTTTACTCGCTCCGTCACCAGCGTCCTCACGGGCACATCCCCCGCATCGCGAGTGAGTCCCTCAATGAATGTCGCGAGTTCGGTGCGCCACATCTCAAGGGTCTCTGTCCCGGCATCCGCAGGCATCGGTGGGACCATGCCGCCGTAGTCGAGCGACATCGCCAGAGCTGACTGGTAGATGTAGAGACAATCCAACGAACCACCGTCGACTTTCGCGATGTGAAGCGCTTCCTGAACGGCCTTGGCGGAGTTTTCCGAAAAATCCACGCAGGCAACGACCTTCTTGAACGGACCCTGCGCTCCCGAACGCACGAGCAAGACATCGACCGGGGCCTTCCTTACACATTTGGCCGCAATCACCCCAATGCGGTTTGGCTCCTCCCGGGAACCCTTGGCACCCATCACCAGGAGATCCGCTTCATGCACCCGACAGGCCTCCGACAGTTCCGTGAACGGGCGACCCACCCGCACCTCGCATTTCACAAGAGCGGCCCCCACGTCGCACTCATCGACAAAGGCCCTCAGTTTCCCCTCCCACTCGGCTCTGACCTCTGCATCACTGGAGGAGAGGGCACGCTTCAACTCCTCCATCAAGAAGTCGTCCATCACGTGAACCGCGATGACTTGGGCCTGATCCTTTGCCCCACGTCTCACCGCCTCTTTCAAGGCGCGTCGGCAGGGTTCGGTAAAATCGATGGCTGCAATGATTCGGTGGAATGTCTTCATGGTCTTCTATCGGGTTGGTATTTGATTATGACTAACAGATTGGCGTTCGGCCTGCCTCCCGCGGCTTGTGCTGTGGTGAGCCTCCCTTGTCACGAGGGTGCCGGGCACATCTCCGTGGAAGCGACCACCGACGAGTTTGCCCCACGAGCCTTGGTGGACCGGGAGGCGAAGGACAGACTGACCAGTCCCAACGTCGCCACTGAACTCAGGGGCATCAAAATCGCAGCCATCACCGGACTTAGGGCACCGGAGAGTCCCAGCCCCACCGCCACCACATTGTAGACGACCGCAAAGACGAAGGCCCTTTTCGTCGCCCGCCGATGACGATCTGCGACTTTCATGAGACTGGATACGAATCTCAAGCTGTGCCCCATGAAGAAAAAGTCCGCCTTTTGTTCGAGGAAGCTCCGCCCGGAGACCGGGCTACCCGCACACAAAGCTGCGTCAAACGCGAGACTGTCATTGGCACCGTCCCCCACATACAGGGTCGCATCCCCATCGTGGGCCGCGATCCAATCCGCCTTGGCTTCAGGAGTCATCGAAGCTTCCCAGTCACTTCGGGAAAGCCCCAGGACCGACGCGATCCCCGCCACCTTCTCCAGCCGGTCACCGCTCAGAATGCAGACCTCGATCCCATCGGAACGGAGTCGGTCACATTCTTCCACAGACTCCGATCGCAAGGCGTCTCGAAACCCAAACCCGGCCACTCTTTCATCATCTCGCGACAGGACTACATCCCCCGTTCCCCCGGCCTTCCAGCCCGGTTTCCCTAGCGCCCAAGACACTCCCGCCGAGTCACGGAAAAGGGTCCCCTGACCGATCACCTCCTCCACGGCTCCATCAAACTCGCACAGCGCCCCCGGGCCCACCGCATCGAACAGGCTCCGGCTCACCGGATGCAGATTCCCCGTCACCAAGGTCCGCAACGCTTCACGCTCCTGTGCGTCCATCCCCCCAATCACGTCGGTGTTTTCCAGCACTGGATTCTCCAAGGTCAACGTTCCCGTCTTGTCAAACACCACACGACGAACCCGGTTCAGCCGTCGCCAAAAACCAAGCTGCCGAACGAATACTCCCAGTCGTTCCGCCTGCGACGCCGCCATCTCATCCGCCAACGGAATCGCCACGCCCAAGGCACAGGGGCAGGACACCACAAAGATCGAGATCATTACCTGCAAGGCGCGAGCCACCGACTCGCCCGACATCCACCACCAGCAGGCACCGGCGACTCCAATCACCAACACCGCCACGAGGTAAATGCGCAGCACACGCTCCAACAGATGGTCGCGAGCCTCGGAAGGTTTCCGTGCGTTCAGAAGTCTCCGTAACGTCGAACCTTCCCAATCCTCCAACGCCATCACCTCGATCTCTCCAGACCGAATGTTCAAGGCACCTGACGGCAGCATTTGGCCGCATTCCATCGACCGCGCCTCACTTTCTCCATTGATCCACTCCAGGCTCACCGACGCGTTCGGACTCTCCAGACGGCCCGCCACCGGAACTGTCTGACCAAGTTTCACGCGGAATCGGCAACCGACGGTCAACGCTCCAATGGCGCATTCCTCCCACTCCCCGTTCTCGCCCAAAACGGAAACGTGCTCGGGGAGGGAGGAATCCCGCATCAAACGCCGCCGATTCCGCTCCACTGCGGCCTGCTGAGCCCAGCGCCCAACCAGCATCAGGAAAATGAACGTCCCGACAAAGTCGAAGTACTTCAGCTCCGGCAGCCCCGCCAGCCATCCGACCATGGAACCGCCGTAGGCCACGAACACGCCAAGAGCGATGGGTGTGTCGATGTGCAGGACTCCGGCCCGCAGTCCCCGCCACGCCCGCTCTGCAAAATACGTTCCTCCCACCAGCAACGCCAGAGTGGCAGAAACCACCGTCACCAGCTCAAACCAGTGAGCAAAAACGAAATCCTCCGGCATCCCAAAGTAACGCGGAAGGGAAAACGCCATCGCATTCATCGCAAAGGCACCGCAAAGGCCCATCCGCCGCTCCAAACCGTTCATGACGGAATGCTCCGCGTCCGAGCCCTTTCGCGGAGGCCCCACGAGATAGCCAAAGTCCTGAAGCTCTCCGGCGAAGTTTGCCACATCAAAGGCCCCCACCCGCCACGCGATCCGAAGCTCTCCACGAACCACATCCACATCCAGACGGACGCCGCCCGCGTGCCGGGAGAACACCCGCTCCAGCAGCCACACACACCCGACGCAGGACAATCCCTGAACCGCCAGAGACAGCTCAGCCACCTCATCAGGCCCCGCCTTGTCCGCCGCCAATCGAGCCAATGCCTGCAGCCAACTGTCGTCCCTCTCCCGCATTGCCTGCAACGGCACGGGGGGCAGCATCTTCTCGCCCCGGAGATCATAGAAGTGGTCCAGGCCCTCCCGATGCAGAAGATCGTGCACAAAAGCGCAGCCGGAGCAGCAGAACACATCCTCACGCGACGCCGGAACCGGCGTCCCACAATGCAAACAAGTCGCAGGCGCGTTGACTTTGGACACAACCCACTCTGCTTTAGATCCCCAATTCGCGCTCCACCGCCCTTGTCCACCAATCCGCCTCCCTTGTCCCCCGGAAGTCCCGCCACTGACCAGCGATGAATCCCACAAGGCAAAATCCCTGACGCCTCGCCCTTGTCATTTGTCCCTCAGCCTTCATGGTCTGTGGTTGATCCTCTTCGTGCCATGACTCGATTCACCACTCATTCCGCCCTTCTTGGTCTCACGGGCCTCTTGCTCAGTGCTTGCGCCTTGATTCCTGATGCAAGCAACATCCGGCTTCCCAAGTTGCCATCGCTCCCCAACGTCGGCGAGATGCTCGGCAGCTGGCCTGATCAAGATCAGGCCTCGGACGAGGACCCAACAATGCCCTTCAACTCCCGCGGAACGCTCGGCTATGGACAGACCATGCGGCTCGATATTTATCAGGGCACCCGATCCTCTGAGCGCATTTACCGCACCGTCGCCATGATCGATGAACGCGGCGTCATCGATTTGGACGATTTTGGCAGCGTCAAAGTCGGTGGATTGAAACTCCCGCAAGCCCGGCGTGCGATTGAAGCCGTTTTCAACCTCAAGGCCACATCCGCCCGCGCGATCACCGTTCACATCATCTCCGTCGAAAATGTCGGCCTCGTCCAGGTGACGGGAGATGTCTTGGAAGATGAGTATGTTCCTGTCTTCGAGGGCATGCGCGTCAGCAACGCGGTGACCGTCGCAGGCGGACGGAAGCTCAACTCCAGCGCCCAAACCGTCTATCTGACCCGTCAGGGTGAACGCCGCTTTTTCCGCAACATGGTCCAAGCCAACAGTGATTGGACTCCCAAGGCAGGAGATATCGTGACCCTGTCTCCCGATATCTAAAGCTCCTCTTTTTTCCATTCATGATCGAATATACCGGCGGCTCTCCCCGACGCTCCTCATCTCCAGCGACTTCCATTTTCAAATCCGTCCTCGTCCTTCGACTGGGCGCTGGACTCCTCCTTTTCGGTCGCCACGGCTGGACCGCCGCGATCGACGCCTACCATTTTCTTTGGAAAGAACAGCCCTGGGATTGGGTGCCCGCATTCGATGCCGCAGGGCTGCCGATGGCCCACTTGCTTGCTCCGGCCGCCGCACTCCTGATCGCAGCCGTGGGACTGAGTTGGATCCTCGGGTTTCTGACGCGTTTCTTTGCCGCCGTCCTCATTCCGATTTGCCTCGCTTCGTTCGCAGTCGTCAGGCAGGTCGAGCCCGCGGCCGTGGAAAGCGTTTGGCTCTATCTGTTGGTCGCATTCACCCTGATGCTCTTCGGATCGGGGGCCATCTCCATTGACGGTCTTTTCAATCTCGGCTCCGGAGGCGGGAAAAAGTCCTCCGGATACTGACACCACCCGCTTCTTCCAGGATCGAATGGCCCGGATCTCCAGCAAGAAGGCCGTCACGCCCCCGCCCGCACCGGGCGCCGTGGATCGCGTCCTCGCCATCGATCCTGCCTTGCGGAACACCGGCTACGCCGTCGTCGAGCGCAATGGGCGCGACTTTCGCGTCCTCACGTACGGCACGATCAAGAGCCCACCCAAACTTTTGGCCTCCGGTTGCCTCGTTGCCATCCGAGAGGGCCTCCAGGACGCCATCCGCACCCACTCGCCCACCGTCTGCGCCATCGAGACCACCATCTTCGTCCAGAGCTACAAAACAGCCATCATCCTTGGCACGGCACGCGGCGCCTGCCTCCTGGCGGCTGCCGAGTTTGGAATCCCGATTTATGACTACGCACCCCGCGAAGTGAAACTCGCGGCTGTCGGCAAAGGCGCTGCCGACAAGCAGCAGGTCGCCTTCATGATCCGCTCCATGCTCAAGCTTCGGGAAACCCCACCACCCGATGCGGCCGACGCCCTTGCCGTCGCGATCGCCCACTTCCAAAATGCCGACGCTCAACGCGTCACCGATCGCGAAGCCCGTCGCGTTTAGCAGGTCGCTCAGCCTCCAGCGGTGATCTGGACGATCTCGATCACATCGCCATCGCGGACCATGGCCTCGCCGATCTCACGGGGCAGCAACGCCTGTTGGTTCTGCTCCACCACCACGGGCTTGCCGGTGAGATCGAGTTCCTCCAACAGCGATGCCATGGGCAGCCCGTCGGCCAGTTCTCGCTTGGTTCCGTTCAACGTGATCGTCATGGTGGTGCATTCTGTTCCAGACACCCCACTAAATCAACTGGCGGTCCCTCAGGGAATGCCCTCGACCGGGCGGATAAACTTCAATCCACGACGCCTGCTGCGGCGGCCACTCCCGCAAGACGGCGATGCGCCTCCGGCTCCGACGTTGCACCTCCAAGGATTGCCGGATCCCAATCCTTCCAGACCGGATCCAAACCCAGCGCACGAAGCTTTTCAGAGACCTCCAGCGGCGATCTCTCGTCCGCGATGCCGAACTGCCCCTCTGCCTGATCCGTCTCGCGTCGCTGCTCGATTTCCTTGCGCCGCCCCTTCACTGTGAGGTGCAGATCATCCTGACCTGCCCCCGTGTAGCTGCCCGCACTCATGATGGTGACCCCCAGCGGAGCGACCGCATCCCTCAGGGCCGCAGGCTCACGCGTGCTCATCACTATCCCCACTTCCGGAAATGCCAGACGAAACGCACACAGGGTCTGCACCAAGGCCCAATCGGGAAAACCCGTCATCGGCTGAAACCCACCCGCTGCGGGGCGCAGACGCGGAAACGCCACGGTGAACGTCGCCTTCCAGCAATGGCGATACAGATGCT
>CAXBNA010000207.1:0-10750 GCA_963976915.1 uncultured Verrucomicrobiales bacterium
GCCTTTGAGGTCTCCGGCATCGATGCTGGCAATGACGTCCGTCTCGGATACGCCGAGCGCTTGGGCGACTTGGGCGGGAGTGAGGACGTCAAGTTGGAGGGTGGGCGCCGCTGCGGCAGGGGCTGCTGCGGCGGCCATGCTCGGTGCGACGGCGGCTCCTGGAAGTGGCGGCGGGATGGCGGGGTTTACGCTGAGGCCACCGGTGGCCATCATCTGCTGGGCGATGCCAAACCCGACGGCGAGTTCCGCCGCTGTTCCACCGGCTCCACCACCACCTTCGCCCATGCCTTGGGCCATCTGGAACTTCACGTAATCGTTGAGGTTGCCCACGGCACTCATGCTGGAGCGCTGGTCGATGGCTTTCTCGACTTCGGGCGGAACGCTCGCGTTCTCCAGGATGAAGCTGGTGATCTCGAGGCCATACTTGGACTGCATCACCGGATTGATCAGCGGGAGAAGCGCCTCGCCCAAGTCGCTGTAGCGGGTGGCGAGATCGAGCACGGGCACATTGGCCGTGGCCAGGGCGTCGCTGAACACGCTGACGATGCGGGAGCGCATGGTGTCGGCAAACTCGTCGAGGCGGAAGTGATGGTCCGACCCGGCGACCTCACGGAGGAACATCTTGGGATCGGTGATGCGGAAGTCAAAGGTGCCGAAGGCGCGGACGCGGACGATGCCGAAGTCCTGATCCCGCATCATGATGGGGTTGCTGGTGCCCCATTTGTTGCCGGTGAAGAGCCGGGTGGTGACGTAGTAGATGTCCGCCTTGAAGGGCGATTCGAAACCGTACTTCCAGCCCTTGAGGGTGGAGAGAATCGGGATGTTGTCGGTGACAAGCGAGTGCTTGCCGGGACCGAAGGTGTCGCCGAACTGACCCAGGTAGAGAAACTGAACGACCTGGGATTCGCGAACGATGAGCTGGGCTCCCTTCTTGATTTCCTTGTCTTCGTCAGGGAAGCGGAAGCTGAGGGTGTCGCGTGAGTCGTCGGTCCACTCGATGATTTCGAGGAACTGTCCTTTGAGGTAATCCATCAGGCCCATGGTCGTGAAGTCAGTTTGAAGGTTTGTGAGAAGTCGGGGTGAGTGTAGGGGCAAGGTCAGGGATTGGCCAGTCGAAGATGCAAGGAGCGGCGCGCTTCCAGCCGCCGGGGACCGAGCGCACGGTGCGGAGCGGGGATGTTTATCCTCTTGGGGGCCGTCGTGGCGGACGATGAGCGGTGGGGCGTGACCGCCGGGCACGCCGCGCAGGCCGGTGGACGGGCTTTCGTGCGAAGTGCGTGGCAGGCCGACGAGGGTGGGTTTGGATGTGGCTGGGTGGTTGCAGGTCGATCCGCCAACCCGGTCCGCCCGGCGGTCGGACCCCACCGCGCTGCGGCGCGGGGCGAGAGGTGGAGAGTGACAGCCGGGCTCAATGGGATGCCAAGCGATTTTGGAAGGGTGAAAACCCAGACGGAACCGGTCTCCATCTGCTCCGCTTGGGCGTTCTCCTGAAGTTTTACGGCACCCCCAGCGCCTATTCCGACGCCCATCTAGAGTTTGACGCCACCCCCAATTTTAGTTTTTCATCCCCATCGGTTGGTGGTGAATGGGTGACGTTGTAAAAGGGGAGAGGCCTTCGCACTATTCTCACAGAGCGAAAGTTCCTCCCAGATGATGAATCATGGATTTCAAGTTGAGGTTGCGGAAACGCGTTGGACGAACTGCAGTCGGGTCGGGGAACTGGGCCGGTGGCAGCGGGGCGGAGAGGAGATCTTTGAGTGCACAAAAACGCATCGGTCAGCGTCGTGGTTTGATTCGCTGGGGGCGATGCAACGGCAGGGAGTAGCGAACGTTCAATGGTGCTCATTTAGCCTCGTCAAAAGTTCGAAGTCTAGAAAGCTGCGATGCTAGTTTGGTCCTTTTCCTCCGGATCAACTCGTGAACAACTTTTTCCCTGAATGAGTCCCCTAACTCAAATATCTGCACCATCATTTTGGCGAGTTCCTGTGGTCCCTCGGCACCAATCAAGTGACTCGCGCAGATGGTGTCAAACCCCACTGGCATACTCTCAGGCTCGTTTTCAGATTTCACGTATTTCCGAAGATCTTCGACTGCTTGTCTCACCATCTGAATCTCATTCAAAATGATGGCTTCAGGTTTAACGGTCTCAGTGCTGAGTTCCGTTTGCTGGAACGTTCCAAAGCTCTTTAGAAAACTGTGCTTGTTCCCCCCTTCCTTCGTTGCTTTGAGCTTGGCCGCAAGCGCGGTCTTGAACGTCTTGATTTTGGTGTAGTGGAGATCTCGGGGATAGAGAAGGTGGTCAACTGGGGCGGTATCGAAACTGTAGTCAGTGGCGTCATCCTTGATGACCACGGTCGGTTTGTCGAAGGTGAGCCTCATTCCCAACTCGAACATGACGTTGGGATTCTTGCCGCTTACATCACAGATCACCACATCGCTCTCGTAGATCTGTTGAACGATGCGCTTGTGAATAATGCCCGACTCGTTGGAGTCGGACACTAGCGAGGTTCTATAATCGCATTCGTCGCCGACTTCTTTGAGTACAGTCAAAACCTCAGCCCAGTGCGCGGCATCACAGCCGTCGATCGCGGAAATGGGCATGATGATGCCGCAGGTGGATCGCGGCTTTTCCTGAACTTGGGCGTTTTTGGTTCTCATGACTCGGCGGGCGGTGGGCCTTGTGCTGGTTGGGGTTTCTCAACTTTGACGAACTCGTCTTCGACCCTGTAAAGCCGCTTGGCGTCGAAGTGCTCTTCTATGTCCGTCTTTGCATTATCGAAGATCGCGTCAGAGTCGTCGGCCTCGTGAATAGCTTGGCTCAACTTGTTGTAGATCTTTAGAAGTGAGGGGAACTTCTGTCTCACTGCATCAGGCAACGTAGCGTTGTAGGCTGCTCCCAACTCATCTCCAGTGGGCTTGGTTATTTTCTGCGTAGCCGCTCGGACGGGTCCCAAGGCTTTCCAATATTGCTCAATAAACGTGCGGAGCATGAAAATGCCAGACAGCGTTTGTCCGGATTGGTGGGCGACGATGGCGTTCTTGATCCACTTTCTAAAGTCCGACGGGATGTGGGACGCCACAGAAATGTGCTCGATTGGATCTCGCCCACACAAAATGAGTTTCCATTGCTTGCGCCGCACTAGAAACTGGACGGGAGAAGCCGTATGCAGTGGGCACGCGTATGAGAGCGAGAAAACCTGAGAGGTGCCTGATTGTTGGTCAGTCCAGTCAATGCGATTCACACTTACCGGCTGCATTACATGCTTTTCGGTGCATCCTTCGCAATAGATTCTCGCAGGAGGCGCCTCAAATGAAGGTGAGTAGTAGCGTGGAACCGGTGCCATAGAATTGTGCACTGCGATAGTCCATGGCCCAAACTCGAAGAGTCGCGTGAATTTTTGGGCGTTCGCCATGATTTTCGAAACATTATCTGCCGTGAAAAACACCCCGCCGGCTTTTGGCTGTTCCGCTCTTCGACGAGCATGTTGAACTTCGGCGGTCAGTGTGCGCTCCAAGAATTGATTTGAAACGCTTTCAGATTGGTAGAGGTGCTTAGTCTCCAGCAATTTCTGAAGTGCCTTCCTCACAGAGTCTTGAAAACCTGAACGGACGGATTCTGGAATCTCGGTGTCACTCACGGCGCCATCCCCCCACTTTAGTATCTGTCGACGACGCCGACATTGTCTTGAGTATCGTTGACCTCTGATTAATGGAGGCGCTCGTACGCGTTGTCTTGGATTTCTCGCTCATCTTGTCCTCAGATTCTGAAGTGCGAATGAAGGTAATGACACAACTGGAAATTTAATCAGGGAGAACTTCGATACTTGGGCAATGAAAAGACTATGGGGTCGTGCATTTAGTTTCGCAACTGCCGCTGGATCTCGCGCGCGTGTTCGAGCGCTTCGTCGGCGCTGTCGCCGAGGACGGTGAAGTGGCCCATCTTGCGTTTGGGGCGGGCGGTGGCTTTTCCGTAGAGGTGGAGGTGGGCGCGGGGGTGATTGAGGACGGTAGACCAGTCGGGCGGGGTGGTTTCGCCAGACCACTCGTCGCCGAGGAGATTCACCATGACGGCGGGGGTGTGCTGAGTCGGGTCGCCAAGGGGGAGGCCGCAGACGGCGCGCATCTGCTGCTGGAATTGGTTGGTGATGCAGGCGTCGATGGTGTGGTGGCCGCTGTTGTGGGGGCGGGGGGCGATCTCGTTGACGAGGACGCGGCCATCGCTGGTGACAAACATTTCCACGGCCATGGTGCCGACGTAGTCGAGGCCGATGGCGACGGCTTCCCAGAGTTCGAGTGCTTGATCGATGAGATCGGGCTCGACGCGGGCGGGGGCGATGGTGACGTCGAGGATGTGATGGGCGTGCTCGTTCTCGACGACGCCGTGCGTGGCCATGCGGCCATTCGCTGACCGGGCACCGACGACCGAGATTTCACAAACGAAAGGGACCCACTGCTCGACGACGGCGTGGTGGCCTTCGAAGGCGGTCCAGGCGGTGGCGAGGTCGGTGTCGGCGTTGACCTTGCACTGGCCCTTGCCGTCGTAGCCGAAGGCGGCGGTCTTGATGACGCTGGGGCGGCCAAGTTCGGCGATGGCGGCCTCGAGTTCGGCCAGGGACTGGACAATGCGGAAGTCGGCACAGGCGATGCCCTGCTCACGGAGGAAGAGTTTCTCGCGCTCGCGATGCTGGGCGGTGTAGATGGCGCGGTGACCAGGGCGGAGAACTTTGCGCTCTTCGACGAAGCGGAGGCAGGCGTCGGGAATGTTCTCGAACTCGGCGGTGACGACGTCCACTTGATTGAGGAAGCGGATCAGCTCGGCTTCGTCGTCGTAAGGGGCGTTGAACTCGAAGTCGGCGACTTGACCGGCGGGACAGCCCTTGGGTTCATCGGTGAAAGTGGCGATGCGATAGCCACTGCGTCGTGCTTCGAGCGCGAGCATGCGGCCGAGTTGGCCGCCGCCAAGAACGCCGAGGGTGCCGCCGGGAAGGATGACTTTGGGGGTCGTCATGGTGCGGGGTCAGGCGTCGAGTTCGCTCTGGCTGGCGAAGACCTTTTGCTTCTGCGCCTCGCGGAAGGCGGCGAGTTTTTCGGCGAGGACCGGATCCGTGTTGGCCAGCATGGCGACGGCGAAGAGGCCGGCATTGGTGGCACCTGCGTTGCCGATGGCAAAGGTGGCCACGGGGATGCCGCCGGGCATCTGGACGATGGAGAGGAGGCTGTCCTGGCCGCTGAGGGCCTTGGATTGGACGGGGACCCCGAGGACTGGAATAGGGGTCATGGCGGCAGCCATGCCGGGCAGATGGGCCGCGCCCCCTGCTCCAGCGATGATGCACGAGAGACCGCGATCCTTCGCGGTGGAGGCGTATTCGTAGAGCAGCTCGGGCGTGCGGTGCGCGCTGACAACGCGCTTCTCATTGGGGACGCCGAAGTCGTCGAGGACCGAGGCGGCGTTCTTCATCGTGGGCCAGTCGGAACTGGAGCCCATGATGATCCCGACTTTCGGGGCGGTGGAGGGTGTGGCGTCGTTGCTCATCGTCAGGGATGGAAGGTGCGCGGGAGGGAGGAGGGCGCAAGCGAGAGTAGGCCGGACAACCCTGTCCGGCTTTGGGAAGGTGGTGGACGAAGTTGGGCCTGCGGGGCGGACAAGAGTGTCCGACTTACTTTGGGTCAAAGGAAGCCGTGGACTCGAAAGCGTTCCCGCCTACAGGAAGGGCATGACCTTTGTTGAGAAACTGGAGAAACGCATCGCCGCTGTCGGATCGAACCTCTGCGTCGGGCTCGACGTCCGTGCCGAGGATGCGAGCGAGGCCACGGAGCGTTGGATCGTGGACGTGATCGAGCAGACCGCTCCTTTTGCCGCCGCGTTCAAGCCGAATTCGGCCTACTTTGAGGCGCTCGGGTGGGAAGGCATGCGGATGCTGGAGCGGGTGATGAAGGCGATCCCCTCCGACATTCCCACCGTGCTGGACGTGAAACGTGGGGATATCGGTGCGACGCAGGGCTACTACGCCAAGGCCTGCTTTGACCGGCTCGGTGCGGACTCGGTGACCCTGAATGCCTACATGGGGCGGGACACGCTGGAGCCGTTTTTGGAGTATGCCGACAAGGGCATCTACCTCCTCGGTGTGACCTCGAATCCGGGGGCGGTGGACATCGAGCTTCAGTCGGTGGGCGACCGCCATGTGTTCGAGTTGGTGGCGGACATGACGGAGGCCAGTTCGCAGGTCGGTCTGGTGCTCGGGCTGACCAATGCCTCGGTCGAGGTGCTGCCACGCGTGCCGGATGTGCCCTTGCTGATTCCGGGCCTCGGAGCGCAGGGAGGTGATCTGGATGCGCTCAAGGGGACCGACCGGAAGGCTCCGTTGCTGGTCAATGTTTCGCGTGGTGTGTTGTATGCCAAGGACGAGCTGACCTTCGCCCAAAGGGCGGAGTTTTGGCGGGATGAGATTCGGAAAGCATTGGCCTAACCAATGGGCTTGATTGTGTCGAAAGCGGCACGATGACTTGGTTGGCGGCGGAAGGCTTCGTCGCATCCTGTTTCATTCGCCGGGCGTGTCCCAACCCCACGTCCGGCATTCCCGATGCTCATCGACGTTCGTTCGCGTCTCCCTTCTCCCTTCCAACAGCGCCTTTACGGTCTCTTCGGAGACTGGATCGAGGACGGGCTTTGCCTGAGCCGGTTCCAACAAGCCTACGATAAGGCACGCCGCCTTTATGAAAGGGATGCCCGGGGTCCAACGGCCGGGGCCTGGTTCGATGCGGCGCTTCAGGTCCTGAAGATTCGCGCGGAAACGCAGCTGCCTTCGGCGTTCGAGATCCCAAAGTCAGGACCCTTGGTCATCGTTTGCAATCACCCGTTCGGTATCGTGGATCCCTGCGTGGTTTCGGCGTTTGTGGCGGAGCATCGGACGGATCTTCGAGTGATGACGAACTCGCTGATGGAGATGATTCCCGAAGTGCGGCCCTTCATCTTGCCGGTCGATCCGTTTGGTGGACGCAGCGCGAGGCGACAGAATGTTGCCTCGATGCGGGCATCGCTGAAGCATCTCAAAGAGGGCGGTGCGTTGATCGTGTTTCCCGCCGGAGAGGTGGCGGGGTACAAGCCGGGTCGTGGGATCGAGGAGGCACCCTGGCATCCCCACATTGCGGCGTTGGTGCGGAGGACTGGTGCGGCGGTCCTGCCCGTGTGTTTTCCGGGGCACAACAGCCGCTTGTTTCACCTCGCGGGACTGGTCCATCCGAGACTGAGGACCGGGCTCTTGCTCCGCGAGTGCCTGGAGGCGGAGGGCCGGACCGTGCGCATGCATGTGGGTCATCCCATTCCGGTCTCGCGGCTGCGGAAATTCTCGACCGATGGCGAGTTGATTCAGTACTTGCGACTGCACACGCTGATTTTGAAACAGCGGAAAGAGAAGTCCTCCGTGCTGCCGGATGTGCCGATGATCGAGCGGGAAGGTCGTCTCTTTGAAATCGATGGCAGTGCCTTGATTGCCGATGAGGTGGAGCGCCTTCGAGTGGGCGGAAAACGTTTGGTGGGGCAGGGCGGGCTCTCGGTCTTTCACGCCGAGAGTTTTGAAATTCCGCACGCTTTGCAAGAGATCGGGCGGTTGCGGGAAGCGACCTTCCGAGCGGTGGGTGAGGGGACCGGAGAGGACGTGGACTTGGATGCCTACGATGCGTACTACACCCACGTCTTTCTTTGGGACGAGTCCGAGAAACGGATTGCCGGAGCCTATCGGCTGGGCCGTGCCGACGAGATTCTGCGTCAGCATGGCAAGCGCGGGCTCTACACGCACACCCTGTTCAAGTTCAAGAAAGCCTTCCTCGATCAGCTCAGCGACGCCGTGGAGATGGGGCGCTCCTTTATCCGAAAGGAGTACCAGCGGAACCTCGCCTCGCTGCCGCTGCTGTGGAAGGGCATCGCCCACTGGATGGCGCTTCATCCGCAGTACCGGCAGTTGTTTGGTCCGGTCAGCATCAGTCAGGATTACGACCTGCTCTCACGCGCCCTGATGGTCGAGTATTTGCAGACCAACTGGCTGCATCCGCAGTTGGCCAGTTATGTCAAACCGCGCCGACCCTTTCGCTACCAGCGCGGCAATCGCCTGCTGCGGGAGTTCATCAGCGCGCGCTTGAAAGACACCGACGAGTGCTCGGCCCTGATCTCGAGTTTGGAGACCGACCAAAAAGGCATCCCGGTGCTGTTGAAGCACTACCTGCGACTGAACGGCACCATTCTGAGCTTCAATGTCGACAAGGCGTTCTCATCCGTGGTGGACGGATTGATCCTCGTGGATCTGACGAAAACCGATCCGAGGTTGCTGATGCGCTACATGGGCGAGGCGCAGGGCCGGGCGTATCTGGACCACCACGGCGTTGGGCGTATTTGAACAGTGGTGGCACTTGGAGTGCGGTGAGAATCACCGCTTTGGATTGGGACGCCTTTTGATTTTCGTGCGCTTGATGTCTGGGTTCGATACCGCACGTCACAGAGTTTTGTGAGTTTGCCAGATCGTTGTCCTATTCCTTGCCGTCATCTTTGCCTTTGATCAAAAGGGATTGGTGCAAGGATGAGGGCTGCATGATTTCACAAAGAGTGATGACGCGCGGTATATCAACGAAGCCCTGCTTCGGAGTCCAAAGCGCCGAAGCATGGCCAAACGCCCAAGGCGGCCAAAGTTCCTCGCAGGCTACTCGCTGCTTTTGGAGCTTGGTTCTTTGAAGGGTGATTGGGTCTGGCTTCCCTTTACCGGAGTCTCGGAGGCTTTTGCCTCCGGCTCGGGATTCAGCGTCATGATGTAGGCCATCACGTCGCGGAGATCCTCCTCGTCCTCGATGAAGTTGGAGGTAAAGACCATCTTGGCTCCCTTTTCGTCGCCTTTCTTGGCTCCACGGGTGCCGGCTTTGAACTTGCGGATCTGATCGGCCAGGTACCAGTGCTGGCGACCGGTGAGCGGCGGGCTTCCGAAGGTCATCTCGCCCGAGGCATTGTAGCGGTGGCACTCCATGCAGCGCGCTTGGAAGATGTACTGGCCGTTGTCCAGATCGGCGCTTGGCAGGGTCAGTTCGCCAGGCGTCACCTGCGGCAGCGAGGCCACGTAGGCGGCCACATCCGCCATCTGCTCCGGTTCCAGCGTCTTGCCGATCGCGGACATCAGGTGGCCCTGCGGATCCTTCTCCGGATCGTCGCCCCGGAGACCGCTCTTGAACTTGCTCAGTTGGGGCACCACGTACCAATCCGGCATCGAGGCGATGGAGGGCGACCGGATCTCCTTCTTGCCCTCGCCGCGCTCGCCATGACAGGCCGCGCAGACGGTGGCGAAAATCGCCTTCCCCTTCGTGGCATCCCCCTTCTCAGGAAAGGCGGGATGATCCGCGGCACTCAGCGTGGTGGAGACACTGAGGCTGATCAGGAGGAAGCAAAGAGGGCGCATGAACAGGGAACGGAGCCGTTGCCAACGATTGTGCCTGAGGGTTTTCGAAAAGTCGAGCTTGCGGGTGGATTCGCACAAGATGCGCGCAGGCGAGCGCAAAGCGGGGCGGTTTGAGAGATGGGAGACTTGGAGTGGAGGCGACGAGGGACCATGGCTGCGCCATTGACGCCGGAGCGCGGAATTCATTCCGCAGCAAGGTGGAGCGCTCTCGTGGTGGAGAGCAAGACTGTGCGACAGATCGCACGATTGACCAAGAACGCTGTCTGTGTTCTCATCCGTCCACACCCCGACGTTCATCCATGACGCCCGAACCGCCTAAAGAGAAGCATTGCGAGAAGCGTCGCTGGCATGCGTACATCGGAGCTTTGGCGGTCGTCGCGTTGCTCACGATGGGAATGGTCGCCTTCTACCATGACGTGGGGCTCACGTTGGTTCTCTATGTTGCGGTTTGCCTCACCATGACCAGTGGGGTTTTGGCTTGGTGCATCTACGATAGCATGGCGAGAGGTCTCCGTCTCTCCCATGGGGACCTGATGTGGATTTGGTTGCTCGGCCCGATCTTTGTCCCCGCCTACTTTTACAGAAGCAGGGGGATGAAGGGGGCGGCAAAATCGCTCTTTGGTTTGAGTCTCTATATCCCGCTCTACGCGGTGTATTTCGCCACCTGGCCTCTCACCGTGGTGACGTTGACATGGCTTGGCTATTTTTCTACGGAATGAGACATGCATTGGAGTCAGCCAATCGGAGCGCGGCATTTGCAGGTCGGCCGACTCGCTCGACAAATTCGTTTTTTACCAACACGTCCGGCCGCTAATCGAAGCCCCCCACCAAAGATGCATGATCCGATATTTTTCCACACGGCAGAGTCAACCGCACGATTGTCAGATCAGTTCCGAGTGCTTGAGAGTCTGTGTCAGAGTTGCCAGGCAACTGCCCCCAAGTGCCTTCGTCCCAGTTGGGGGGTGTCATGGTTTGTAGAGGGGGAGACAAGGAGACAGGGAGAAGGGGTGTAGGCGCGTTCGCCAGAACGCGAGGGGCGCTGGAGGGGGAAAGGTCGTTCAAGGGATCAAAGTCTGGCGACTTCGCCGACGAGTCGTGGCGGCGACCAGCAGGCTGGCCTTGGGAAAGCGGCAACAGGTTTCCGCAGTCCAGGGATTCCCGGAGCGCGATGTCGCCGTGCAGATGGGGGAGGGGAAAGTCGGGGAGCCCGCCTGCAACGTGCAGGTGAGGCGGGGGAGACTCCGGAGGTCCACCTGCAGCGTGCAGGTGAAGCGGGGGAGACTCCGGTGGTCTGGCTGCAGCGTGCAGGTGAGGCG
>CAXBNA010000208.1:0-10742 GCA_963976915.1 uncultured Verrucomicrobiales bacterium
TTGATCGGCTTCATCGATCAGCCGGTCCAGTTCCGTCCGGGCCATGCGGAGGGCTTCGGCCTCACTGCCGAGCACCGTCTCGGCGGCATCGGCGATGTCTTTGCTGAGCTGCTCCATTGCCTGTGCGGCCTGCCGCTCGGACTCCAGTGCCTCCTGTCTCGCACCGTACTTGGTCTGGAAACGCGCGTCATCGAGATTCTCTTCGAGTCCCTTCGTCTGGGCTTCGCGGACGGCTTCGTAGAGTTTGCGGGAGAGGAGGGGCTCTCCGACCTCGGCTTGCTCACTCAAGGTGCGGACGCCATCGAGGAGTTCGTCGAGTTGCTTTGCCTGTTCCTCCAAGGCACGAGCCAGTTCCGCTCCCTTGAGTTTCTGTTGGAGTGCTTCGGCGGGATCGTCGAAGGGGCCGTCTTTGGCGGCGGGTTGATCGTCGAGGGTCTTGTGAATTTCGTTTTGAGCCTCCGCGAGATCCCGGGCGTCTTGCCTCAGGCGCTTCGCTTCGTCGGCGAACTCGCTGGAGGTGCGTTTGCGGAAATCTTCCTCCATAGCCTTGAGCTGACGCTGAGCGCGGGTGGCGGACTGGGCGGCTTCGGCCAGCTTTTGTTCTTCGAGCTGCTCAGCCGCCTCGAGGACCTGCTCCCGCGTTTCGTCGAGTTGGTCGCGAGCCTCGGCCATCTTGGCGGGGTCGGTGGCTTCGTCCATTTTCTGGCCGAGATCGTCGAGGTCCTTGAGGAGTTGTTCCTGTTCCTGCTGGAGTTGTTTGAGCTGGCTCGCGAGTTCCTGCTTTTCCTCCTCGCTCTCGGCGTTGCGCATTTGGTCCTGGAGCTCCTGCATTTTCTTGGCCAGCGCTTCTTGGCGTCGCGCAAGCTCTTTCAGCCGGGCAAGCACCTGCAGGCTCTCCTGCTGTTCGGCCGAGGCTTCAGGGGAGGCCTCGCGTTCTTCTTCATAGCGCTGATCGTCCTGTTTGAGTTCGAGGGCGGCGAGTTCTTCCTTTTGCTTCTGAGCACCTGCTCCACCGGGTGGCGGTTGGTTTTGTCGAGCGACTTGGTGTTCGCGGCTCTGGGCCCGTTGCAGCCATTCGAGAGCGCTTTGCTCGAATCCGAGGGCCTGATTCAAGGGGCTCCGTTTGGCTTCATCACGTGCCTGCTGAAGGGGATCCAGCGCATCGCGCATGCTCTTCCAAGCCTGGGACAATGCCTCGCTCAGCTCGGGATCCTCGGACTTTTCCATGGCTTCCTTGACCATGTTCAGGGCAATCTCTTGCGATTCGGCGACGACTCCGATGTCATCCGTTGCATCCTCGACTTTCTTGCCGCCGGAAATGTCGCGGATGATGCGCCAGTTGGCGTTGGTGATCTCTTTTTGCAGACTGACAAGTTCGTCGGATGGCTGCTTGGGTTCACCCGGCTGCGGAGGCGGCGCTTCGGCTTCGCGGAAAATGTCTTCAAAGTGGCGCACCTCAGCGAAAAACATGTCGCTCATCGCCCGCCTTGCTTCTCCAGCAGGTCCTTCGTCTTCGGCCCAAAAGTAGTAGGAGAGAAGTTGCCGGGGTTCGGCGGCGTGTTCTTCGAGCTTCAGGATCGAGCGGACGGTCTCGGCTTTCTTGGGCTCGGTGGCGGCATGCTCGAAGAGAACCTCCCGAGTGTTCCCGGCCAGGGTGTACACGAGACCACTCTTCCGGACGCTGAGATCATCCGAGACTTTGGCTTCGAGGGGCAGTTCCTGAATGGGCGAGACTTGGATGTCGCGTTTGGGGAAGACGACCTCAATCTTCGGGAGTTGGTTGGCGCGGACCTTGAGATCGATCCAAGGGGGATTCCGATTGGCGCGGTCGGCATCGTCCACAAGATGGACGCGGTATTTGATGGACTCTTTTGGGGCGACGGTGGCAGTCAGGTGAGTGGAGTCACCGGGGACTGGAGAAAGCGGGACGATGCTTTCATCTTCGCCAAAGAGCTCGGCTTCGGCGATGGGCTTGTTAACCTCGATATCGATTCGAATCGAGGAGCCTTCGAGCACCGTGGCCTTCATGGCTTTCTTCATCGTCTTGGGAGCGTCGCCGGTGTAGGTGGGCGGGGTGATGGTGAGATCGGTTTGAACCAGAGTCGGGTACTCAAAGGTCGTCAGATGGAAGTCTTCTGAGGAATGTCCTGAGGCTTCAATGTGGTAGGTGAGGTCATCGGTGACTTCTCCCATCACAGCGCCAAAAACGGCGCCTTCAATTCCGGCACCCATGGGAAGCTGGTGGGGTTCCGATTCCGGAGTGCTGGTTGAGACCAGAACGGCCTCTGGAGGGATGGCTCCTGAGAACGTCGCTTCAAAGACGACCCGGGAGCCCTTTTCAACCTCAGCATTCCCAGGAGTGACCTCGACTTGCCAGGGAGTCTCCGATGGGTTTTGGGGCGGCGCATCCGGGGTTGCCTCCGCGAGGGTTGTGCCAGATGTCTTTGGCCACATTTGGTACACGAGGCCACCTTCAGAAACGAGAAGTGCGGCAATCACGAAGCCGAGGAGGACAGAGGAGTTGCGTCGGCCTTTGCGCGTTGTGACGGCGTTCCAGTCAAACTTGGCCGCGCGGACCACCGTCTGGTCGAAGAGCTTCTCGGTCAGATAAGACGGCGTTGCCTCGGTGGCCCCGAGTTTTTCGACAGCCGTGATCAACCCCATGTTGAGATCCGGTCGGGCCGCTTCCACGCGACGGGCGATCTCGAGATTGCTCCACTGATTTCGGCTGCCCCACCACCAAGCGATAAGAGCGAGCACGAAGAGACCGACGTGGATCATCGAGCGTGTGATCGGCCGGACTTCGATCCCTGACGCGAGGGCCAGCCACAGCGCCGCCGACGCGGCCGCAGCGAGGCTGATGGCGATCGCTAGAAAGCGGTTTCGGCGGATCTCGATGAGTCCCTGCCGAACCTCGGCGATCCGGCGGAGAAGGATGCGGCTGGCCACTTCAGTGGGCTGAGGCACGGGGGTGTTGGGCTCGTGATTCATCGGACTAGGTGGTGATGGGTTGAGCTCCGAGTGACTTCGGTTTTTGATTGGCGATCCAAGTCTCTCCGGCGAGGAGCGCGAGGACGGCGAGAAGGAGGTACCACCAGATTCGCTGTTGAGACTCGCGTTCGGCGGCGGCGAGGGTGGCTTGGACCGCGACTTCGGACGGTGTCGATATGGCGCTGTCGGAAAGGGTGACGCCGAGTTCGCTCAAGGCAGTGAGTTCCATCGGGGAGGTGCGGCTTTCCTCGGGGGCAAGATTGGCGGCAAGGATACGTTTGGCACCAGACTGGGATTCTAAAAAGTAGAATCCAGGTTCGTGGGCGATCATGGCATCACCGGGAGCCAGTTCGGAGACTTCGCCCGAGGGGTTGGTCACGCGGGTGGGGTCATTGGCCGTCAGGGTCAGTGCCTCGCCAAGCGTGATCTCGTTTTCGTTTTCCATCGAGAAGCCTGATCCGGCAAGCCATCCGTAGAGCAGTGGCACGAACTTGGTCGAGAGGGCAAGCTGACTGTCGGCAGGATGCCAGCCGCTGGTCATAAGAAGAACGGAGCCGCTGCCGAGTGAGCGGAGCAGGATGGCGGGATCTCCATTGTCAAAGGTGGCGAGCGTGAGAAGGCCACTGGTGGGTGAGAGGTGCCGATATTTCCAGAAATGCACTTTGGTGAAGTCTCGAAGGCGAGAGTCGCGGAAGGGAGCCATCATCGGATGGGCATCGTCGAAGGACGCGATCATCTGATAGTCGGCGACGTTGGCGTCGGTGATCTTTAGATCCGGTAATTCCAGAAGCGGCGCGAGCGATTGGGAATCTGCGATGGTGATGAGGAGTCCCCCCGTCTTGACCCAGGCTTTCAAGGCGTCGGTTTCAGCGGCGTCGGTGAGTGCGTGTGGCAGGACGGCGACGTCGGCTCCGGCCAGTTGGGTGGCGAGCGGGGCGCTCGTTCGGTTGCTGACAACGGGCTGCAACTCGGGGGTGGGTTGGAGCGCGCGTTGGACGTAGAAAAGGGGGTTGGCGGTGGCGTTGACGTCTTCTTCAGAACCCAGAAGAAGGACACGAACCACGTTCGGCTGCGCGGGTGGGAGGTGGACGGTGTTGTCGTAGTCGTGGGCGTCCCCCGTCAGGGAGGCGGAGATGAGGTCGGTTGTGCTGTCGGGCGCTGGGCTGCTGACGATGCGGCTGACGCCAGGTGGAAGAAATCCGTCTGCAGCGAGGCTTTGGTCCCCCCAGCGGAGCGCGTAGTCGCCGTTCGTGGCGTCACGTGCGTTCTCGATGCGGAATCGGGTCAATTGGCTGTTCTTCTTGGCAGCCGAAGCTGCGGGGATTCCGTTGGACTCGCTCGTATCGGCGATGCTTTGCGCATGTGCGAGGGAGAGATTGTTGGGATCCGAGACGGACAAGCTCTTCACCTCCACCACGATATCCTGAGGCCAGGCATAGGAACGCAGGGCGTCCAGGTCGCAGCCGCTTTGGAAATCCGAAATCACCAGGATGCGACGCTTTGAAAACGCGGCGACATCGGAGCTGGTGAGTCGATCTGCTGCAGCAATCAACGCGGTGCCGAGGTTCGTGCGGTGCCAGCTGGGTTCGGATTCGTCGAGGCGCGCGGAGGCGATCTCGTAGCGTCGGGCGCGGGTTTCTTCTCCGGTGTCGTCGGAGAAGGTCCAGACGGGCATCAGTTTGTGGTGAAAGAGACCGACCGCGCAACGGTCTTCCGCTGTGAGTGCCGCAATGGCCTCCTTCGCGGCAGCAACGGCTTGGGGCCACAGATTTTCGCACCTCATGGAAGCGCTTTGGTCAATGAGAATGACGATGGCCTGACCGCTCTGGCCACCCTCCGTCAGGGGAGCTGCGAACCAAGGACGCGCGAACATCAGCGCCAACACAATCAGCACAAGGCAGCGTAGGAGAAGGAGGAGCCAGTGATCGAGCCGGCGCTTCTTGACCGGCTGCCGGGGCGACGCATCCAAAAACATGAGGGAGCTGAACTCGATGCGATCCTGCGGCGGCTTTTTCCGCAGGTGCATCAGAATCGGTGCAAGAATCGCCCCGGCTCCGAGGAGGTAGAATGGAAAGAGCCAGCTCATACTCTCATAACCGCTCCTTTTCGGAGACGTTGCTTCACAAAATCGAAGAGGATGGTCTCCAGCGGTTCGTCAGTTGGGCACCAATGGTACTCGACGCCATGCCGCTCGCAGGATTGGCGCACGCGAGTGCGATGGTTTTGCAGGCGCGTGAGGTAGTCGGCCCTGGCTTGAGCGGGATCGATGAAGACCTCGGCACCGGTTTCCAGATCACGGTAGTGTCCGGCATGGGTGAGGGTGAAATCGATCTCGGCGCGGTCCATGACGTGAAAGAGGACCACGTCGTGACCCATTGCGCCGAGGAGGCCAAGCTGCTTCTCCAGAAACTCAACGGGCGCGAGGAGATCGGAGACGAGGCAAATCATGCCGCGCTTGCGCAAAAGTTCGGCGAGCTGGCCGATGGAGACTTCGAGCGAGGTGCCACTGGCTTTGGCGGGACGTTCGAGTTCGGTGATGAGGCGTCGGAGATGACCGGGGCGATTGCGGGCCGGGAGATGTTCTTCGATGCCATCGGCAAAGGTGGTCAAGCCGGCGGCGTCGCCCTGCTTCATGAGGAAGGTGGCGAGCGTGGCGGCGAGGGTGGCGGCGTAGTCGGCTTTGGAGAACCCGGCGGAGCCAAATCGCATGGACTGGCTGTGATCGATGACGAGTTGGCAGCGGAGATTGGTTTCGTCTTCGTATTTCTTGATGAAATAGCGGTCGCTCCGTGCGGCGACCTTCCAATCCATGTAGCGGGGATCGTCGCCGGGGACGTAGGCCCGGTACTCGCTGAACTCGACGGAGAAGCCGTGGTAAGGGCTGCGGTGCATGCCTTTCCAAAGTCCCTCAACCACGACGCGGGCGCGAAGCTCCAGCGACTGGATGCGCATGAGCGCGGCAGGATCAATGGGGGTGTTGGGGCGCATCTAGGGGATTATGCCTTCACGGTTTCGAGGAGCTTGGTGATGACGGTTTCGACGGTGACACCTTCGGCTTCCGCTTTGTAGTTGATGAGGATGCGGTGGCGGAGCACGGGGAGGGCGAGCGCGCGGATGTCATCGAGGGTGACGTGGGCGCGTCCGGCGAGGAGGGCGCGGGTTTTGCCGCCGAGGACGAGATTCTGTCCGGCGCGAGTTCCGGCACCCCAGCCGACCCACTGATTGACGAAGTCGGGAGTGCCCTCACGATTGGGGCGTGAGGCAGAGGCGAGGCGGACGGCGTAGCGGGCGACGTCTTCGGCCACCGGGACTTTGCGCACGACCTGCTGAAAGGTGAGGAGCTCGTCGCCGGTGAAGAGGGTTTTCACGGGCTCGCCTTTTCCGGCGGTGGTGCGGGTGACGACGGCCACTTCATCTTCCTCGCTGAGGTAGTCGATGAAGATGTTGAGCATGAAGCGGTCGAGCTGGGCTTCAGGAAGGGGGTAGGTGCCCTCCATCTCGATGGGGTTTTGGGTCGCGAGAACAAAGAATGGCTCGGGCAGCCGCATGGTGTTGCCCGCGACGGTGACTTGGTGTTCCTGCATGGCTTCGAGCAGCGCAGCCTGGGTTTTGGGCGGAGTGCGGTTGATCTCATCGGCCAGGATCATGTTGGCGAAGATGGGCCCCTTCTTGAAGATCAGTTCGCGACCTGTCGGTGTGTCCTCAAGGATTTCGGTGCCCGTAATGTCAGAGGGCATCAGATCCGGGGTGAACTGGACCCGATGGAAGCTGAGGTCGAACACCTCGGCGACGGTTTTGACGAGCAGCGTTTTGGCCAATCCTGGAGCGCCCGTGATGAGGCAATGACCGCCGGAAAGCAGGGCGACGAGCATCTCCTCGACAATGTCCGTTTGGCCGACGATGACTTTCCCGACCTCCGCCAATATCTCAGCCCTGGCGGTGGCGAGTCGTTCGACAATATCCTTTTCGGAGGGGGGCGGGGTAGACTCGGTTTCAGTGCTGGGCATCATGGTGGTGTACCAAACAGCTTTACCCGTGCCAAGCTATCATGGTAGCGAAGACTGCGGACTGGAAGATGCAAGACGTCAGACCCTGGCAGGGGATTCTTGCGCAGTGGTGGCCGGCGGATGCTAGCTTTCGTCCTCGGACTCGTCAGTCTGGGGCTTGGGCTGGCGCTTGAACTGAAGCTGGAGGACCCGGCGCTGATCGGCCTTGGTCGTGGTGACCTCGTATTCTTCAATCGTCACGGTTTCACCGACCTTCGGGAGATGGCCAAGGAGGTGGGTGACATACCCGCCGATGGTCGAAACCTCGTCGCTCTCGACATCCATGTGGAACTCTTCGGCGAGTTCGTAGAGGTTGAGGCTGCCTTCGACAATGAATTCATCCGAGTTGATGCGACGAAATTCAGCGACCTCGTGATCAAACTCGTCCTGAATGTCCCCGACGATTTCTTCGAGCACGTTGTCGAGCGTCACAACACCCACGGCGCCGCCGAACTCATCCACGGCCAGGGCAAAGTGGACGTGCTTGTCGAGGAAGAAGCGGAGAAGTTTGTCGATGGGCATCATTTCCGGGACCATGTGGAGGTCTCGCTTGATGCTGCGGAGATCGGGGCTGCCTTGTTTGACGAGACCCAGCACGTCCTTGATGTGGATGAGGCCGATGCTTTGATCGAGGTGACCTTCCACCAAGGGGTAGCGGGTGTGCTTGTTGACGACGGCGACCTTCAAATTTTCTTCAAAGGTGTCTTCGACATCGAGGGAGACGACCTTGTTTCTCGGCGTCATGACGTCCCGGACCCAGCGGTCATTGAGGGCGAGGGCGTTGAGGAGAATGTCCTTTTCGGTCTCGGTCACCTCGCTCGACTTTTGGCTTTCCGCAACGATGTGCCGGAGCTCTTCTTCGGAGTGGGCGAGCTCGGTTTCCGAAACGGCTTCCATGCGGAAGAGAACCTTCAGGAGCCAGTTGGCCGTGCCGTTCAGCACCCAAATGGCAGGCTTGAGCCCGACGTAAAACCAGCGGAGGGGACGAGCGACGGCCAGGGTGGTGCCGAGAGCCTGCCGAATGGCGATCGACTTGGGCATGAGCTCGCCAAGGACGACATGGAGGAAGGTGACAATGCCGTAGCTGACACCAAAGGAAACGGAGGTCACGATGGTTTCACTCGTGACGCCCAGCTTGTAGAGGAGCGGCTCCATCAAGTGATGGAGGAAGGGTTCGCCCACCATGCCGAGGGCAATCGACGCCAGCGTGATGCCGAGTTGGGTGGCGGAAAGGTAGCCGTCGAGATTTTTCAGGGCATCCCTTGCCACTTGGGCCGAACCCCGGCCTTCGTCGATGGCGGCGTCCAACTGTGTGGCGCGGACTTTGACGATGGAGAACTCGGCGGCAACGAAGAAGGCGTTGAGCAGAACGAAGAAGAGAACAAAGAATCCGCCCCAAAAAATCTCGGAGCCGGAGGTGTCCCACTCATACTGGGGCACGGACGGAGCGGCGGCAGCGAGTTGGAAGATGAGGGAGGAGGCGTTCATGCAGTCGAAGGAGGCGGGGCGAACTACGAAGGGCTAAAGCTTCTCGTAGGAGCCGTCACATCGCTTCTCCAAGATCGTGAATCCGGCGGACTTGGCATCGGACACGGAGAGGGGTTTGGCCACCTTGGGGGTGTTGAAAGCCGTGACGAGTTTCTTCACGGGCCTCTTGCAGAGAGGGCATTGGGTGAGGGCAGGGCGGCTCATGGGCCGCCGCAAATCGAAACCCCGCCGACAGGCGGGGCAACTTTCCTCAGGATCTTCGGCGATGTAGGAGTAGGTGGGCATGGCAATGATGCGCGACCCGCTCCTGGTGATCCGGTATCGAACCCGAATCGACAGGGACGCGGACCTACCAGCTGGATTTGGTCACCCCGGGAATGAGACCGTGGGAGGCCATCTCGCGGAAGGTGATCCGGGACATTTCGAAGCGACGAAGGAAACCGCGACGACGACCGGAGACACGGCAACGGTTCACGAGGCGAGTGGGACTGGAATCACGGGGGAGCATGGAGAGACCCACGAAATCACCAGCAGCCTTCAACTCAGCGCGGAGTTGAGCGTACTTTTTGACAGTCTTTTGTTTGCGCTTATCGCGCTCGAGCCAGCATTTTTTAGCCATAGGGGCGCGTAAAGTGATGCAAGTGTCTGCATGCGCAACTGAAAAATCGAGTTGGCAGGTGAGGAATTTGGTTCTATCACTCGCTACCTATGTTCACCGGAATGATTGTCGCAGCTGTGTTTTTGCTAATGGGAGTGGTGGTCTTCACCTACCTCCAAAAAGGCTGAACCTAGCCAGGAAGCTTCAATCGGGCGGATCGTCCGCTCTGGAAATGCCCTGATACACACTGGGGAAACGCTTTTCGAGAGTCTTGGGCGTGATGAGCCCGATCAACTGGGCTGTGTTCCAGTCTGCCTCCCCCCAATATTCCAGGGGAAATCCGATGAGAACGGCGGTGCAGGTGGGCATGCGCTGGACGTTGGCGCGGGCCAGGATGTGGTCGCAAAACTCATGAAGGCCGGGGTTGTGGCCAAAAATCATGGCGTGTCCCCAATTTTCATCCATGGCTTGAACGACCCGAAGGACTTTCTCGGCGGAGGCCAGATAGAGGCTCGATTGGAGCAAGAGTGAGTCGATGGGGAGATTCAGCGTCTCTCGAAACACCTGGGCCGTGGCCAGCGCCCGTGCTGCGGTGCTCGTGATGAGCCGGTCTGGTTTGGACAACAACGGCTCTGTGGACTCGGCAGCACCGAAGTACGTTTGGTTGAGAAACGTGGCCACGGCGGGAACGGCACGCAGACCCCGGGCATTGAGCGGGCGGTCGTGGTCGGCCAGTCCGGGTTGGTCCCAACTGGATTTGGCGTGGCGTACGACGGTGAGATACTTCATTTCGGGAGAGACGAGGCAGAATGATACACCATCACGAACTGCAATCGACTGGACATTTCCGATGAGGCATCGGAGCTTTCCGCCTTGGAGGAAACAACGGATCAAAGCTCAGGGATGGAAAACCGCTCGCCGCGCTGGTGGCAGTGGGCGCATGTGCTGAGCTTGGAGGCGCCTTTGGTGGCGGTGGCTTGGCAGCTTGGTTTGGCGGATCTGCACGGCGTCCAGCTGTTCCCTTCCGTTGTCGGGATCTTGGGGCTGACGGTTTGGTGGATTTATGCGCTGGATCGGACGCTCGATGCCATGCGGGCTGAATCTCCGGCGGCGTTGGAAGTTCATCATGCGTTTTATTATCGGAACCGATGGATTTGGGCCGGGCTGCTGTTGCCTATCGGAGCGGCGGGGATCGCTTGGCTGGCGATCACGGCCATTCCCGAAGGGCTTCTTTGGCAGGGGATGACGCTGGGGCTTTTGGCAATGCTGTATCTGGCGGCGTATTCGGCCAAGGGCATGCGCTGGTCGCACGCGTTGCTGCTGGCCATCGCGGGCCTGGGGGCGCTGGTGCTGATCCGGCAGATGCCCGGCGGACAGGACTTCAAGCTGACCGTGTCGCTCGTCGTCATTGCCGTGCTGGTGGCGGTTTACTTGCGCAAGGTGGATGACGAGAGGCGGACGCTCCTGCCCAAGCCGATTGCTGCTGCGATCATTTTTGCGCTCGGGTGTACCTTGGCAAACCGGTTTTTCGCGCCATGGGACGCGGGCATTTCAAGTCGGTTGGAGGAGCTGATGTTGGTGTGTCTGTTTGCCTCCAATCTGACTGGGATCCGAGCCTT
>CAXBNA010000209.1:0-10690 GCA_963976915.1 uncultured Verrucomicrobiales bacterium
AAAGAATGTTGCTGCGGAACAGGTGTTGGGCATCGGCTTCGCAAGGCATGTTGGCGCCCTCGGCGAGCCCGATGATGCCGTTGTCGATCAGCATCTTCGCTTCGTTCGCATTGATCTCGTTTTGGGTGGCACAGGGGAAGGCCAGGTCAGCCTTAACGCCCCAGGGGTGGCCTTCGTGGAAGGTCGCCTTGAACTTGTTGGCATACTCACTGATGCGACCGCGCCGGACTTCTTTGAGTTCTTTGATCCAGGCGAGCTTTTCCTCGTCGATGCCCTCGGGGTCGTGAATGAAGCCATCGCTGTCGCTCATGGTGAGGGGCTTGGCACCGAGTTGGATGAGTTTCTCCGCGCAGTAGAGGGCAACATTGCCAGAGCCGGAGACCAGGGCGGTCTTGCCATCCACTCCATCATTCGCCGCGTGAAGCATCTCGCGCATGAAGTACACGACGCCGTAGCCGGTGGCCTCGGTGCGACCGACGCTGCCACCAAAATCGACACCCTTGCCGGTGATGGCTCCGGTGAAGGTGTGGGTGAGGCGTTTGTATTGGCCGAAGAGGTAGCCGACCTCACGGCCTCCAACGCCGATGTCACCGGCGGGAACATCGGTGTCAGGTCCGATGTAGTTGTGGAGTTCCGTCATGAGCGCCTGACAAAAGCGCATGACCTCGCCGTCGCTCTTCTCCTTGGGGTTGAAATTGGCCCCGCCCTTGGCGCCACCCATCGGGAGGCCGGTGAGGCTGTTTTTGAAGATCTGTTCGAAGCCGAGGAACTTCAGCACGCTCTCAGTGACGGTGGGATGAAAACGCATGCCGCCTTTGTAGGGTCCAATGGCGTTGCTGAACTGGACGCGCCAGGCGCGATTCGCGCGCACGTTGCCTGCGTCATCGACCCAACTGACACGGAACGAGATCACGCGATCAGGTTCGGTGAGTCGTTCGAGGATGCAGTCGTCTTGAAATTTTTTGTGGTCTGAGATGAAGGGCAGCACATCGGCAGCCACTTCTTGAACGGCTTGATGGAATTCGTCCTGGCCGGGGTTGCGCTTGCGCAGGCCGTCCATGAATTGATCGAGATCGGTGCAGGTGTCCATTGTGGGTGTAGTGAGGTTGAGGGAAAGGGTTCAAGTGGCGGCGGCCACAGCGGCGGCGATGCGAGGGGCGACGGAGGCGTCGAGAGGATCAGGGAGAATGCGGTCGGCAGTCAATCCTGTAACGGCTTCCGCCAGCGCGTAGGCCGCGGCGATCTTCATCTCGTTGGTGTAGCCGAGCAAGGCCTTTTTCTCCGCGTTCAGGTCGGTGCGTCCGGAGTGGATGGCTCCTTTGCGATCGCAGACGACGATCTCTGCGACGGGCACGCAGGTGGACTCGGTGTGGCCGACGCAGCGCAGGAGTCTCGCGATGGCCGTGCCCGCCGCTCCGGCACCATTGATGACCACTTTGAGGCTCTCCAGGGGGCGGTCGATGACTTTGCTGGCGTTGATCAGGGCGGCTAGAAGAACGATGGCGGTGCCGTGCTGATCGTCGTGAAATACCGGGATCCCGAGGTCTTGAAGGGCGGCTTCGATCTTGAAACATTGAGGCGCGGCGATGTCCTCAAGGTTGATGCCGCCGAAGGTTGGCGCGATCAGGCGGACGGTTTGGATGATCTCGTCAGGGTTTTGCGTGTCGAGGCAGATGGGCCAGGCATCGATGTTGGCGAATTGTTTGAACAGCATGGCCTTGCCCTCCATCACTGGAAGAGCCGCGAGGGGGCCGATGTTTCCGAGTCCGAGAACGGCAGACCCGTCGGTGACGACGGCAACCGCGTTGGCCTTCAAGGTGAGGCGACGCGCGGCACTGGGATCTTGGGCGATGACTTCGCAAGGTCGGGCCACGCCGGGGGTGTAGGCGATGGAGAGGTCATCCCGAGTCTGGATGGCCATTTTGTTGAAGACGCCGACTTTCCCACGGAGTTGCTCGTGGATGATCAGGCTGCGTTCGCCGAAATCGAGGTGGGCTGGTTGGCTCATCGTTGGAAAAGGAACGCCTAGGACTGGTTTGTGGACCCATCATAGTCGCCAAATTTGACACCTTTTGATTCGCCGAGCCAAGGCTCGGTTCCCAACGCAGGGTCAGGCAAGTCTTCGCTTTTCCGGGATGGGGTAGCGGGTGAGGTGAAGGCCTCCCCACCGCACCAAGAGGAGCTTCACGGCGGCCATCAAGCGCCGGGTCGGCGGCCCTTGCGTTGGGACAGCTCGGACGGGCCGATGCCGCGGAGGCTGCCGTCTTCGAGCTCTTCGACCGTGAGGCCGAGGATGATGTCGAAGCGGGCTTCGAGCTCGCCCAGCTTGGAGCCGGGAATTGGTTTGAACTCGGCGAGGACGGTGTCGCGGGCGGCGGGCTCTTGGATGCGTTTGAAAAGATTGTCGTTGGCGTTGCCGGGATCTCCCTTGATGAGCATCTGGGTGGTGAAGATCCGCTTGCCGCCTTTGCTGACGCCAAAGTGGATGTGCGGGGTGCGGCCTGGGTAGCGAACGGGCTTGATGGTGCGGAAGTAGTAGCCGCCGTCCGATCCGGTCATGAAACGACCGTAGCCTTGAAAATTCTCGTCGCGGCTGTCCCGGCGATTGGAGCCGGAGTGAAGGTAGACGCCCGAATTGTCCACCTGCCAGATCTCCACGAAAGCATTGCGCACGGGCTGCCCGCTGGCAGTAAGGATGCGACCTGAAAGATGGGTGATCTCGCCAACGGCAGGGGTGAGGCCGTCGTTGATGATGAGGAGGTCGTTGTCGGTGTCGAGCGGGAGTTTGTCAGGATAGAAGGGGCCTTCGCCAATGGGAGCCGTGGTGAGGAGCTGTTCCGCGAACAGGCCGGGGGCGGTGAAAAGGAAGGCTGAGCCGAGCATCGCGCGGCGAAGGAAGTGACGACGATGGCAGGTCGGGCAGTCAATCATGAAAGATGGAACTCCCGGAGGCGCGTCGGGTCGCGGGGTTTCTTTGGACTGGATTGACCCGAAGCATGGGAATGGCTCGAAGACGTCATCCCTTGGTCACGATCCTGGCCTGAAACTCAATGAGGTCGTTGACGAGGTGACCCCCGAGGCGCTTGAAGAAGCGTGCGGAGCCGTAGATGACGTTCCATTGAGTGCGGTCGAGAGCGAAGGTGGCCTGAGCGGCGGGAAGCCCCTCGGGCGTGAGGCCCGCCGCAGCGTCCAGCGTGAGGGGCGAGGTGACGCCCTTGAGGGTGAGCTCGCCTTGGATCCGGAGGTTGGGAAGACCGGGGGCGGCGTCTCCGATGGGATGGGAACCGGTGATCCGGTAGGTGGCCTCGGGGTGGAGGGCGGTGTCGAAGAAGTCATCGCTCTGGAGGTGGCCGATGAGAACGTCGCGGAGGTCGCTGTCCTGAAGGTCGGAGCACTTGAGCTGAGTGAGGTCGATGACGAACTCGCCTCCCGTGACAAGGTCGCCACGGATCTCGAGGTGGCCGGCGCGGATGGGGGCCGTGCCCCAGTGTTTGTTGAGGAGATTGCGGCCGAGCCATTCAAGTCGGCTCTCGTCGAGATCGATCTCGAAACGACCGGTCGGAGGCGCAGGTGGGGTTGGACCGTCGTTGCTGCCTTCGAGAAGATTTCCGGCAGCGACCCAACCTTCGACGCCGTCGCGGAATTCACGAACATCGGTGTAGCCAGCCCGGAGAAGCTTGTCAGCGGCCATTCGGGCTTCGTGGCTGTCTGGGCCAGATCCATAGACCATGACGGTGGAGGCTTTGTCCGGCGCGTTCCCGGCTATTCGTTCGAGGAAGGCGACCTCGAAGACGCAGTTGTTGAGGGCTCCCGGCAAGTGCCCTGCGGCGTAGTCCTCCTCGAGGCGGGCGTCGATCCAGATGCTTGCGGGGGATGCCGTCAGTTCGGCCGTGGTGACCAGCGTTGCTTCAATCATGACTCTTTCTACGGATGAGAGCGGTGGATGGCCAACTCGAATTGCTGGATCCTCACCCTTCAGAAGTCGTTGGCGATTGTCGAGATATAGGCAAATCGTGCCGTCGAGATCTTCATGCCGACTCGTAAACCTTCGCTGCCGTGATCTTTCGCGGAGCGTTTTCCCGATCTCAGCTTTTCTCCCATGCCTGACTCCACCTACCCCTGCACCCTCCTCGTTGACAATGGCTCCCACCGCGCGGAGTCCACGCTGAACCTGCGGCGCATGGCGGCCGCCATCAGTGAGAGGGTGGGGCATACCATCCATCCTGTCTCACTTCTGCATTCGACCAAAGTCGATCCCTCCGAGCTCGGCGGTGAACCCGCGCAGATTTTTGAGCCCTTCATCAAGGCACAGCGTCGGGATCATGGGACGGATTCCTTCCTCATCCTGCCGCTCTTCTTCGGCCACAGCGCCGCGATCTATGAGTATCTCCCCCAGCGCGTCCGTGAGATGTGGCCGGACTGGCCCGAGCTGGAGGTTCGCATCGCACCCTGCATGGTGGATCTGGACGATCCGGCAGACACAGGTGTGGCGGAGATTTTGGCGAGGATTGTTCGCGAGAAGATCGCCGCCGAAAACCTGACCACACCTGCGGTGACGCTGGTCGATCATGGCACGCCACGCATCGCCGTGAACAAGGTGCGAAACTTCCTCGCGGACCAACTGCGCGACCAGCTCGGCGCGGATGCCAGTGTGGTGAAAGCCTCCTCGATGGAGCGCCGTGAGGGTGACGAGTACGCCTTCAATGAGCCATTGCTGGAGAACCTGCTTGGAAGCGAGGGTTTTGAAAAAGACGTCATTCTTTCGATGCTCTTCATCTCCCCGGGGCGCCACGCCGGTCCCGGCGGGGACATCGCCCAAATCTGTGAGGCAGCCGAGGCCAAGCACTCGGGATTGAAGACCTACATGAGCGACCTTTTCGCGACCCACCCCGGAGCCGTCGAGCTACTGGCACGGAGATTCCGCGAAGGCGCGGCGAGTGATCCGATCACGGGAGAGGTGGCACCCCCGAAGGCCGCGGTTGCGCAACCCTCCTGAGTGGCACGGCGAGTCTTGGGGTTTATTCGGGCAGTGGGTGAGGAAGGACGAGGGATGATCCCGGAGGGACCGCAACCATGAGCCGGTGGCAAGGCAAGGGGGGGCAAAATCCAATCTCTGGTCCGGCGTTGGTATCGTGTTCCGTGGGATAGACCACGCCAAAACCACCGCCGATGTCCCTCTTCAACCGATTACCTATGCGGCTGCCTCGCTCCCCAAAAGTGTAACCGATGTATTCGGCTCATACCCGTGCACATGGGACTCAAGGGAAATAAAAGTTATTGGGGAACTTTTTGGTGGCCGTTGCAGTGTGGACACCTTTGTGCGCATCTGGGAGCATTCAAAGGAATCAATCGTAAAAATCGGATGAGTCGTGCAGACGT
This sequence comes from uncultured Verrucomicrobiales bacterium, assembly GCA_963976915.1. Lineage (GTDB taxonomy): Bacteria > Verrucomicrobiota > Verrucomicrobiia > Verrucomicrobiales > Verrucomicrobiaceae > CAXBNA01. The sequence goes on from CAXBNA010000209.1 coordinate 5,380, forward strand.
TGGCTAACGATCAGGAAACTTTCGCGACGCCTCTAACCAATCGATATACTTGCGGTCAATTTGCCAATCTTCACATTTTATGAGTGAGTCTGATGTCAGCGGCTCGATTCTTTCAATTGCCGCTTTGGCAAAGGCTGCGCGAGGGGGAGAGACAGTTTCCCATTTTGAATTTGCCCTGCGAAACATCAGGTAAGCGATATCCGGATCTTTTGATTCCCAAATCTCACCAAGCCACTGTGCCGCCCATCCTTGATTGAGGAGACGCAAACCGTCAGTCTCTTTTTCCAACAGCCATGCAGACTTCGTTAGACAGGTGCTTGCACTGTCGAGTTCACCCGTTAAGAACAAACATCGCGCAATGTTACCGTAGAAAGCACCACCTCTGCCCATATCTATCGAATCAACAGAAATAACATCCTCAAGCGTTGCGCCACGGAGAAAGTATTGGAGTGCGGCATCCACTTCTCCTGAATCTCTCTGGGCTAGCGCGAGGTTATGGCCACAGTCATGCCGGGTGTCTAGATTCCCTTGGAGTTTAATTTCCACACCCCGTCTTGCCCATTCCTTAGCCAACGCCATAGCATCTCGGCTCCAAAACGAATATGCACGCATATCGCAAAGTGCAACATAGCGAGCAGTTGCACCTGAAACTGTTTGCTCGAATCTATCCGCAAATGTGTCTGCATCTGAAAAGCGTCCGAGTTGCGACAAGACTTCCACTAAGTCGCTAAAGACATCGTCATGGGTCTTTTGGTCCAGTGAGCTTGATTCATTCGGATCGACATTGGCAAACAAAGCGCTCGCGAGGCGAACAAATTCCTCAGAGTATCCGTTGGCAAGAAGTGGGCGTTTTGCTTCCTCAAGCGAAACAAGCGCCGCCCCCAAATCACCGCTGTTGATTAGAAGCTCAATTTTTGCCGTCCAGTTTTGAAGAACGTCGAACGAGCTACTTTCGGCGAGAGCAGGGCGAAGCTTCACGATGACTTGCTCAAAAAAGACGAGAATTGCCGAAATGTAGTGACTTCGTTCAGATTTAGTAAACTGCCGCCGAACAAACTCTCGCAGAAGTGGATGCAATTCGAAGGTGTCAGGCGCATTTGATGGAGATTTGATCACTACCAGATCCAAAGAGCGTAGTTGCCGCATCGCTTTACTGAATTGGTTGTAGTTGAGTTCATTTTCCACAATGCGGGAAATCTGCGCTTCAGTTTCGGGGCGCACCAACTCTGCTAGGTACCGCAATAGCTTCTGATGTTTTGGGGACAGGGATTTCCAAATCTCAAACAACATTGCTTCTGGAAGCCCCGCTTCCTTCCCTGCCCGCACTCTCGCCAACAGGTCCTCGAGTTTTACTCGATTGGTGAAAACCTGCATTGCAATCAAGCTTGTCCACAGCGGGTGGCCTTGTGTCAGCTCATGGACCTCATCGACGCAGCGTTGGTCAATCGACAGTCCCCTCTTCGTGAATAGCAGGCCCGTCTCCTCAGCGCTCAAACCGTGCAGTTCCAGATGCAGGAATGCAGCATCATCGTACGCAATCTTTGGACGTGCGGTGAAGATGAAGCGTGCGTTAGTCGGACTCTTTAGGATGGAGTCAATCAAGTAGTGCATCGAATCGACTGTCGTCGATTTATAGACATCGACATACTGGTCGATGTTATCGAATACAAAGACCCCCCGAATTGGCAAACTAAGCGTAACGAACAGCTTGATAACTGAGTCAATTTGTTCGCCTGCCAACTCGCTTGCTCTCCTCCGTCCGTTTGTAATTCGCTCGATGATTCGAACCAAGTGAGTGTGGAGAGTGTTGCTTTCTTCTTTGCAGTCACGCCAGTCCCAGAATTCACTCGCACGAGTTCTCTCTTCTAGAAATTTTGCGACAAGCGTCGATTTGCCTTGTCCCCCGATTCCTGTTACGACGACAATCTTTGCGGTCGGTGACACCGAAGAACTTCTAACTCATGGCCCCTCCCTACCCACGCCGTTGCCGACGGAGGTGTGTCGCAAGATTGCTCATCCAGTACTTCGACGGTACAGGGGAGGTTTGTTGGTGGACTGAATTCTCCGACCAAGGCCTCACTTGCACGTTGTTTTCCCTGTTCTGTGTTAGGGCTGACACCCAAAGCGCGAACTAAGTTCAGTAGTGAGGAATCAAAGTCGTTGAACGGAATTGGCTCAATCCCAGGAATGTTCTGAGCCTTCACGGCTTCAACGCTATCGTTGTGGAGTAGTGCGTAGTGGGGCCCGGTCGTGGAGCCGAAGATATCGTTTACTGCGCGCAACTGCAGGCCAAATGCTTCGTCTTGCAGGCTAAACCCGATGAAGAGAAATGAATGAGTAGCCAGCAAATGCCGGAGAGTCTCAAGTGCCGCGCCAAATACGTTTTCGACGGCTTTCGATGGATACAACCGATCATAACCATCAGGTGTGAGAATGATATTCGCAGCATCATCAATCTGGCCGTGAAGGTGCCAAATTGCCGGGCGTGTAAGCCCATCTCTCATGGCGCTCACCTGCTCCGCAGGCGCCTGAATGCTCCACAGAGCAACATCTTTGGGGGCAGGGCACGTCCAGCGTAACACTCGATCGTAGTTGGTAGTAACAATGAGCTTGCTCCCCAAGTTCCAAATTGCCCTAGCCAGTTCGAGACTTTCGTTGGTCGCCTCAGCCACGTTGTGATCAAACTGGTTTTTGAGAAAGTCGATCCAAGTATTACCCAAGCCCGTTTTCGCCCGCTGTGCTGCCTGCATGTAGTCGGGCGGGTCGATTTCAAGAAGACTGCGGACAAGGTTGCCGTACGGTTCCTTGCTTTCTGTCTCCAGTTTGTCTGCCGAATATAGAAGAAGAGTCTTCCAGCTAGGGAATAGCGAAGTCCCAGTCGACACCGATTTAACGGCAGCTGAAACCCCTGCGCCAACAAAAGGGATTAGCTTTCCGCCACTAAGACGATCACGGAGCGTTGCAGGTATTGGAGTTGACACAGGTGCGGGAAGTTCGGTGTAGTGGGATCGGCTTTGGCTTTGGATGATGAATCTAATTGAAACGTACTGCCAAGGGAGAAATACGATGTCCGCTACTTTTCAGACCAGCGGATTTAACAGCCCGGACTGCAGGAAAGGGACAAGGGGGCGATAGTTGACAGGAATGAGAGGGAGAGAGGCCAGGCAATTGGCTGTGAAAAACCGTGGTGACAAGGTGGTGGCCGGCGACGATGCTGGGGTTGAAGACCGCCATGAACCTAAGCCATCACCTCCAACGGTTGAATGTCGGCAAACCGGACTGGTCGAGGGAGAACAAGTGATGGCTGTCACGGATTCCTCCCTGACCCTTTCTTGCTCCAGCTTCGAGACAGATCGCCCCCCTTCATTGCCCATGCGGTTGAGATCCCCCTTCGCGCCCCGCACCTTGTTCAGTGGACCGGTGAAGGTTCCTGTGCTCATCTTCAGGAGGTATTCCAGCGTGTTGGCCATGCCTGTATGGTGGCCATCCTTGGAAACCATGAAACCTAGTCAACGGCAACAGCGGATACTCGGACGACGACTCAGCATGCAGCAGCAGGACACTTCCACTTGCCGTCTTCGGCCTCGTCGGTAACAGTTGCTTAGGAATGCATTCCTGATGAGTACAGAGAGCCCCACCCATGTATCAGCCAGGAGTGCCGAAGAGGAGCTGCAGCATCTTCTCGCTGGCATCCAATCTCACTTGAGCGAGAAAGACCGAGCCAAGCTCGCGAAGGAGCTGGTTCGGAAGATGACCTCGATGATCGATGCTCGATCATCACTCTCAGCGTCGGAACTCGCTCACCAAAAGCGGTGGTTCACCCTACGTCTTCTAATGGGGTACGTTGCTGTTGGGCTCCTGATCGCCGTCATGATACTTGCCTCATGGATCATTCTCCACGAGGATGCCTATTCGGAAACGGTAGTCACTGGAGCTATTGCAGCGCTCTTCGCAGACATCCTCGGAGTCCTTGGCGCAATTTGGAAACTTGTGATAACCTCCGACTAGACGAATGAGAGTCTCGTCCATCCTCAACCGCCGATCGAACCTCAATGCCCAATGAGTGATTTCACTTATTTGCTTCAGAATGAGGAGTTGAAGCCGTTTTGGGCTCGCTTCGCACTTCGGCGGCTTCGATCTAACGCGAGGCCGTTTGAGCAACGCCTCAGATTCCATCTTTTGTGTGGACTAACCACTGCTCTATTGTTGGGTCTGGTATGCTTGGCTTTGATTGCCGGGAAGCATTGGGGTATCGCCGCAGTGTCATTACTATTTACACTTGTAGTCGCCTGCTTCTTGGGATCAGAGGCGATTCGGACTAGGCGTGGCTTTTCTGACTCCCGGTTACAATCCCTGTGGATTTCCCTCCAATCCGTCTTGGCATCAGTGTCGATGACATCACAACGAGGGTCCGATAGAGAGGTCTTGTCCGCCAATACCGTCTCTGGAACTGAGATAGAGAATGCACAGCTAGTTCGTGCGGAGGCCCCCCCGCTAAATGAGTTTCTGGAGTATGAGAAACGCAAGCAGAGGGAGATTCGACTGATAATGGGCCTTGTAAATAAGCTCCAATTACATCGGCCCGGTGGACATGTGCTAGATGCCGGAAATGCTACCGCCAGTAGCGACGGACTGGCTTGCGTTGTTGTGACTGCTGAGTTGATTCCACTAGACGGGCCTAAGCTGCCGAGAGCGGCATCCTTGAGGGAAATGATTCCGATACTGTCTCCGATTGTTGCGCGGGAGCTAAAACGGCCCGTGCCGAAGACACCAGTCATTCGCTACTCACTTCCGCATTTAGCTGAATCTGAAGCACGAGATCGGGACGATAGCGTTAGCCAGTCACGCTCATCTCGTGCGCCTTATGATGTCGACGTGGGTGCGCACATCGAAACAAGGGACTGGCCCGATGTTCAAGACTGGCACAAGATGTCAACCGAAGACATACTTCGCATGCTCACATACTTCGTTACGAAAGAAGTTAAAGGTCAAATCGACCGAGAGTTTGCTGCAATGCTCAAGACTGATCCCAAATTGAAGGACCCTGTTACTCGTCGACTTGAGAAGCTGTCCCGCCCCGAGGACCGGACCATCGAGAGGTTTGTGGCCAAAGTGATATGGGAAAGTAACGAACGTCTTGAGGACAGTAAGTCCGACATTACTAACATTTACCTTTAAACTCAAACCCGGCGCACTCTGTGTTCTCTACAGGTGCCGCCAAAAGCACAATCCGCCTTTCTTCGCAGGAAAGGGTCAGCAGGAAAGGGTCAGCAGGAAAGGGTCAGCAGGAAAGGGTCAGCAGGAAAGGGTC
>CAXBNA010000210.1:0-10670 GCA_963976915.1 uncultured Verrucomicrobiales bacterium
TCTTCCTTCGGCGGCACCTCGATCAATACATGGAGAGGAATCAAGGCCCGGTGCTGCGTGTCGGGAGTGAGATTTTTGAGCGGCTCACCCTGGGCCGATACTCGAAGATCGTTCCAGATTTCAATGAAAAGGACGATCCCATTCTCAAAGCGGTGCGGGAAGATGGGGATGCCGTGGCGGTCGAGGGATTGAGCGATGGGACACGGGACCAGATGTTTTTGGCGCTTCGGTTGGCGAGCCTGGAGCAGCGGATTGAGGGAGGTCAGGTCTTTCCGCTGATTGTGGACGATCTTTTGCTGACCTTTGACAATGAACGGGCGACTGCGGCGCTAAGAGAGTTGGCTCGTTTGTCGAATCAGACGCAGGTGTTGTTCTTCACGCATCATTCGCACCTTGTTGAATTGGCCCAGAAGTCGCTCAAACCCTCTGAAATCAGGGTTCAGAAGCTGGGCGTCTGAGATTTTTCGAAGGAAATTCCGATTTCGTTCTTGCGGATTGGACAGGGAATGGATCAAATGACCTTCCATTATTCAACCGTGCACGAACACCAACCCAATATGATCTCGAAGTCCCCCTTGTCCTTCATCTCCCGTCACCGGCATGCCTTCATCTGGCTGGGCATCCTTGCAGTCGTTCTTCTGGGCTCCCCTGAATTGCTGGCACAAGATGGTGGCGAAGAAATTGTGGCCCCGAAGACTTGGCTTCAGAAGTGGGTTTTGGATGGCGGCGTCTGGATGGCCCCGCTGGCGGTCTGCTCCGTGGTGATGATCTCGCTGTCGGTTCTCTGCCTCATGTCGCTTTCCAAGGGCAAGTTCATTCCGGCCGCTCTGAAGTCGGAGCTGACCGATCTGATGCATCAGTGCCGCGTCCGCAGCGCGATTGAGACGTCGGCTCAGAGCCCGACCTTTCTTGGCCGAATGATGACGGTTGCGCTTCCGAATTTCGATGTGACCAATCATCAGACGCTCGGTCGCGACAAGGTTGAAGAAGCCATGGCAGACTTTGCGATCAATGAGATCCGGCCTTACCAGAAGTGGGTGGGTTACATGTCCGTCATCGCCCAGATCGCTCCCATGCTGGGACTGTTCGGAACGGTTATTGGTATGGTGGGCGCGTTCGAAACCCTCTCCGTCACGGGGGGTGCCGAACCTGCCAAGCTGGCCGGTGACATCTCCGTGGCCCTTTTGACCACGTTCTCGGGTCTGTTCGTTGCCATTCCGAGTCTGGCCCTTTTCTACGTCTTCAAGAACCGCCTGAACGATCTCGTGGCTGCCACGGTTGCCTCGGGCAGTGAGCTTTTGGACCTTTGCGTTGAATCTGCTCACGGCGATGTTCGTGCGGCCCGCATTCCTGAAGGACTGGCTGTGGCGGATGATGATGCCGTGGCCGTTGCTTCAGCCGAGTAAACCTGAGCGGGAACGACTCCTTCAATGAGTAGCAAACTCAATCAACTGACCAACGACGAGGAAAGCGTCACAGTCGATTCATCTCCGATGATCGACATGGTGTTCCAGCTCATTCTCTTCTTCATGGTCAGCTCCAGGCTGCTGGTGAATCAGATCGACCCCCGGGTCGATCTGCCGGTCGCGGAGAACGCCAAGCCGCCCGAGGTGCACGCGGGCCGGATTATCGTTCACATCTACGACGACGGTACTTTCAGTCAGGACGACAAGACACCCCTCGCAGACATGGCGGCCATCACGGACTACGTGAACGTGAAAAAGGAAGTCATCGAGCCCGGTGTGGATCCGAAAATATTGCTTCGCGGCGACAAGCGAACGGTCGTGAAGTTTTCCAAGCAGGTCGTTCAAGCCGCAGGTGAAGCTGGAGTCAATTCCATCATCTTCAGCGCTTATCCGACGGCGAAGAAGTAGCGAGTCCCTCGCAACCCCAACCCAACCCATTCCTTTACATGGCAAGATCCAAAAAGGCCATCACCTCCGAGGCACCTGAACCGGGCCTCGACATTTCATCGCTCATTGACGTCAGTTTCCTGCTTCTCATCTACTTCCTGGTGACGTCCACCCTGGAACCCAGGGAATCGGATTTGAGCATGGAATTGCCCACCGACTCCGGTGCGCCCAGCAACATCAAAATTGACCCGCTCAAAATCCGGCTAACCCTCGCTGGCGAAATCACCATCGCTGATCAAGTGATGCCGGACGACAAGTCGATGGAAGCCGAGTTGGATCGTTACAAGCAACTGACAGATGCCACGGGCAGCAAGCCAATGGTGATCGTCAGTGCGGATGATCAGGCAAAGCAGCAGCGTTTCATCGATTTGATGAACGCGTTGGCCCAAGTTGGCATCACCACGGTCACTCTATCGGGGTTTGACGCCGGGAAGTGACGCGGCAACTGAACGAAGTGGAACACTCCACAGACAAAGGGATGGGAATGGAAGAGAACATGAAGTTGATGAACCGTGTCAAAATGAACTCAAGCACTGGTCTGAATTGGCTGCGGATGCTCGTGGTCGGCGTGATGTGCCTGTCCGGCCAGACCTTGGTCAATGCCCAGGCACCCGAGCCCGCACCGGCTGAAGAAGAGGAGGAGTCACTGGACATTCAGACGCTCTTTGAAAAGGCGGGCGGTTTGATGGAGGAAAACCGCTGGGAAGAAGCCCTCAAACCCCTGGGGGTCATCCTCAAAGAGTATGGCCCGAGTGGCTATGAGGATTTCGGTCCGACCTTCGGCGTCATGCATTATCGCTATGCGTTCTGCTTGAAGAACCTCAAGAAATTCGAGGAAGCGCTCGAGAACTACAACATCTGCTACACAAAAGGCGCCAACAAGCCTGACACCCCCGAGGAAAAGAAGAACCCCGTTTGGGAACTCTCGCTCCTCGAGATGGCGATCATCAAGCAGGCTCTCGGAAAGTATGAAGAGGCGCTGGCCGACTACGAGAACTTTGCCCGCAACCCGGCTCCAGCAGGAACCTACGACGACGCAGCCTTCCGTGTCCAAGTGGCGACATGTTACTCAAAGGCAGGCAAGGCCGACAAAGCCAAGCAACTCCTCGACCAACTCTTCGCCGGAGAGGGTGGCCTCAGCCCCCGTCCGGACGCCCTTTTTCGTGGCTTTCTGGCACTCATGGAAAGCTGGACCTCCCCTGAAACCGGTGATGAGGAGACCGAAAAACTGGCACATCAGTTCATCGATGTGAACCAGGATCGCATGGCGATCTCAGCCTATGACATGGCTCGCTTTGAGTTCAACAACCGGCTTTTGGTCTTGGCTCGGAGCGCATCCGAAAACAAGCAGCAGACTCTGGCTGTGCGCCTCATCGGGATGATGTCGTCGAGCTCCGCGATTGTCGAGGACTTGCAGGCGCGTTCCGTGCGCTATGGAGCCGCTGTGCCGGAGTTGCTGAGGCAGGAGCTTGAGAAATACGGGCAGCTCATCGTGGCCGATGATGGTCTGGACTGGATCGCTCGACTGACTCTTTCCGGTGCGTATGAGCGTCTGGGGGACTACGATGCCGCTTATGCGATTTACACGCACGGCGTGAATTCGACGACGAAGGAAAGTCCGCATCGCCCGGTCTTGCTGTTTGGCGCGATGCGCACGGCAGTCGCCACCGGACAGCCCGTCACATCGGTCGCACTCGGAAAACAATTCCGGAAAGAGTATCCGGATCATGAGTATCTCAAGAACGTCAACACGTTGCTGCTTGAGAACCTCTTCTTTGCCGGGAAGTACGATGAAGCTCTCGGAATGGCCCAAGAAGTTCGGAACACGATTCCAGAAGAGGATCCGGACCGTGACCTGACCGATTTCGTGGTCGGCGCCTCGCTCTTCAATTTGGGAGACATTGAGAAAGCACAACTGGAGCTGGAGTCGCATGCCAAGCGCTTCAAGGACAGCAAGTACAAGGAGCCCGTACGATACTTCGAAGCGGCGGCTCTCCAGCGGATGAAGCAGTGGGAGAAGGGGATCGAAAAATACGAATCCTTTGCCGAAGCGTATCCCGACTCAGACTACATCAACTTTGCCCTGTTGGACCTTGCGACCTGCTACTTCCAAATGGGCAAGTATGACAAGTGCCTTGAGACCGTTGACCGGTTGCAGCAGAAGTCCCCAGACTTCTCCGAATTGGATCGGGCCGTCGCAATGCGCGGCGACAGTCACTTGATGCTCGCCAACAACGAAGCCGCTGAAGAGGCGTATTTGGAAGCCAAGGCCATGGCCGAGGCAGCGGGTGACGGACACGAAGTCATTGTGGGCCGGGTGTTGGTTCAGCTGGTGCGCGCCGCGGTGGCGCTGAAGGCCCCGGAGCGTGTCATCGAGTATTACGATCAATACATGGCTAAGTACAAAGGCGGGTTCTACGACGCCGAGGTTGTCGTCAGCTCACTGGAGGCGCTGAAGGAAGCCGGGCGCGGCAAGGACGCCCTGGATGCCTTGCAGGAAGTGATCATTCGCCTCGGAAGTGGCGAAGATGGCACGGGGATTGAGGAAGCCATCAACTCCTACACGGAGCACTACGTGCAGATTGTCGGGCCGACCGAGTTGCTTGAGAAGTTGACGACCTTTGTTCCCGAAGGTGTCGAGGTGAACAACACGCTCCGTGCATGGCTCTCGATGGCGCGGATTGACCTGCTGTCGAATGATCAATACAAAGACCAATTCCCGAAAAAGGATGCCCAAATGCAGGTGGCGTTCGAGGAATTGGAGCAGTTCAACAAGGACGAACTTGCAACCTACATTTTGGTCCAGGTGGGGAGAAACCTCGCCGCCAAAGACACGGCAGAGGGCGATGCCGCAGCCGTCGAATGGTTCAAGGCGGCCTTGGATCGTGGAACGTCGGACTACTATCCGCTGGCTCTCATGGGTCAGGCGCGGGTTTTGGCCAAGACGGGTGGTTCAACCACCTTCAACGAGGCCATCAATGCCTACGATCAAGTCATTCGTGAGTTGAAGGATCGCCCCGAGAATGTCGAGGAAGCCATGCTGAACAAGGGACTCCTCTACTTCCAAAAGGAAATGTGGGATGATGCCGCCCAAGTCTTCCTCAACATGACGGAGGAGAAGGGCTTCACCAAGACCCGCGCCCAGGTCTTTTACCTTCTCGGTCGCGCCTACCAAGAGAAAGGCAACGTCGACAAGGCGCTCGAAGCCTTCACCCCGTTCGTGGGTCCGCCGTTGGAGAACTACGTGCAATACTCAGCCGAAGCTCGCGTGAGAGCGGCCGAGATTCAGATGGCCAAGGGCAACGACGAGAAGGCGTTCCTGTTGGTCAAGGATACCGTTTCCCGGATGTACAAGTTGGACAAGCATCCTGAAGCGGGTCCCTGGGTGCAGAAGGCCAAGGACCACTACAAGAAGTTGCGCGATCAACTCCAGAAACAGCCTGATCCTGATGAGGGTGTCTGGGGTGTACGCTAACGATCAAGGATCCGAACATGACGATGAAAAAAGTGATCTCGAAAATTTCGGCCACGCTGGTGTTGTCGGCTCTTATCTTGCCGATGCAACTCAGGGCCGAACCGCTCCAGGCGACGGTTTCGTTAAAGACAGGCAAGGTGACTGCCGGCTATGTCACGGGCGCTGAGTCCGATGGGATTTTGCTGTCCGTTCAACCAGACGGCGGTGGAGCTTTCAAGATTCCGAATGAGCAGATCGTGGATCTGAACATGGAGGAGCCCAAGGGATGGGCCGCTGCATTGAACTCGTTTACCGCAGGCAATTTTGCGGAGTCCGAGAAGCAGTTCTCGGCACTGGCCGATGAGTTCGACAAACTTGTCCCTCTCAAGGACTCCTACGGTTCGCTGGCTCGCCTTTACTATTTTCGGTCTCTCAAGCAATTGGGAAAACTGACGGAACTCTCCACGGCCATGGACAAGCAACTCGCCAACCAACTGTCATTGGGTGAGTTCTACCAAGGCTATTACGATGACATCAAGGGCTGGTCGATTCTGGGAAAGGAAGACTGGTTGGCGCTGGGTTCGTATGTCCAATCCTATGAGGAAGAGCAACTGGGCAGTTCTCTGCCACAGAAACCATTCCAGAAACTCCCCGAATCTCGCATCGCTTCCCTCTGCTATTTGCGGGCCAAGTGGCATGAAAGCAAGGGGGATGCAGACACTGCCTTGATCGACTACCATCGTGCCATCACCTATGATCTGGGATCGGATCGGGCGCTCCGGGCCAAGGCCTTGGCCGAATGCCTTCGAATCATGGCCGCCAAGGTGGAGAAAAAGCCGACCGACAAAGCGCTTCGCAATCGCGCCTATGCGGTTGCAATCTTGTATCGAGATCTAGCCGGAAAAGGCGAAGTGCCCGAGACATACAAGCCTTTGCTCACCAAGCCGGAGCCTGATGCCAAGCCAGCGGCTGCTCAGGAGACACCGGTCGAAGAAGCTCCAGCGGACGCACCGAAAGAGTAGTCTTGCCTTCGTGGAAGGTATTTCTACCTGTGATGGTTCTGATCAGGGACCGGTGGACAACCACGATTCGAATTCGTGCAGTCCCTCTCTCAGAACCGCGAACACCTCACTGAGGACTGGGCCAGCGCTCTGGGTGATCCAGATGGCTGCCCCGAGCCAGACAAGGATGTTAATGACGATCATCACGGAGACCACGGGTTCCACTGATCTGGGCCAGATACGGAGGTATCCTGCATCGTCTTTAGCGTGTCGATAGATGTAGCTTGAAAAGATTGATGAGCCCGCCTTCCAAAGGGTGGGGGGCCAAAACAGCATGCCAAAGATCAGTTGGCGAATCACGGTGCCCGAACGAAGCGGAACTGGCACGCGGGAGTATTCTCGATACCGGGCGATCCGACGGCGGGGGAGCGCCTTTTTAGTGCCTTTTCGACCAGAGGAAGTCGCGGGCTCGGCTTCCACAAGTTCTGGAAGAGAGGAAACTGGAATCCATTCCTCAGTCCCGTCACGGAGAACGAGGTCCATCTCAGCGATGGACCCGTACGCCAGGTAGGTCTGTAGCTCGCCGAGTGTGAAAGGGCCTTGGGTGCCCTTGCCTCGGGATATGTAGAAGCTGGAGTCCATAAACCAAATTGTTTATCAGAACTTCAATTTAAATCATATTTATGATAATTACAACTGTGTAATCACCATCCTCTGACCGGATTACTCGCCAGTCATCCGACATCCATACTGCTGCGTCAAGTAGTCCCTAAGTCCGTCTCGCCAATCCGGGATGGGCGTTTCGATGCTTTGCGAGAATCGTTCGTTGGAAAGCACGGTGTAGCGGGGCCGTTTGGCGCGGAGCGAGGGGAATGAGGAGAGAGGGACCGGGTCCACGTACTCCGCAACAATTGGGAGGCCGAGTTCCCGGGCGATCTCCAGAGTCGCTTCAGTCCAATCCAACCAACTTGCAGCGCCCGTTGGCGCCAGATGGACAATGCCGCTGAGGCTCGACGAGGGTTCAAGTAGGACGCGAACCCATCGGGCCAGATCCGCTTGATGTGTCGGGATACTCCACTTGTCCGAAACGGCAGTGAGGCGAGGCTCCGACAGCGCCCGATCAATCACGTGATCAGGATGACTCCGCTTGAATCGACCAAAAAGCCATGAGACCCGAGCGATGCATGCCGTGGGATTTCTCTCAAGGATGGCTCTTTCGGCTGCTCGCTTGGTTTGACCATAGGTATTGATCGGCTCTGCCGGATCCTCCTCGGTCAGGGGAGCTGAGCCTTCTCCTCCAAAGACCTGATCGGTGCTGATCTGAAAGAAGGGCACATTCCTGTCGGCCGCCAGACGCGCCAATTGGGCAGGGGAGTCTGAATTGATTTTGACGGCCAGTTCGGGTTGGTCCTCGCAGTCGTCAGGTCTAGCCAGCGCTGCGCAGTTGATGATCGCATCGAAGTCAAAACCCGAAAGGCTCCTCTCAAGCGAATCGGGAGTGGCGAGATCGACCAGGCTTCGTCCGGGGGCCAGACATTCATGGGTGTTCGACCATTGGTTCAAAAGCGTCTGCCCCAATCCACCACTTCCACCCAGAATCAGAATGCGCTTTGGGGACGACGGGGAAGCCATGAGGAGGCACGGTGTCGGAAGGACGTGATGAGTCAAGCGCCAGGGAGGGATGGAGGCTTGCATTACCGTGTAAGCGTTTCATGATCCTCGCGTGGGAAGCGAGTTCGCCATGGACGACGAGAAAAGGCCAGCCGTCATCATCGTCGGAGCTGGCCTCGCGGGATTGGCTTGCGCCCGTGCCCTCAAGCGGGCTGGGGTTTCTTTTTTGATTGTTGAGGCTGCTGACAGCGTCGGGGGCCGGATTCGCACGGATGAAGTGGATGGGTTCCGACTTGATCGCGGTTTCCAAGTGTTCCTTCCGGCGTATCCAGAGGCGAAACGTGTTCTGGACTATCACGAACTGAGGCTGCGTCCTTTCTATCGGGGAGCTGATGTGATGATTCAGAATCGCCGGTGCCGGTTGGCCGATCCTTTTCATCACCCCATCGATGCCGTCAAGCGGTCCTGGTGCAGATTGACTCCTTGGAAGGAGATCTGGCACACGGTGCTGCTGAAAAAGGAGATTTTGGGTCTGCGAAAAGTCCCTCGGGATGTTCCAGAGATGGAAACGGAGGACTATCTGAAGGAAATGGGATTTTCGCCGGAGTTTGTGGACCGATTCTTCCGCCCATTCTTTGGAGGAGTGTTCTTGGAAAAAGATCTTCGAACCTCGAGTCGGATGTTTGAGTTCATTTTTGCGATGTTCGATCAAGGCGGAGCAGCCGTCCCTGAGCGGGGCATGCAAGCCATTCCTGATCAACTGGCATCGCAACTTCCGATGGGTTCGATCCGGCTCAATGCGCCTGTGGCCGCGATTCATGAACACTCAGTCGTGCTCCAGAACGGCGAAACGATTCGGGCACCTCATATTGTGCTGGCGGTCGACGAACGGACGGCGGCGCGGTTGTTGAATGCGGAGAAGCCACCCAAACCTGCTCGATCAGTGACCTGTCTGTACTTTGCGACGGACCAACCTGTTCCCAAGGAGCCCATCCTTCATCTGGACGGCAGTGGGCGCGGTCCCGTCAACAATACGGTCGTGATGTCTCGAGTATCCCCGCATTACGCACCGGAAGGAAAGCATCTCATTTCCGTTTCCGTCATCGGCAGTGCCGGAGGTGATGAATTGGAATCGGTCGTTCGGGATCAGATGACGGGATGGTTCGGGTCCAGTGTGTCGGAGTGGAAGCTGATCAGAATCTACACCGTCCGTGAGGCGCAGTCGGAAGAACGCCAACTCACCGTCGGAGACGAACCGGTGCCGGCCACGATCCGACCTGGCTTGCATCGCTGCGGCGACTACTGCGAGGACATCTCGATCAACGGAGCCCTGATCAGCGGGCGGCGTGCCGCCGAGGCCGTGCTCGAATCGCTACAGGCGTAGGAAGGCGCGCTGGCGATACAGCCAGAAGCAAATCATCCAGAGCACCAGAAGCATTCCGCCATACTCAATCAGAGGCAGGTAGGGGTTGCCCTTCAAGTAGACGCCGAAGTGGCTCAAAATCCCACGCTGGATCGAGCTGTGACAAAAGCTGTGGAGAAGATAGATCGTCAGGCTGTTCATTCCCACCACCACCAGAGGGAAGACGGGCTTTTTCCATCCGGCGGCATCGATGACCCAAACGAAGAGAGACAACATGAGGAGCACCCACCCGCCGCTAAAAAACACCCACGACGGAGTCCAGATGCGCTTCACGATCGGACAAACGGTGTAGCCGAGCCCAAGGCCGATGGCGATGCAGATCAAGCCGATGACAAAAATCCACAGACCCTTTTTTCCCGGATGTGCTGGATTCTTGATCAGGTATTCACCGGCCGCAGCGCCCCCGAGCATGGTTGCCAAGGATGGAATGAAATTGAGCGTGGCATATCCGCCGGGATGATTGACCCAAGGCTCGGCTCTTGGAAGAAGATTGAGGAACCAGCGATCAAATTCGGCCGCCGCGTTGATGTGGATGCTCCAAGGGCGCATCACCCCATCCAAAATTCCTGCTCCCTGGCCCTGCAGTGCCGGCAGGTCGGTCGGCAATGCGTGACTGTAAAAGTAGTACCAGTAGCCCACACAGATCACAAGGATGGCTGAGACGCAGAACTCCCATCCCAGTCGAGCCAGAATCACAAGGAAAAGGTACCCCAACCCAATTTGTGACAGGACATTGGTGAACACAAAATTCGTTTGGGTTCCAGAGCTCCGGGTGCTCAGAATGACGCCCAACGCGACAAGTAGAAATGCCCGGGTGATGGCGTGCCCCGTCATGCCAAAGAAGGACTGCCCCTCACGCTTGCGACGGGTGTAGGAGATCGCGCAGGCCATCCCGACCATGAACATGAAGGCTGGCTGGATCAGATCCCAAGGCGCGCAGCCCACCCATTCCTTGTGAGAGAGGTACGGAACCAGATCACTCCAGACGGAGCCTGGTCGGGCCTTGGCCATTTGCAGGATACCGAATCCAGACGAAGCCATGAAAAGCATGATCGTGCCACGGTAGGCATCCAGAGAAACGAGGCGTTGGGGATGGTCCATAAGGTTGAGAATCAGATCAAAACGCTTGTCAAGCTCCCCAGCTTTCGAGTTCCGACACTCTCCCGAATCCGGATCTGCAACGACCTTCGATCATGTTCGGTGCCCTTCAGGGTTCCCCCCCCGTGATGCCTCATTGAAGTAGGACACCGAGAGGGATTTCAGGAAGC
>CAXBNA010000211.1:0-10661 GCA_963976915.1 uncultured Verrucomicrobiales bacterium
ATGCTGATGAAGGTGCTGCTGCGGCTTCGCGATGCGGGGAACACGCTGATCGTGATCGAGCACCATCTGGACGTGATCAAGTGCGCGGACTGGGTTCTGGATCTGGGTCCCGGCGGTGGTCACCTGGGCGGACGGATCGTGGCCGAAGGGACGCCAGAAGACGTGGCGAAGGTGGAAGCGAGCCGGACCGGTGGGTTTTTGAAGGGAGTGCTGGGCCGCTTCAAGGAGTGAAGGCATCCCTCAAGGAGCAGGGGAAGCTTCTCATTATAGGGACGCGGAGACGAAGCCGGGCGCGGCGCCGGGCCGCTGCGGAGGTCTTTCCCATGAATGATCGGGGCCGGGGCGCTCACGATGCTTGCGCATCGCGTCCATCTCGGAATGGTGGGGGCGGGAAATGGCATACAATCCGTCCAGCTCGCTTTTGAAGTCGCTCGATTACTCGGTCGTGCAGCAGTGCATGCACTGCGGGATGTGCCTGCCAACCTGCCCGACGTACATGGAGACGAAGCGGGAAAAGAACAGCCCTCGGGGGCGGATTTCGCTGATGCGGTCGATTGCGGATGGGGAGCTGGAAGTGACGCCAGCGTTCGCGGATGAGATGTACTACTGCCTCGGATGCCTGGCCTGCGAGACGGCCTGTCCGGCGGGTGTGAACTACGCGCAACTCTTCGAAACGGCGCGGGCGGAGATCGAGCGGACGGGCGTGGCGGATCACACGGAGCGGAAGTTTTGGAGATGGTTGACGCTGGAGGTGATTTTCATGCGGCCGCGGTTGCTCCGGTGTGTCGGTGCGATGCTGAGGCTGTGGCAGCGGACAGGCTGGGACGTGCGCTTGCGGAAGGTGGGGTTCTTTGGGCTGTTGCCGAAGAAAATGCGCCAGTTGGAGCCCCAGACTCCGAGGATGTGCGAGG
Source organism: uncultured Verrucomicrobiales bacterium (assembly GCA_963976915.1). GTDB lineage: Bacteria > Verrucomicrobiota > Verrucomicrobiia > Verrucomicrobiales > Verrucomicrobiaceae > CAXBNA01. The sequence continues at coordinate 912 of CAXBNA010000211.1, forward strand.
CGTTTTCGGATGACTTGATCGCGGGTGTGGAACCGGCAAAGGGGCCCCGGCGATATCGGGTGGGAATGCTGACGGGCTGTGTGCAGGATCTTGCCTTTTCTGACATCAATCGGGACACGGTGGACGTGCTGCGGGCAAACGGATGCGAGGTGGTGACGCCGAGGTCGCAGTCCTGCTGTGGATCGCTGCACGCGCACAATGGGGCGCTGGATTTGGCGCGGGACCTGGCGAGGCGGCAATTGGATGAATTTGATCTCGAATCGTTGGATGCCGTGATCACCAACGCGGGTGGCTGTGGCTCGCACCTGAAGACGTATGGGCATCTGCTGCATGACGATCCGGTGTATGCAAAGCGGGCAGCGCTGTGGGACGCGAAGCTGAAGGACATCCACGAGTGGCTGGTGGAGATTGATTTTCGCAAGCCGGAGGTCGAGATCCATGCGGGCGAGGTGGCGTATCACGAAAGCTGCCACCTTTGCCACGGACAGAAAGTGACCTTGCAGCCGAGGAAGATCTTGCAGGCGATCCCGGGGGTGACCTTCGTCGAGTTGCCTGAGTCCAACTGGTGCTGTGGGAGCGCGGGGATTTACAACATCACGCAGCCTGAGCAGAGCCAAAAATTGATCGAGCGGAAGATGAAGCACCTGGACTCGACCGGGGCCGCAACGGTGGCGACGTCGAACCCCGGGTGCCACATGCAGTTGGCGGGAGGACTGGCCGCAGGTGGCGCGAGTGGGTGCACGAAGGTGACTCAACCGGTGGCGCTCTTGGCACAGGCGTATCGGGCCGAGGGGATGTCGGCCTGGGAGCTGGGAGTGGTGGGGGACTGAAGTGCGGAGCCTCGGCGAATGCGCTTTCGGGTGTCTTTAAGGGGTAGCTTTCAGCGGAAGGGGCTTGCGTGGAGGCGGGTGGCTGATCATTCTGCGGGGCATGAAACTTGTTTGTTGTGTGCTGGTGGGGCTGATCGCTTGCGGTGGCGGGGTGTCGGGTGCCGAGCCGATGCGGGCATTGCGGTCCCTGGACTCGGGTGATTTTCACATGGTGGTGCCGGAGACGGTGAAAGCCTGGGAACAGCGGCGGAAGGAGATTCGGGAGCGGGTGGCGCTGGCGGCGGGGCTGTTTCCGATGCCGGAGAAGACGCCTTTGAATGCGGTGGTGCATGGGCGGGTGGAGCGGGAGGATTACACGATTGATCGGGTGTTTTTCGAGAGCTATCCGGGGCACTTTGTGACCGGGAGTCTGTATCTGCCGAAGGTGGTGCCGGCGTCGATGCCGGGGATCCTCTGCCCGCATGGCCACTGGAAGAACGGGCGGTTCATGGACGCAGCGGAGGACACGGGGCACCGGGCGGTGGAGGCGCAGATCGCGTCCGGGGCCGAGGTTTTTGAAAGTGCGGCGCGCTCCCCCTTGCAGGCGCGGTGCGTTCAGTTGGCGCGGATGGGCTGCGCGGTGTTTCACTACGACACGCTGGGGACGGCGGACTCGATGCAGATCTCGGATCACCGCAGCGGGGCGCGGGATCACCTGAAGGGGAAGGTGCCCGGGCAGTACGGATTGTACAGTGCGGCGGCGGAGTTGCGGCTGCAGACGAACTTTGGCCTGCAGACGTACAACAGCGTGCGGGCGCTGGATTTCATCGAAACGGTGCCGGGGGTGGACCCGAAGCGGCTGGGTGTGACCGGGGCCAGTGGCGGGGCGACGCAGACGATGATGCTGACGGCGGTGGATGATCGCGTGGCGGCGGCGTTTCCCTGTGTGATGACATCGACCTCGATGCAGGGGGGGTGTACCTGTGAGAATGCTCCGTATCTGAGGATCGGACAGGGGAATGTGGACATCGCGGCGGCAACGGCTCCACGTCCTCTGGGCGTGACGGCGGCAGATGACTGGACGATCGAGCTGGAGACGAAGGGGTTTCCGGAACTGACCCAGCTCTACGCAATGCTGGGGAAACCGGACAACCTCACCGGGGTGTTTGCGACGCAGTTCAAGCACAACTACAACCATGTGTCGCGGACGGCGATGTATGGCTTCTTCAACCGGCACTTTGGGTTGGGTCTGGATGTCAACGAGCCCATTCTGGAGCGGGACTTCGTTTTCTCGACACCCGCTGAACTGACGGTCTGGACGGAAAAGCATCCGGCCCCGTCGGGAGCGGAGACGGGCGAGGCGCATGAGGTGGCTTTGCTAAAACGTTGGGTGGAGCTCTCGGAGGCGGCCGTGGCGTCGCAGCGGGAGACGGTGGAGAAGGAGGCCTGGGCGATGATGATCGGGCGCCGTGCGGCGGAAGCGAGTGGGGCCAAGTGGGTGGTGTCGAAGGAGTGGGAAGACGCTGGTCGCCGATGGATGAATGGGGAGGCTCAACTGGCCACCAAGGGTGAAGTGGTGCCGGTGCGGATCGTTTCACCTGAAGACTGGAAGGGGCGGGTGGTGCTGTGGCTGAGGGAGGGAGAGCCGGAGCCCAAGCCGGGGCATCTCGCCAAGCTGCTGGAGGCGGGCGTGGCAGTGGTCCTGCCGGATCTGTATCTGCGCGGCGCGGCACGGGCACCATCGGTCAATCCTGAGGCGGAGACGGCTCCGAATTCATGGAAGGCGGCGGCCTGTTATACCTATGGGTACAATCCGAGTGTGTTTGCCCGGCGGGTTCATGATGTGCTCACGGTGACTGCTGCGGTGCGGGGACTCTTTGGCGAGAAGATGAAGGAGTTGAGCGTCTTGGGAACGGATGGCGGGGGCATCGTGGCGCTGGCTGCCGCAGGCCTGATGCGGGACGATGTGGATCAGTTGGCGGTGGACACTGAGGGCTTTCGGTTTGCGGAGGTGGAATCGATCTGGGACGTGAATTTCGTGCCGGGTGCCGTGAAGTATGGGGACGTGCCCGCACTCCTGCGGCTCAGCGACCCCTTGCCTGCGAGTGTGGCTGGGGAAGCGGTCGGATCGAAGGAGACCGGGCGTGCCGGGGTGGAGGAACTGATTGCAGATGTGGTCTCGGTGAGGGCTGCGGAATGAGGTCCTGGGTTGGTTGATTGATTGAGGATGCGGTCTGTCTGACTGACGTGCCACCGCGAGGTGGGGTGGTGGGGAGGTATCTCGCTCGATCGACACGTCCGAGCCCGAACAGGGGGCGGGCCTTGTGCCCATGGAGCCAAGTACGGGGCTGCATGGTGTGCATTCAGCCCCCGCGCCATCATGGTCTGTGAAAACGGATTGCCGATGGGCCTTTGGACAGACCTCATCATCCCCGCCCTTTGCTCCAGAGGACAGGGGGTTGCAGCGTGACGTGGATCGGAGTAAACCGGCAGATGCGTTTCTTGTTGGCCAACCTCGTCTTCGCCGCTGTCCTCTGGATGGCGGTGGGCGGACGGTGTGAGGCGGCCTCCTATCGAGTCGATGCTACCGCGGACGAGCTGAATGCTGGTTGGCGGTTGCGAGTCTTCTCGATCACTCAGGATGAGGGGGCGGTGAGGTTGAGGGTGGGTTTTGCCAACGAGTCTGGTGCGGAGGTGTCTTCGGTCATGGATGCCGGGGTGGATGGACTGCGGTTGGCCAGTCAATCCGGCAGTGTGGATGTCGTGCTTGAGTGGGTGCAGAAGCCGCAGGCTGAGGGCAGGGGAGTGGCTCCGGGAGAAGTGGCCGTGGGTGAACTGAGGGGCCTCTGGACCTCGGCATCATCCATCACCGCGATGCCGCTGACATTGCGCTGCACCCCATTTCCTCCAGTCACGTTTACCACCCGGGAGGATCGATTGCTCACTCCGGTATCGCCCGCCAAGTCAGGGACGGAGTGGGAACTGGATTTCGAAGAGAAAGGGGTGGTGGAAGCCATGGCCAATATCGCGATGGTCTTGCGTGCCGGGAGGGTGAAGGACGATTGCTTGGAGTTGGGAGTGGCGTTTCGGAATGGATCGCGATTTGGACTGACGTGGCGGGCAGGGGTGAGGGGTGGCGACGCGCGCCTCCTGACGTGGGAAGGCGAGGTGACCGCGCCGTTGGCGGTGTCGGAGGGGCTGAAGGATGGGATCGCTCCGCAGGGCAAGACCTGGCAGAGTGGTGAAGAAGTCGAGGGGACGATTCGGTTTCCGCTGCCGGATCCATTGGCTGGGCAGGAGATCCGGCTTGCCTTTCCAGGCTACGACCCGGTCAACATGCTCTTCGATCCGGAGCTTGGGCATTGGGTGACTGCGCCGCGGGCCCGACAGATTTCAAAGGTCTCCGATGGGGCGGAGAGGGCGCGTGCTGAAGAAGGCCTGTTTCAGGAGTTGGTGGGCTTCTGGGATGCGATGTCGGATCACTTGGCCAAGCGCGATTACGCGACCTACTTGTCACCCTTCGTGGAAGCGGAAGGTGTAAGGGCGGCTCAGATGCACTTTGTGGCCGGTCTCAGCTCGCTGCCTGTGACTTCTCTTGAGTTTCATCTGCCGGCACGGCAGCGATTGAACTCGCCGGGAGGTGAGGTGCGCGGCTTGAAACTGGAACTCCGCTATCAACTCGCGGGGATTCCCCGCAGCAACGAGTTCGTGGCTCTCATGGAGTGCGACATGGAACGACGAATTGGTGGGGGGAACTCTTGGTCGATTCGGGCTCTGCGGCATCAGATGCGCCCACCATTTTGGACCCTGGGATTTACCGAGGTGAAGTCGTCGGAGCACTTCCTCGTGTTTCATAAAGAGGATGCCAACAGCGAGGAAAAGGCGGGATTGGCCATTCGCCAGATGGAGCGTGCCTACGATCATTTGCAGGAGGAAGGGATTCCCATGGGGCCACGGTATGCGGGGTTTGTGATTCCTGATGGAGCCGACTTTTCTGCCCTCACGGGGCGCGATCCCGTGTTGTACTCTGGTGCGAGCTCGGCCACGTACGTGGAGCGGGACGGCGCGTTGAGGGTGATCAATCAGGCTCTTTTCATCAACGACTACCGGTTTTTCTCCATGCGTCGGCTGTGGGGGCGGCAGGATCGCGAAGTCACGATTCAGCATGAACTGCTGCATCTGGCGCTGGCGGATCAGACCCGACCGTGGACACCCGCATGGCTGGTGGAGGGTGCGGCAGTCGTTTTTGGGGGGCAGATGAAGGACATTCAATCGCGGGCACCCAAGGAGGCCAATCCTGCAGACGTGGATTTGGCCGCGCTTTCGCAGCTTCCGAGTCTGGGTGTCGGAGTCACCGATGGGGATCGCGTGCTCTCCCAGTATCTGCACAGTGCCCGAGTCGTGGATTGGATTTTGAAGAACCGGGGCAAGCCGGACCTTTTGGCGTTGTATGCGAGTTTTTCCGAGTTGTCCCCAGAGGAGTGGCGTTCGGGGCCCCTGGATCGGGATGGAGTAAGACGGCAGACCCTCACGGAGCCACCCGCCATGCAGGCCGCCCGTCTGAGGTTGACGGAGGAGATGGTACGACGGCATTTTTCCGGCATGGGTCTTGCGGAGCTGGATGTTGCAGCGGGTGGGGAGTGACGGTGGAGCCGGAGCGGATTGACGGAATTTTCAGAGTACTTGATGTCTCACGGGGATTGAAAGTATGAGAATTAGATTATTTATATTGTAGTGACGTGGCTTTTTTGGTAAATTCTGGCTGTTCAACCTCATTAGGCCATGAAATTTTGCTCTTCTTCCTTCGCGGCCACCGGAACATTTCTGGCGGTAACCTTGTGCCTCTCATCCTGTTCGTTGGTGGATCTGGAGGGAAATGTGGCCGGAAAACCCCTGAAACCGGGCGTCAAATATGAAGTTCGGAAAGCCATCGCTTCGAACAAGCCCTTCAAGCCGACCGAGATCGAGACGAGATTTTTTGTGATCAACACCTCCCGTCCTCCGCTGCGGGCAGCCTCCGAGCCAGCCCGGTTGACGGTCCGAACAACGGCCTACACGCATGACGAGAGCGATCACCTGGCTTATGGGACGAAGAATGCCATTGGCACGAATCTGAAATTTGGGACTGTTCGAAGTGCAGCGGCAGATTGGTCGCGGTACCCATTAGGCACCCGATTTCGGATCACAGGCCAGCCAGGGATCGTCTACGAAGTGGATGACTACGGCAGCGCCCTGGTCGGTTCGGACACGATTGATCTCTACAAGCCTTCGCAAGGCATGATGAACGATTGGGGTGTACGGCATGTGAACATCGAAGTGATCAGCTGGGGATCCTTCGAGAAGAGCCGCGACTTGATCAAGGACCGGACCCGGTATCCGCATGTGAAGAAGATGTTCGACGAGCTGGAGACCCGTCTCAGTCACATGGGCTTGCCACCAACCAAGCGCACACCTGTGTCGCGACTGATCTCCACCAGAGATTCTGAACAGGAGCCAACCACACCGGCCCAGATCACAGTGGCAGAGCTTTGAGGCCTTCGGTCTTCGGGAGTCCAAGCATTTTCTTGTCAACACACACGGCGGTGCCTCGAAAAGCCCGAGCTGATCGCCGCCGCCGCTGACGAAGCCGCTCCCAAGAAGAAGCGCGCGACCAAGAAAAAGGCCGCCGCCGAGGATGCGGTCGAAGCCTGACCGGCCCGAAAGCACGACACAATTGAAAACGGGAGCTTCGAAAGAGGCTCCCGTTTTTTTGCTGCTGGCCCTCGATTGCGCACAAGCGATGGTCAGGGGCTCGTTCGTCGGTTTCGAATTCTATGAATAAGATCCCACGTTTCCCGAATGATCAGCGTGGCAAAGGCTACGATGAATCCGGGAAGCCAGCCGATGAATAGCATGATCATGGCGTGTGGGCCCTCAGGAAAATCAAACCACACACGACGGTCATCTATCCATCTGTAGGCGATGTCTGGTGCGATCAAGGACCACCACACATAGGCTCCGAAAAAGGCACCCCACGCCCGAACAGTGCCTGACAGCATTCGCCGTTCGTCCCACACGCGTCGAACTGACGGAATCAACAGGAGCAAGAGAAGAGCCAATCCTGCGTAGTGAAGCAGATCGAGGCGCCATGCCGTTTCAGGATCCATCCGGAGCTGCGCCACGGTCTCTCGAATGGATTCGTCATAATCTACGTGTGCATCTGGCTCCATGAATGGCGCCATGGTGGCGTTCACTCACCGATCTTCGCAAGTCTTGAGTTTGGGGATTACTTCTTCCGCCACTCCTCAAAGGCCTTCGCCATTTCCTTGACGCGGTCCGGTTGCTCCTTGGCGAGATCTTTGAGTTCGGTGCGGTCGGTTTCGAGGTGGTAGAGTTCCCAGGGCTTCTGGGGGAGGGCGACGAGTTTCCACGGGCCCATTCGGATGGCTTTGGAGCCGGAGGTGGCCCAGGCGAGGAAGGGGCGGGGCTCGTCCCAAGTGCGGCCTTCGATCAGGGGAGCGAGCGAGCGTCCCGCCGGAGGCAGAACCGATCGACCGTGGTAACTCGACGGTGTGGAGACACCGGCGAGATCGAGGCAGGTGGCCATGAGATCCGTGATGTGCGCGGGTTCGTGGAGGATGCCGCCGGAGGTCGTCACATGATCGGGCCACCACGCGATGAGAGGCGAGGCGATGCCTCCCTCATGGTTGGACTGCTTGTGGAGGCGGAAAGGGGTGTTTGCGACGCAGGACCACGCGGGACCCGCGGTGACAAAGGTGTCGGCGGGGCCGGGCATGATGCCGGGCTTGTTGCCGACGCGGGTCTTGGTGCCGTCGCTGCGCCATGTGAGATTGGGTTTGTCGAGCTGGCCGACGGCTTTGTCGGAGGCACCGTTGTCGCTGAGGAAGAGAACGAGTGTGTTCTCCGCCGCGCCGGATTGTCGAAGCGCCTCCATGACACGGCCGACGCTTTGGTCGAGGCAATCGATCTGCGCGGCATAGACCGCCATGCGCTCGGCTTCCCACTCTTTGTTCGGTGCGTCCTCCCAGGCAGGTGATCTTGGATCCAGCGGTGAAAGTTCCGTTTCGGGCGGGATGAGGCCGGACTTCAACAAACGTTCATGGCGTGCGGCGCGGATCTTGTCCCAGCCGAGGGTGCGGTAACGCTCGCGATACTTGGCGATGTCCTCCGGCTTGGCGTGGAGCGGCCAATGCGGGGCGTAGTGGCCCATGTAGAGGAGGAAGGGTTTCTCACGGTCGCGGCTCCGCAGGAACTCGACGGCGAAGTCAGTGATGAGATCCGTTTTGTAGCCGCCTTCGGGAATCGAGTAGAGTTCGCCGTCGCGATAGAATTCGGTGTTCCGCACATTGGCGAAGTAGTTGCCGGGACCCTTGTGGCCGGTGCTGCCGAAGAAGCGATCCGCGACCTTCCCGAGGTTGGCCGGATCATGCCAGGGCTCGCCCGTGATCATGTCGAGCCGACCCGTGGCGCAGGTGGTGTAACCGCCATCCTTGAGCATCTCGAACAGCGTGACGCAGCGGTCGTTGAGCAAACCGGTCCAGGTAGAGATGCCGACCTGGTGTGGATTCAGTCCCGTCATCAACGCGGCGCGCGTGGGACCGCACAGCGCACAGTTGTAGAAACTGGAGAAACGCACGCCCTCGGCGGCCAAACGATCGAGATTCGGCGTCTCAATCTCACCGCCGTAGCAACCGAGGTCGGAGTAACCCATGTCATCGGCCATGATGATCAGGAAGTTGGGTCGCGAGTCGGCGGCGTGGACGAAGGTGGTGATGAGACCGAGAAATAGGAGGGCGGTGGTTCTCTTCATGGCAAAGGCGAATCAAGGTACGACTCGAAGTGAGCGAATCTCGCGCCCGTACCCCGGACTGAGAATTTGGGCTTGTCCATTCGAACGACTGACGCGGGCGATTGGAGTTCATTCACCACTCACGCTCAATCCACTCGGCACGCTGTCGGGAATGCTCGTGTCGTAGGACTCGTCGTTCAGCGCGTCGAGGAAGGCCAGCACGTCCGGGAAATCGTCCATTTCCAAATGGAGATGTTTCAACAGCGGATCGAGGGGAGGATCAAATGAAGCATCGCCGCCGTCCAGCGTTTCGCTGACGGTGTCCATGAGCTGCTCATAAAAACTGAGGACATCTTCCAGAGTGCGCGCCTGTCCCCGGTGCAGATACGGGGCCGTCAAACCGAGGTTTCGCAATGTCGGTGTGCGCAATGCCCGCCGATCATCCCTCCCCGTGCCGGGCACGCCGATCACGTGCAGCTTGAAATCGGATAACATGGGGCCGCCGTGGCAATCGATGCACCCCGCTTTCTCGAAGGTCTTCATCCCGCGTTTTTGCGGACCCGTCATGGCGGAGGAATCCCCACGCATGAATCGATCGAAGGGAGCGTTGCCTCCGGTCAGGGACCGTTCAAACGCGGCGACCGCCGCCGCGATGGTGGTTGCCGTGACCGGTTCGTCGCCGAATTCCGGGAAGGCGCTCGAAAACTGCTCGCGATACCCGGCGATCCGCCGAACGCGATTCACCATGGCTGCCACCGCCGCGGATTCCGAGCATGCATCCCCCCGCATTTCCGCTCGGGAGCGGATCGGATGGAGAACCTGGGCTTCGAGTCCGGTTTCACGCGCATCCCAGAACATCGGGGCTTGGTCAGGCTCATACGTTTGTCCGCTCACCAGCCCGTTGAAGCCGACGTTCAGCAATCCCGGCGTGTTGCGGGAGAGGGGTTCGATTCTCGATACTTCCGAGGGCAGTCGCTGCGGTCCGATCCCTCGTCCGCCCACACCCAGCGGCGTGGCCCGACCGTCGGCCCATCCATACTGGGGATGATGGCAGGTCGAACACGCCACTTTCTCCGTGGCGGAGAGGATGGGATCGAAAAACAGGAGTCTCCCCAGGGCTACTTTTTCGGGAGTCGAGGGATTCGCTGGCGG
>CAXBNA010000212.1:0-10573 GCA_963976915.1 uncultured Verrucomicrobiales bacterium
CCGACCTGCACCCCAGTATTCGGCAGCCGTGTTGGTGTAAAAGATCTTGGGCCAGTGCTCAGGCTTCACGCGTGGGTTCTCCAGAATGCCATCAGTGTGCCCACTGACGGGATCGGTCTGCGCGGTGTCGGCGAAGGGAAAGGAAGCGGTGTAGAATCCTGCGGTTCCGCGAGGCGTGGACCAACGCTGGTTCAGCACCAACCGCCCTGACCCCGCCACGTGGGCCATCACTCCATCGAGGGCTTGACGATCCTCTTCGTCGGTGTTGAAACCCAGGTAGAGGAAATCGCGCAGAAAGCGACCGCACTGCGAGGAGCCAAACGCACACGCGTGCTCCACCGGAGCAAGCGAGTCCTCGCCATGCTTCAACCAAGCCACCGCATCACGAATGGCGGCGTAACCGAGGCCCGCCACCGGTGGAGATTCGGCCAAGTAAAACAGCTCATAGGTCTTGCCCGGTTCAAAACCACCTTCGAGCCGGAGATGGTGGTCTTCCAAGCTCCACGAATTCCTCGGCAGCTCGCGACCTCCGGGAAACGCCATGCGATCCCGCACCATCAGCCGACTCTCGGGCCCGTCCAAGTCAATCGGAGCATAAGCTGCCAAGTCGGTGATCTCCTTTTCGTCCGTCGGTTTGTCCAGCGTGAAGGTCGCACTCACCACGCCTCGGATGGGGCTGCCGTCGGGATTCCGCGCCGAAGGCACCTCAATGCGTGGTTTGTTTTGATTGGCGGGCACATCGAATTCCCAACCAACGGTCATCACCGTGAATCCATGATCCGTGATCCAGTCGCTCAGCTTCGCCTTTCCCCCACGATTCGGAATCTCGATCCAAGCGGTGCCGTTGCTTCGAGTGGGGTCCTTCGGCTTCAAGAGGCGCAGGTCGGAGTAGAAACTCACCTTGCCCGCCGGATTCACCGGCGCCAGCTCCACATCAGCGATGATCGCATTGCCCGGCAGAGTCGGATCGATTGCGAAGTGCAATCGACCCACGATCTCCTCATAACCCGTCGCCCCCAGATCCAAACGCTCCGTGACCTCCACCTGCACCACAGCGGCGCTGGCAAACGACAACGAAAAGACGAAGAGAGTGATCCTGATGAGGAGTGACATCGGACTTGTACGGCCTTGGGGCCCACCTTTTGGCAGGCTCCTCATCTCACTATCGTGGGGGGGATGCTCTCGATGGATGGAGGTTGGCCCCATTCGATCATTCAGACGTTGACCGAATCCTGACAATTCTGTCCAGAAACCTTGAAGCTAGATTGACGCTCCTGGGGTTTCTGTGGGCATCATGAAGACCCTCTTCTTTCTGTTGCTCTCTTTCTCCGTGTTGGTTCGGGTTCACACGTGGACTCAGGGTAACAATCCCGTGAGTCGGGAGGCATTGCGGGCCCACATTTTGGAAGAATGGCATCGGGAACGGATGGAGGTGGCTTCCGGAGCATCGGCACTTCCGCTTGCCGCTGCGGCAGTCGCCAACGAGGCGGAAGCACCCCCGACGGCCAGGGCGTTTCTGCCGTTCAAGAAACTCGACCTGCGGTCGGACGGTGACTTTCTCTATGTGGGTTCCAATGGCATCCCGGATCATCCAATGATGGTTGGGATCACGGCATGGCAGCAGCAGGTCCCTTTGCCTCAAAACTACTTCGAGGACAATGCTTGGCGCATCCCGCTGAAGCCGGTTCCCGCCGCCCAACCCGCGATGATCGAGGGCCGCTTCCTGCGTGGTGCGATCGCGTTGGCCGTGAACGGCATTCCCATTTTCAATCCACAAAACAATCGCGGTGACGTCTCTTATGAGATTGGGGAACTGGACAAGTGGGGTGGGCACTGCGGTCGTGCAGACGATTACCACTACCACATCACGCCGCTGCATCTGGAATCCGTGGTCGGCAAAGCCCTACCGGTCGCCTATGCGCTGGATGGCTATCCGATTCATGGCCTGACCGAAACCGATGGCTCGACACCGAAGGATCTCGATGAGTGTCACGGGCATGACCACGATGGACGCGGTTATCACTACCACGCCTCAATGAAGTATCCGTATGTCATCGGCGGGTTCCATGGTGAGGTCGTGGAAGCGAATGGTCAGGTGGATCCTCAGCCAAGGGCGCAACCGGTGCGGGAGGCGTTGCAGGCGCTTCGTGGAGCCGAGATCACCGGTTTCGACACCAACGGTGGCAACGGATACAAGGTCAGCTACACCGTGAATGGCGATGCGCGTTCGGTTTCCTACACGATTGAGGCGGACGGGCGCTATCCGTTCGTGTTCGACAACGGTCGGGACGGGGTGGTGAAGGGAGTTTACACCCAGCGTGGAGGTGGTGGTGGTGGCAAAGGAGGGCCGGGCTCGGGTGGTGGAAAGGGGGGTAAAGGCGGTCCCGGTGGTGGCAAAGGCGGGAAGGGTGGCATGCGTCGGGAGGAAGGGCGTCCGCCCTCGCGTCAGGGTGAAGAGGGGGATCGGCCACCGCCGCCACGTGCGCAAAGCGCGGGCCCTGTTCTGGACTTGAACGGCGACGGAACCGTCACCGCTCAGGAGTTTGCCGGGGCAGCGCGGCGCGGGTTTCAAGTCGGTGGCGGAGCAGGATCTTTGGAGCAGGCGATGAATACGGCCAGGCAGGAGTTTGACCGACTCGACCAGAATCGGAACGGCCAATTGGACCACGGCGAGTGGCAGCCATCGGCAGCCGACGCGCCACCTGAGGGCGCCCCTCCGCCGATGGCCCGCAGCGAAGGAGATCGCCGCCCGCCCCCAGGAGGTGGCATGGAGCGTCGTGGCGGCGGTGGTGGTGAGCGCGGTCCCGGTGGTCCTGGCAAAGGCAGCCCCGGTGAGGATCCCAATCGCAAACCGTGGATTCAGGTGCACGGAGATGAATTTGATGCCGATGGCGATGGTATGCTCACGCAAGACGAGATGGCCGCCGAAGCACGCCGTGCCTTTGCTGGCTACGACGCAGACGGCGACGGGAAACTCACGGTCCAAGAACAGAACGGACCTGGCGCGCGCACGGCCATGGGGGGCTTTGTGAAGGAGCACCCGGACAAGATCGATGCCAACGGCGATGGTCTCATGACTGAAGAAGAACTGGTCGGCTTGGCGATGCGGATGTTTGGCAAGGAAGACAAGAACGGCGATGGAAAGCTCACGTCCGACGAATGGAAGTCGGGCGACGCTCCACCTTCCGCATCGATGGAAAAGGCCGGACTGGGGCCTGCGGAAAAAACTCCGCCCCAGACGATGCAGAAGAGCCCCGGAGGTGGCGGAGGCAAGGGCGGTGGCCCCGGTGGAAAAGGAAAAGGCAAAGGGAAGGGAGGTCCTCCCGGACTGGTGAAGCCCAATCTGGATGACACGATGAAACTCAACGTCTATGCCGACAATTGGTTCATGCTGTATGTGAATGGCCGTCTCGTTGCCGTGGACCCGATTCAGTTCACGCCGCACAACGTGGTGAGCGTCGATTTCCTCCCCGAGTATCCGATGACCATTGCGGTGCTGGCGAAGGACAATGCCGACCCGAAGACGGGACTCGAGTACGGAAGCAGCATTGGCGACGGCGGCTTCATTCTGAAATTTGGTGACGGCACAGTGACCGACGCGACGTGGAAGGCGAAGAACTTTTTCCATGGCCCGGTCAACGGCGATACCGCGAACCCGCAGGTGCGGCAGGAGCCGCTGCCGGACCACTGGTGGGCGGTGGATTTCGACGACAGCGCCTGGAAAAACGCCAGGGAATACACCGTCGAGGAAGTCGATCCCAAGCAGCCCTATTACGACAGCGATTTCGAAGGCGCCAAGTTCATCTGGACCGATGACCTCGCGCTCGACAACACCATCCTATTCCGCACGAAAATAGAGAACCCGGGCTGGACCCAGCGCTGGAACACCAAACCGGATCTCGATGTGACCGGTGCTCCGCTTCGATAACCCTCTGCTTCTTCTTCCATGAAAACACTCCTCATTCTTGCAGCGACTCTACCTCTGGCTTTCGCCTCTGCGGCAGCCCAACCCAACATCCTGTTCCTTCTTTCCGACGATCAGGCTTGGGCCGGGTTGTCGTGCCAGATGCATCCGGACATGCCGGAGTCGAAGCATGCCTTTGTGGAGACTCCGAACATCGCCCGTTTGGCGGAGCAGGGGATGCGGTTCAGTGCGGCCTATGCGCCGGCACCGGTGTGCTCGCCGACGCGGATCAGTTTGCAGACCGGTCGCAATCCGGCCGAGCTTCGCTGGACGAAGGCAGCTCCGGCCGAGTCTGGGCATCGTTTGATCGAGGGCGAAAATCGAAAGAGCATGCGTGATGACGAAGTGTCGATTGCGAACCTACTGAAGACAGCGGGCTATGCCACGGCGCACTATGGCAAGTGGCACCTCGAAGGCGGCGGACCGGAGGCGCACGGCTATGACGAGAGCGATGGCGCCACGGGCAACAACGACGCGGCACCGCATGTGCCGCCGAACCCGGTGGACATCTTCGGCATGGGAGCGCGCGCGGCGGATTTCATGAAACGCAGCCGGGATGCCGGAAAGCCTTTCTTCATCCAGCTGAGCTATCATGCGCTGCACTACCCCGGGAACGCGACGCCTGCCTTGGTCGAGAAGTACCGCAAACTCGCCCCCGGTGGAAACGACAAGGAGGTGGGGCGTGCGGCGATCGCGGAGGATCTGGACCGCGGGGTCGGCGAGTTGCTGGTGACGCTTGATGAACTGGGTTTGTCCGGGACCACTTATGTGATCTACATGTCCGACAATGGTGGCTCGAACCGGCGGACCTTGATGGGCGGAAAGGGCGACCTTTGGGAAGGCGGGATCCGCGTGCCTTTGATCGTGCGCGGCCCCGGTGTGGTGCCGAACTCATGGTGCCATCAGAGTGTGGTTGGCTACGACCTGTTCCCCACGTTTTGCCGTTGGGCGGGCGTGAAGGAGCCGCTGCCTTCGAATTTGGACGGCGGAGACATCGCGCATTTGCTCGCGGGATCGACGGAGCCGGTGAACCGCGTGCGCGAGGAACTCGTGTTTCACTTTCCGCATTACCAGGGCGACTCACCGCATTCGGCGATCTTTCTCGGCGACTTTAAGCTGCTCGAGTTTTACGAAACGGGTGAGCAGAAGCTCTTCGACCTTTCGAAGGACATCGGGGAACAGAACAATCTCGCCCAAGCGAAGCCTGAACTGACCGCCGAGTTGGCGTCGCGCTTGCACGCCTATTTGAAAGAGGCCAACGCTGCGATGCCGAAGCCCAATCCCGACTTCGATCCGGCCAAAGAGCCCGTGATGAATCGTGGTGGGGGCAAGGAGAAGAAGGGCAAAGGAAAGGGCAAGGGCGGCAAAAGGAGGGATGAGTCAGAAGTGGAGGCGTCCAACAGCAACTAAGGTCGGGGCCAATTCCATGAAGGACGTCTATCTACCCACACTGTTTCTTCTCGCTCTGGTGACGTGGATTGCTGCGGCACCCGAGGATCGCGGCGACAAGCCCGGCAAAGGCGGCGGTGGAAAGGAAGGTCAGGGCGCTGGAGCGGGTGGACAGGTGGAGCCAGCGGTGATTCCAGCTTACGCGTTCAATACGTGGTTGTGTCGCCCGCAGGCGGACTCGGTCACAGTCAGCGTGATGGCGTGGCAGGACATCGACGCCGTGATCGACTATGGAGCGACGGCGCAGCAACTCGATCAGCGGGTGAAGCCGTTCAAACTCATTGCTGGGGAGTCGAAGAGTGTGGTTCTCGAGGGGCTTCAAGCCGATGCCGAGGGTTTTTACCGAATCAGCTATCGCTTGGCGGGCGACACGGAGGTGATCGAGGATCGGGTGAGGCGCTTTCACACTCAGCGAGCGCCGGGGTCGTCGTTTCGATTCGTCATGCAGGCGGACTCGCATCTGGATGTGAGCACGGACGTGAATGTTTACCAGCAGACGCTGACGAACATCGCGGCAGATCAGCCGGATTTCATGATCGACCTCGGCGACACCACGATGGTGGACAAGTTTGGCAACTTCTTCATGCGTGCGGAATCGCAATACAAGGCGCAGCGCTACTACATGGGGCAGATCGCACATAGCGTGCCGATGCTCATGACGCTGGGGAATCACGATGGCGAGCAGGGGTCGCGACTGACGGGCGAGCCGAATTCCATGCCACTGTGGTCCTTGGGGATGCGGAAGAAGTACTTCCCGAATCCCGAGCCGGGCGGGATTTATACGGGGAACGGGAAGCCGTTCGGAGATGCCGGGTTGTTGCAAAACTACTGCGCATGGAACTGGGGCGATGCGTTGTTCGTGGTGCTTGATCCGTTTTGGTCCGCGACCCAACGCAAAGGTGATGAAAACTGGAGCATGACACTGGGCGAGGCGCAGTATCGCTGGTTGGCGAAGACGCTTTCAGAGAGCCCTGCAGCGTTCAAGTTTGTCTTCATTCACCATCTGGTCGGGGGACTTGGCAAGGACGTGCGGGGTGGTGCCAATACGGCGCCGTTCATGGAGTGGGGCGGAAAGAATGCCGATGGCTCGGAAGGCTTTGCGAAGAACCGAGCCGGCTGGGAGATGCCGATTCATCAGCTCATGGTGAAGAACGCTGTGAGCGCGGTGTTCCATGGTCACGATCACCTGTTCGTGAAGGAGGAACTTGATGGCATCATCTATCAAGAGGTGCCTCAACCTGGTCATCCCAGCGGTGGTACTCGCAGTGCGGAAGAGTACGGCTACGCGGGCACGATTCTCGGCAGCCCAGGCCACGTGCGAGTGACGGTGGAGCGAGAGAAGGCGACCGTGGACTATGTGCGATCTGTGATTCCGGGCATGCGGAAGGCGAACGTTGAAAATGGCGAGGTGGAGCACAGCTACGTGATTCGACCGAGACAGTGATCCAACCAGAATCAAATCGCGGCTGAATTTAGATTTGTGACGTATTTGTAGGAAAAGTTGGCTGTTGAGTTTCTCTCTGAGTCCGTGTTAGTTGACGACCCCTTTTTCAAACCCAAGGGCAACTCGCGAACCAATCTGCGTGATCGGATGGCGATGCCTTGACCTCCCATTACGCTGTATGTTCCTCAATCACGAGACCTCGACCTTTTCCGTCCGCCGCATCTCAGACAATTGTTGTTTTTGTGATCGAGCGAAAATCAAGCAGGCATTGAATTTGGGACTCCTGATGCTAATCGGGGTGTGCTTTGCAGGATACGCCAGAGCTGTCCCATTGGTCTGGGATTTGGACACGGGAGACGCAGCGATAGTCACCGACGGGAGTGGGAACTGGCAGGTCGGCCAGCCGAATTGGAACGACGCGGGAGCCGATGTGAGTTGGACCGATGGAAGTGATGCGGTCTTCGGTGGAGGCACTCTGGGCTCTTCCGGAGTGGTGACCTTGGGTTCTGCGATCAGCGCCGAGTCCTTGACCTTCAACACGCCAAACGGAGGCGGAACCTACACGATTGATACGTCCACTTTCGCGCTGACGCTGAATTCGGGGATCACAGCGAATGAGTCGGCCTCAATCCAGAGTGGGGTGGGTGGATCGATCATCCTTGGCGCGGCCAACTCGTGGGACGTCGCTGACACGAAGGAACTGACCGTTGACGCAATCATCAGTGGAACGGGTTTGGGCATCACCAAGACGGGATTGGGCACTCTGACGCTGACGGGAGCCAACACCTTCACGGGCGACGCCCTCGTCAATGCCGGTACATTGAAACTGGTCAATGAAGCGATCACGGTGACCAACAGTACGGTGCTCCGGCAGTATGCGCCGATCGCAGTTGGCGCGACGTTGGAGTTCAACCACACGACCGGAGCGACGATCTCCAATGCTGGAGCAGTTAACTTAAATGGCGGCGGCACTTTCAAAAAGTCCGGGAATGGGGCTCTGACCCAGGTTTCCGGTGGAGCGACGATCGCCATGGACGGTGGTTCCTTGATTTGGATTGCCGAAGGGACCTATCAGTTTGGAGCGCAGGGCGTTGGAACTTGGACGAACAACAAGTCGGACTTTCAGGTGGACACGGGTGCCACGTATATCGCTGGGGCAACACCAACCGTGGTCAATTCGCTGAACGGCGGTGGCACGATTCAACTGGGCGGTGGCGGCACGCGGGATGGCCGCACTGGGTTTGCGGTTGGCGTGCTGAATGGCGATGGTAACTTTTCCGGCACGCTGACCAACAATCCGACCTATGGACCGAACTCCTTCCGGAAAGAAGGCATCGGCACCCAAATCCTGAGCGGTAACAACGACTATGATGGCATCACCACCATCGTGGCTGGCACTCTGCAGATCGGTGATGGTGGTGCGACCGGCACGCTCGGCACCGGCGACACGGTCAATGACGCGGCGCTGGTGTTTAACCACACTGGCGACCACATCTATGCGGGCTCGATCTCGGGCAGCGGCACGGTCACCAAGCTGGGCAGCGGCACGCAGACACTCAACGGCAACAACACCTATACCACCGACACCATGGTGGATGCTGGCACGCTCAACCTCGGCGGCACCAACACCTCGAAAATCATCGTGGCCGACAATGCCAACCTGGGAGGGGAAGGCAGCACCACGGGCGACATCGTTTTCCAGGGCACGCACGCTCTGCTTGTGGACGCGGATCCTGCCAATGCGCTGGAGACCACGGGGCTGCTCGATTTGAGTGTGGTACCCTCGAACGGCATCACGGTGAATGTGGAGGGCTTTGGAGCGGATGCCTTCGACGTCATCCGCTACGGAACCCTCACTGGTCAAGCTTCGGCTGGAAACTTTGTGCTGGGAACCCACACCCTCAGTGACCGGGTGACCGTCGGGGTTCTCGCAGACGACACCATCAATGGGGCGATCACCCTGGACCTCGGATACAGAACCAATACGTGGACGGGGGCGGGCACCAACCCGACATTCTGGGACATCAATACCACCGCCAACTGGAGCAACACCACGGACACCGTGTTTTACGAGGGGGATGCTCCGGTGTTTGCCGACGGGGCGAGCAATCTGAATCCGACCCTGCAGTCAAACATTTCGGCGGGCACGGTGACCTTCAGCAACACCACGGGCACCAATTACACCCTGCTCGACAACGGCGGTGGTGAGACCTTGACCACGGCCAACGGCCTGAACATCTCCGGATCGGGCGACGTGACCTTGGACGCTGCGATCGTCAGTGACAGTCTGACCTCCTTCAGCGGATCGGGGACCGTATCGATCCTGAAAGGCTTCGCCAACAACGGTGGGATCAATTTTAGCGGTGATGGTACCACCACTGTCAGTGGCATCATCTCTGGTGCGGCGGACATCGTTCAATCGGGGACAGGATTCACAGAGTTCACTGCTGCCAACACCTATTCCAGCGTCGTCACAGTTGAGAACGGGACCTTGCGCATGACTCACCTTGCAATTCTTGGAGGCAAAACCTACGGACCGATTGGTGCGGGAGCAGTTCTGGAGTTCAATACCAACTCTGGCAGTCGCAACGCATCGGTCTTCAGTCTTAGTGGCGGCGGAACGTTCCGGAAAATTGGAGGGTCAGAGCTCTCTCAGACTTCCGCCGGCGCCACCATTTCGATGGACTCAGGTGCCCTGTTTCATATCGCCCAAGGGCGCTACACATTTGGCGGTGGCGGTATTGGCAGTTGGGCCAACAACAAGGCGGACCTGCTGGTGGATGTGACCGGCATTTTCCGGGGATCCGCCACGCCGACGGTCTTTGATGCGGTCAATGGCGAGGGCATCCTGCAGTTTGGCGGCGGCATCACCCTTGGGGGCGACAACGGTGACGGCACCTTCACCGGGATCGTTCAAAACGACAATACGCTGAATAACGACCTTACGATTCGGAACTCCGTGACCAAAGTCGGGACCGGCACCCAGATTCTCAGCGGTGCCAACACCTACAACGGCAACACGATCATCAATGCGGGCCTGCTGGTGGTCAACGGCACGGTGGGCGGTGCGGCAACCAATATGGGAGGCACCACCTTCGCCGGCATCACCGTGGCCGACGGCGCGAACATCGGTGGCGAAGCCAGTACGACGGGCAATGTGATTTTTCAGGGCACCACCCACACATTGGAGGTGGATTCCGACACGGTTGGAGCGCTCGGTTCGACCGGAGCGGGCAGCTTGGATGTCAGTGCCCTGAACACAGGTGGCTTCCTGGTCAACATTGCAGGCACCGGGCCCGCGCCTGTTCAGATCCTGACCTTTGGCAGTGGGGGATTCATCGGCGACGTGAACAGGTTCACCCTGGGAACGCACACATTTAGCGGTCGGGTGGGCAGTGCCGGATCGTTCACCCAAGGTGCGTCAGCGATCACCATCGATCTGGGCTTTGCCACCCGCACCTGGGACAACGGCTCCGCGGACGGCTTTTGGAATGAGGGCGCCGGTTCCTCGCAGAACTGGGTCGAGGGCGACCAACTCTTTTACGACTTGGACTCGGTCGTGTTCGATGACACCCCGGGCAGTTCGCAAACCGTCACGCTGAACGAGAACGTCAACGCCACCATCGTCACCTTCAACAACTCCAGTGCGGTGGATTACACGCTGCAATCGGCCACTGCGGAAGTGGTGCAGTCGACCGAGGCTCTCAACATCATCG
>CAXBNA010000213.1:0-10504 GCA_963976915.1 uncultured Verrucomicrobiales bacterium
GTTCGATGTCCTTTTCGAGAGCGGCGATCTTCTCGTCCGCTTCGAAGGAGTTGAACTTGGAGATGCGCTTGATGCGGATCTCCGTGAGGCGGGCCACGTCGTCGTCGGTGACCTCCCGTTTGAGGATCTTGAGGTGGGGTTTGAGGCCCTTCCAAATGGCGGCCATCACGGCCTCCCAGGTGGTGCACTCTTCGATGTCACGATAGATGCGCTTCTCGATGAAAATCTTCTCCAGGGAACTGAAGTGCCATTTCTCTTCGAGCTCGTTGAGCTTGATGTTCAGCTCGGCTTCCAGGATGTCCCGGGTGTGGAAGGCGGAGGCCTTGAGGAGTTCATTGACCGTCAGGAACTGCGGCTTGTTGTCCTGAATGACGCAGGCGTTGGCCGAGATCGACACCTCGCAATCGGTGAAGGCGTAGAGCGCCATGATCATCTGATCCGGGTCGGTGCCGGAGGGCAGGTGGACGAGGATTTCGACGAATTCGGCGGTGTTGTCCTCCACCTTCTGGATCTTGATCTTTCCCTTGTCGTTGGCCGCAACGATGGAGTCCATCAGACCTCCCGTGGTGGTGCCAAAGGGGATCTCAGAGATGCGCAGGATGCTCTTTTTCTCTCCGGGCTCGATCCGGGCGCGGACGCGGATCCGTCCGCCGCGGAGACCGCCGTTGTACTCGGAGGCATCCATGATCCCGCCCTGGGGAAAATCGGGCACGAGATCGAACTCCTCCTTTCGCAGTGCCGCCACGGCGGCGTCGCAGAGCTCGATGAAGTTGTGGGGCAGGATGCGGCAGGCCAGTCCGACCGCGATGCCTTCCACGCCTTGGGCCAGGAGAAGCGGGAACTTCACCGGCAGGGTGACGGGCTCTTTGTTTCGTCCATCGTAGGAGGAGGCCCAATTCGTGACCTTGGGGCTGAAGACGACGTCGAGTGCGAATTTGGACAGCCGCGCCTCGATGTATCGGGGGGCGGCGGCGTTGTCGCCGGTGAGGATGTTTCCCCAGTTCCCCTGCGTGTCGATGAGCAGGTCCTTTTGCCCAATCTGGACCATGGCGTCGCCGATGGAGGCATCCCCGTGGGGATGGTACTTCATCGTGTTCCCGACGACGTTGGCCACCTTGTTGTAGCGACCGTCCTCCAGTTCATCCATCGAGTGGAGGATGCGGCGGTGCACCGGCTTCAAGCCGTCGTTCAGGTGCGGGACGGCGCGCTCAAGAATGACGTAGGACGCATAGTCGAGGAACCAATCCCCATAGAGATCGTCCACCGGCTTGTTCTCGATGGGCACGGTGGAATCAAAGAGCGGGCCGTCGGAATCGGAAGCTTTGGATTTGGAGGAAGATTTCTTGCGCGCCACGGTGGTTGGATCAGGGAAGAGCGGTGGTTAAGATGTCTGAATTAAGTGGAACGGGAGAGGATACAACGCAAGTCTGCGTTGGCGAATGGAAGGGAAAGGTGCCCAAGCCGTGAACTGGAGGAACGTCGTTGAATCGGTGCTGATCAGTGGCACTTGCATAGCTCTTTTGAAAAAGAGCAATCGTCACGCAGGCCACACGGGCAAATGAGAGGAGTCATGCAAAGGCCAAGCGACGGCGGAGCGCGGATCTCCGAATCCGCAGCCGGGTGGTGCGTGAATTGACGATGAAATCCAGTCAAATGCCAGCAGTGTGAATTTGACCCGCCGGAACTAGAGGATGGAAACCGGAGTCCGATCAGCTGACGGTCCTTGCTGCGGGCTCGGCGGCCCGCTTTGATGCCAAGCCACGTTGAGACGACTGAACCCCTGAAACGAAAACGGTGTCATAGCCCCGCACTCCGAGACGCTTCGCGTTTTCACGGGTCTCCAGCATCCAGGCGCTGCGACTGCCGGTGTCAGCGGTGGCGGAGAAAGCGATTCCGGGCCGGATGCGCGTGGTTCCGGTTCGTGGGGAGGCGCAGATGGTCTGGATGGCGACGGGAAAAGGCGATGAGGCGTCGATTCCGAGCCGGATGCACATGGTTCCGGTCCTTGGGGGAGCGCAGATGCTCTGGATGGCGACGGGAAAAGGTGATGGGGAGACGATTCCGGGTCGGATGCGCGTGGTTCCAGGTCATGGGATCGTCCCCACAGTCTGGAAGAGCGTCCCCATGGAAAAAGGGATCGTCCCCATAGTCTGGAACGGCGTCCCCATGGGAAAAGGGATCGCCCCCATAGGCCGGAACGGCGTCCCCATGGGAAAAGAGATCGTCCCCATGGACTGGAACCACGTCCCCATAGAAAATGGGATCGAGCCTGTGGAGCGGGTGTGGCGTCCCGACGACGACGGGAAAGAGGAGTTCATCGCTTCACCTCCCCGAGTGATCCGACACAGCCCTTAATCCTAGCCGATCCCTTGGATTTCCAAAGCCACCTGGACCGGCCCTCAAACGGCCACGAAGCATTGACACCAGGGACTCCGAGCCTCATTCTTCCGCTGAATTCCATTAGGCCATTTCCGTGAAGGGCGATGTGCGGAATGGATGAATCAATACTGTTAGGCTACGAAACAGAGCTCCATGTCAGAAGACCTTCGAGAGTCAGCTCGCCGACCGTGGAAAGGCGGTGATTTCGCTCTTCCATTATTCTTGTTTTTGCCAACCGCAGGCGTGGCTTCGATCTATGGTGATCGCTCCCTGTCACTTGGGATTCCAGGTGCGGAACTAGCTCAGAACGCTCATGTCCTCATGCTTGCGTGCTTCATTTTCATCCCCTTGATTTTCGCAGTTGGACGCTTGGCCCCATGGAGACATGACATCGCAGTTAGTGTCGCCTTACTCTGTGTGATGTTCCCTCCCTGCTTGCTTTCTCTTGGCAGTGTTAGGGTCCCGCTGTCCAGGAAGATGAGTCACGAAGAGCTGATGACGCTTCATGACAGATTCAAGATTCCATCACTCCAGACATCCGATTCTGGTGAGGGAGATCTCGTGCGGATTCGTCGCTCGGACTACAGTGAGCCTGTCCAAGCTTACATTGCGTCTCTCGAAGTCACCAATACAGGAACACCGCTCCCACGAAAATGAGCAGACTACAACCATTCCAAGAAGCCGAACAACAAGTCGGATGCAGGCAACGGCTCGGATGGCATCGGTCGAGTCAGTTTGGGACGCGCACAGCGCTTCCCTACCAGCCCGTGGTTTGAAGTCCGGGTCTGATCTTTCCTCCCCTAACTTAACTGCGGCAGGGCGGCTTCGAGGGTCTCGAGGTCTTTGATGCTGACGACGGTGACGCTTTTGTCGATCTTGCCCATGAGGCCTGCGAGGGTGGCATCGGGGCCGAGCTCGATGAAGAAATCGTGGCCTTGGGCGATGAGGTGCTGCATGGACTCGACCCAGCGGACGGAGCCGGTGACTTGGTGCGTGAGGGTGGATCGGATCTCTTCCGCCGTGGCGACGGGGCGGGCTTCGAAGTTGCAGACAACAGGAACGCTAGGCGACTGAATCTCGGTGTCGGTGAGGACCTCGGAGAGTTGCTCCTGCGCGATTTGCATGAGGCGTGAGTGGTAGGCTCCGGCGACGGGCAGGGGAATGGCTTTGCGGATGCCGCGTTCCTTGGCCAGGGAGGCGGCCTTTTCGATGCCGGCCTTGAAACCGGAGAGGACGATCTGGCCGGGTGCATTGAGATTGGCGACGTCGATCTCGCACTCGGCGGCGAGCTCGCGAATGGCGGACTCTTCTCCTCCAAGGCAGGCGAGCATGGTGCCATCGGTCGTGTTGCAGGCTTCTTCCATGAAGCTGCCGCGCCGATAGACGAGGTGCAGACCGGTGGCGAAGTCGTAGGTGCCTGCAGCGGCGTGCGCCCTGAACTCGCCGAGGGAGAGTCCGGCGGCGGCGGTGATTTCGAGATCAGGCACCTTGGTTTTGAGGAGATCGAGAAGGGCAAGGCCGTGGGCGTAGAGGGCGGGCTGGCAGCGGGAGGTGCGGGTGAGTTCCTCGATGGGACCTTCAAACATCACCTCGCTGAGCGAGTAACCGAGGGTCTCGTTGGCGGCGTCGAACATTTCCTTGGCGCGTGGGTGAGCCTCCGCGAGGTCTTTTCCCATGCCGACTTTTTGTGCCCCCTGGCCGGAGAACAACAGCACTGCTTTTTTGCCCATGATGTCTGTGATGTGAAGAGTGGTTGGTGTCTGTCTAGTGGCCCGACGCGCGGGTGATCCATTCTCTAATGCGGTTCGCCTCCCGCTCAACCGATTCTTCGATGAGGCCGGCGCCGCGACGGATGGCTTCTTCCAAGGGCATCTCGTCGGGCTTGATGGCGACGAGGAGGTCAAAGCACGCCTCCAGTCCCACACCGCGCTCGATGCCGCCTCCGAATCCGGCGACGGATTTCCCCTGGGCACGCGCCATCGTGGCGACTCCTGCCGGACCCTTGCCGTGGAGCGTCTGGGCGTCGAGGCGGCCTTCGCCGGTGATGACGAGGTCGGCTTGGGCCACGCGCCCGGGGAGTCCGGTCAGATCGGCGATCAAATCGAACCCGCTCGTGATGGAGGCTCCGGCGAAGACCATGAGTCCGTAGCCGAGCCCTCCGGCGGCTCCAGCTCCGGGGGTCGCCCGTGGATCGGTGCCAAGGGAGGACGCGACGACCCTGGCGAGGTGGCTGAGGCGCTGGTCAAAGTCAGCGGGATCGGTGACGCCTTTTTGGGGACCGTAGACAAAGCTGGCTCCCTCGGGTCCACAGAGCGGATTGGTGACATCGGAGGCGGCGACGATTTCCGGCAGCGCCTGCCGGCTGCGCCGGATGGCGGCAATGCGATGCATCTGCGCAGGCAGGTCGGTGATGGCGAGGTCAGCATCGTCGAGGAACTCCCAGCCGAGGGCGCGGGCCATCCCGGTTCCGGCGTCGTTCGTGGCGCTGCCTCCGAGACCGATGAGGATCTTTTCAGCGCCTGCATCGATGGCATGGCGGATCAGTTGGCCCGTGCCGAACGTGGAGGCCTTCTCGGGATCCAGGGGGAGGTCGAGAACCTGGGCCAGACCGGAGGCCGCGCTCATCTCCATCACCGCGAGCGTTTTTTCCTCGTGCGTGACGAGACCGAAGAGCGCCATTTGATCCCGACCCTGAGCGTCGATCACGGGGACATTGAGAAAACGTCCGCCGAGGCTCATGACAATGGCTTCCGTCGTGCCCTCACCACCGTCGGCAATGGGGCAGACATCCACCTCGATGTTGGGCATCAGGCGGCTCAAGGCGGTGGCTAGGGCCGAGCCCGCCTCCCAGGCGGTCATGGAGCCTTTGAACTTGTCGAGAGCGATCAGGATTCTCATGCGAGTGCCCAACCTAGGCAGGGAAGGCGGGATCGCCAAGATCGGAACACTCTTTTCTCTTGCCCCGCTGGAAGCCTGCGCTCTTTTCACAGGGAGGCCGCTTCAACCTGCGGCTGAATGCAAAACACCCCCACGTTTCATGAGCAAAGCCCCCATTTCTGTCGCAGTGACTGGCGCCGCCGGTCAGATCGGTTACGCCCTTCTTTTTCGCATCGCCTCCGGTGCCATCTTTGGTCCCGACCAACCCGTCAGCCTCCGCTTGATCGAAATCGAGCCCGCACTGCCCGCGCTGGATGGTGTGGTGATGGAGCTGGATGACTGCGCGTTTCCGCTGCTTCACAGTGTGACACCGACCGCCGATCTGAACGTCGGATTCAAGGATGCGAACTGGTCAATTCTCGTTGGCAGCGTGCCCCGGAAAGCGGGCATGGAGCGCGCCGACCTTCTCGGCATCAACGGCAAGATCTTCACCGGCCAAGGCCAGGCCATCGAGAAGAACGCGGCGGCCGATGCGCGCGTGCTCGTGGTCGGAAATCCCTGCAACACGAACTGCCTCATCGCCATGAACGCGGCCAAGGGCATCCCGGCGGATCGCTGGTTCGCCATGACCCGCTTGGATGAAAATCGCGCCAAGAGCCAGCTCGCGGCGAAGGCCGGTGTGCATCACAGCGAGGTGACCAACCTCACGATTTGGGGCAACCACAGTGCCACCCAGTATCCCGACTTTTACAACGCCAAGATCGGTGGCACAGCCGCCACGGAGGTGATCAGCGATCACGATTGGTTGAAGGGCGACTTCATCTCCACCGTGCAGCAGCGCGGTGCCGCGATCATCAAAGCACGCGGCGCATCCTCTGCGGCCTCGGCCGCCAACGCCGCCATTGACACCGTCCGCAGTCTCGTGACCCCAACGCCTGAGGGCGACTGGAACAGCGTTGCCATCTGCTCCGACGGCAGCTACGACACCGAGGCGGGTCTCATGTGCTCCTACCCGATCCGCACCGACGGCCGCAAGTGGGAGATCGTTCAAGGCGTGCCCGTGAACGAGTTCAGCCGCGAGAAAATCGACGCCACCGTCAACGAGCTCAAGGAAGAGCGCGAGGCCGTGAAGGCGCTCGGACTCATCTGATCCGGTTGGATTGAGGTGAACCTCATTTTGCCGCAGCGGCTTCCGGGTCGCTGCGGCTTTTTTATGGAGAGAAACCGCGTCGATCCGTTCGCGTCGAGATTGGGAATCTCAAAGGCGAAGGCAAGGAATGCGGACTCGCCGTGTGAATCGTGCTCGCTCAGCGGGCAGCGCTCCGCACGCCCATCAACGCGTGCGCACAGTGTCACGCAGGGAATTCGTGAGGTTTGGTCCAGAGGAGGGCGAGGAAGAGGGGGAACTCGGTGCGGGCACGGTTTTCGGCTTTGGCGCGCGGGCCGGGCTCGCTGACTTTGTGGGAGGTCCATTCCTGAAGGCCTCCGAGGGTGAGACCTCCGGTGAAGCCGGATTTGAGCAGGGTCTCCAGGCTTCGATGGAAGGACAGCGTGGTCTCGCTGTCTTTCTTTCCCGGGTGCATGGTGATGGGGACCTCGAGATCGGAGGCGTAGCGATCCATGCGGCGGTACTGAATTTTGTGCGGTTCGTCGAAGCCCCAGGCGCTTTGGCGTGGGATGCGGAAGCAGGGGTGATTGAGGACCCAGACCATGCGGCCACCGGGCTCGAGTACGGCGGCGGCAGCGCGGGCGACTTCGTCGAGGTGGGCCATGTTCTGGACACAGAGAATGGCGCTGATGGCGTGGAAGCTGCCGAGGTCGTGGAGATGGGCGGCATCCCGAGTTTCAAATCGAATCCGCTGAGGCTGGCGGTACTTTCGGGCGATCTGGATGAGGCTTGGCGCGGCATCGATGCCGGTCACTTCAGCGCCTGCCTCGGCGAGGGCTCGTGAGAAAACGCCCTGGCCGCAGCCGAGGTCGAGAATGCGCTCACCAGGCTGGGGCGTGAGGAGGTTCATGGCGCCGGGGATGACGACCTTTCGGTAAAGGTCGGAGCCGCGTTCTCCGATCAGGCGGTCATACCAATCAGCAGATTTCTCCCAAGAGGTGGGACCGGCGGCGGGGCGGGGGCCGCGCGGTTTGGCGAAGGGGTTTTGATTTGGCCTGCGGGGGCCGGGGGGAGGGCGGGCCATGGGAGTTTTGGAGACAATCAGACTGTCAGGCAGTCAGCTGGGGAGATCAAGGAGCGGCGTGCTTCCAGCCGCCGGGGTGGATCGGTTTGATCGTAGAGGGGCAGAGAGGCGGAGGGAGCAAGATTGGGTAACTAAGCGAACTTTGGCTGGCGGGTTTCTGAGATCTGCTGTCTCGCGGCCTACTCCAACTGAAGCTTGGCGAGGGTCGCATACAGGGACTTCTCGTTGGCGACGAGGGCGTCGTGGGTGCCGCGCTCGATGATGGCTCCGCCGGACATGACGAGGATCTGATCGGCGCGTCGGACGGTGGAGAGGCGGTGGGCAATGATGATGCTGGTGCGGTTCTCCATGAGCTTGTCGAGCGCGGCCTGGACGAGGCGCTCGCTCTCGGCATCGAGGCTGCTGGTGGCTTCGTCGAGGATGAGGATGGCAGGATCTGCGAGGATGGCGCGGGCGATGGCGATGCGCTGGCGCTGCCCCCCGGAAAGCTGCGTGCCTCGCTCGCCGACGCGGGTGTTGTAGCCCTCGGGCAAGGTGTCGATGAACTCGCTGGCGTT
The DNA here is from genome assembly GCA_963976915.1 of uncultured Verrucomicrobiales bacterium. Classification (GTDB taxonomy): domain Bacteria; phylum Verrucomicrobiota; class Verrucomicrobiia; order Verrucomicrobiales; family Verrucomicrobiaceae; genus CAXBNA01. Next base: position 8,006 of record CAXBNA010000213.1, read on the forward strand.
GGCTTGGGCGGCGGCGGCCTTGATTTCATCCAGCGACGCGCCGGGGCGACCGTACTCGATGTTCTCGGCAATGCTGCCACCGAAGAGCAGCACTTCCTGCGGGACGAGGGCGAGGTTGCGACGCAGCGTTCCCAGCGGGAGGTCGCTGATGGGTTGGCCGTCGACTTTGATCTCGCCCTTGCAGGGTTCGTAGAAGCGGTAGAGGAGCGAGATGGCCGTGGATTTTCCAGAGCCGCTGGGACCGACGAGGGCGATGCGCTGGCCGGCTTCGGCTTTGAAGGAGAAATCGCGGAGGACGATGGTGTCGGGGCGAGTCGGGTAGGCGAATTCGACATTGGAAACGTCGATGGCTCCCTGGAAGCGGGTGGAGCGGGACGCGGCCAAGGAAGGATCCGTGGCTTCCGGGTCGGAGGGCTCGATCTCTTCGACCAGGATTTCACGGACACGTTCGGTGGCACCGAGGGCGCGTTGGAACTGCGCCATGAGCTCGGGGAACTGGGCAAAGGAAGCGGCAACGAGACCGCTGAAGGCGCCGAACTGGACGAGGTCTTCTTTCGAGATGGCGTCTTCGGCCAGCATCCGAATCGCGAACCAGAGGACAAAGGCGAGCGCGACCGAGAAGCAGAAGATGATGAAGGCAATGAAGGAGGCGCGGGGCAGGGCGGCGCGGATGGCGGTGTTGAGGAAGACATCCAGCTTGCCCTCGTAGCGGGCTTCTTCGTGGGCTTCGTTGCGGAAGGCCTTGACGCTGATGATGCTTTGGAGGCTTTCATCGACGACGACCTGAGACTCCGCGAGGTCGTCCTGCGCTTGGCGGGTGAGTTTGCGGATGCGCGCGCCAAACATGGCAATGAGGATCAAGACCACGGGAATGGTCGCGATCATCGAGAGGGAGAGTTTGGGTGAGATGACAAAGATGAAGACGACGCTGCCGACCAGCATCACGGTGTGGCGGATGAGCATCGGGATGGTGACGACGAGCGTCTCACGGATGCACTCGACGTCGTTGGCGAGACGAGAGGCAAGCTCGCCCACACGGCGGAAGTTCAGCGTGCTCATCGGCAGCCGGATGATGCGGCCAAAGGTGTCGCGGCGAACCGACGCCAAGGCGCGTTCGGAGGCCTTGGCGAAGAGCATGATGCGCCAGAAGGCGATGAAGGCCTGAATGCCGACGATGCCGACGAGGAACATGGTGTTGCGATCCGCCGTCTCGATCAGGACTTTGGCGTTGGTTTCACTGATCGCACTGCCGACGATGCGGCTGATGTAGAAGAGGAAGAGGAGCGTCATGCCGCCGGTGAGGGCGAGGGCGAACATGGCAGGGATGAACACGTTGAAGTGCGGACGCAGGTACTTCAGAAAGAAGGCGGCGTCTTTCCATGCGTCACGATCCCAGAGTTTCTTCGTGGGCAGGTCGGTGTTGGCGGAGCGGGATTTTTTCAAAGCAGGGGGGCGGACGGAAGAAGGGCAATTAGGGAACGAATGAAATCGCGACTCGGTGCGCGAAGTCCGAGGTCAATCGGGAAGGACGGTCCAACGGAGGGTGGCTTCGTCCGCGAGTTCGAGAACGGCGAGACCCTCGGCGTCATCGGGATGGCGGGGCGAAGCCGTGAGGCTCCAGGTCTGGGTTTCGATGGTGGGATCGTTCCGGTCACTGAGGGCGCGCCAGAGGTTCAGTTGGAGATCGATGCCGAGTTGGCTGTTGCCGTTTCCAAGCGCCCACTCGTGAAGGTAAAGGTAGGTGCGGGGAATCACGACGGTCAATCGCCGCTGACCAGTGCGCGTGCTGTCGAGGGTGGCTTTGATCTCCGCCGGATCGAACTCCGCCGCGTAACCGGTGCCGAAGGCCCAGGGTGCAATCGGAGCGATGCTGCCTGCCCCATCGGGGGCTTTGCCAGTGATGCGGAGGGAGCGTGTGGCACCGGGCATGAGCCGCTTTCCATAGGTCCGTGCATCGAGGTTGATGAGGCACTCATAGGCGAGCCCGTTGGCGGGGTTCTCCTGAAGGTCGACGCCATCGAGGAGGCAGGTGAGGAAGAGCATGCCGGTATCCGCGTCCGCCCGAAGGGTGATGCCGGGTGGCTTGGGCTCAAGAGGTTGGGGTGGAAAGGGAGGCGTGGTCAGAGGGACGCGTTGCACGAGGGCGAAGTTCCGGACAATCTCCATCTGCCTTTGGAATTTCAGGCTACGTTTTCCGATCTTCACTTCCAGGACCACCGGGGAGCGCAGCCGGAACAGATCCTTGGCCTTGTCAGGGATCTTGAAGTCCAGTTCGAGGCGTTCGACGGCCTTGGCGGGCATGGTTTCGGTGCCGGTGATCGTCTGCCCTTCCCAAGTGGCGGTCCAGTTGGCTTGGAGCTCCGCGTCGGAGGTGTTGGTGAGGGAGGCTTTAAGCGCGAAATCGGACTCAACATTGAAGTGGGTTTCTTGATCCCAGGTGAGGGCGACGGGTTGCCAGGTGAAGGAGAGGTCGGCGATGCGTGGTTTTCCCTCAGCCAC
>CAXBNA010000214.1:0-10291 GCA_963976915.1 uncultured Verrucomicrobiales bacterium
GATGAGCTGCCGGAACTGATCGTCGGAGATGAAGCCGCGCCTCCAGACGGCTTCTTCAGGGCAGCCGAGTTTGATGCCTTGGCGCTTCTCAATCGTTTGCACGTAGGCCGACGCATCGAAGAGGCTGGTGCTGGTGCCCGCATCGAGCCAGACGAAGCCACGGCTAAGACGGACGACTTGGAGCTGTCCGCGCTCCATGTAAGCGCGATTGATGTCGGTGATCTCAAGTTCTCCCCGGTCCGAGGGGTGGAGCGTGCGGGCGATCTGGATGGCGGTGTGATCGTACAGGTAAACCCCGGGCACCGCGAAGGGGCTGCGCGGGTGAGCGGGTTTCTCCTCGATGGAAATGGCCTTTCCGGCTTCATCAAGCTCGATGACGGCGTAGGGGCTGGGGTCCTGCAGGTGGTAGGCGAACAGGGTGGCACCGGATTTGAAGTCCGCGATGGCTCTGGGGAAGGCGTCACCACCGAAAAAGAGGTTGTCGCCGAGGATGACGGCAAAGGGTGCCGTTCCGAGAAAATCATCGGCGATGAGAAGGGCTTGAGCAATGCCCTCGGGCTGCGGTTGTTCCCGGTACTCGATTTGAATGCCCCATTGAGAACCGTCGCCCAAGAGATGGCGGAAACGGGGGAGGTCTGTCGGGGTGGAGATGAGGCAAAAGTCGCGAATGCCGCCCGCGATCAGAACCGTCAGCGGGTAGTAGATCATCGGCTTGTCGTGGATCGGTTGGAGCTGCTTGCTCGCGATCTTCGTCAAGGGATAGAGCCGGGAGCCGGTGCCACCTGCGAGGATGAGGCCCTTTTGGAGGGGGCTGGAATTTTGATCGTGAATGGCAGGCGGGGTCAGCGTTTGATGATCCAATCATTGAGGACCAAGACGTCCATCTTGGTGCGGAGGAAGCAGTTCAAGGCTTCTTCGGGCTTGCAGACGACGGGCTCGTTTTCGTTGAAGCTGGTGTTCAGGACGATGGGGACACCGGTGATTTGTCGGTAGGATTCGATCAAGCGGTGGTAGCGCGGGTTGGTCTCTTTGTGAACGGTTTGCAGACGGCCAGAACCGTCCGCGTGGGTCGTGGCAGGGACTTGGGAGCGCTTGTCCTCGCGCACTTGGAACACCTCCATCATGAACGGGACGTCGTCTTCCTGTTCGAACCATTCGCTGACGTGCTCTCTCAGGATGCTCGGGGCGAAGGGGCGGAAGGACTCGCGCCGTTTGATCTTCAAGTTGAGGATGTCCTTCATGTCCGCCCGGCGGGGGTCGCCGAGGATGGACCGGTTTCCCAAGGCGCGCGGTCCCCACTCCATGCGTCCCTGAAACCAGCCGATGACTTTGCCCTCGGAGATGGCGGTGGCGGTGCTTTGGCAAAGCTCGTTCTCGTCGTCGATGCGGCGGACCGTACACTTTTCCGCAGCGATGTCCTCCGCCCGCGAGTCGAGTAGCGCCTGGATCTCCTCATCCGTGGACTGGGGGCCGCAGTAGGCATGATCCATCACGAAGCGCGCAGGAGAGGGCTTGCCTGTGCTTTGCCCCAACTGGCGTGCGACGACAAAGGCCGATCCGATGGCGCCGCCCGCATCGCCCGCAGAGGCGGGCAGATACATTTTTTTGAAGGGCGAGTTGAGATAGACTTTGCCGTTGGCGACCGAGTTCATGGCGCAACCGCCGGAGAGGGCGAGATTGTTGCAGTGGTAGCGGGCGTGAAGCGATTGAAGCATCCCGAAGAAGGCTTCTTCGTACATAACCTGGGCGCTGCGGGCAAGGTCGCGGTGCTGTTGCTCCAAGGTGGAACCGGGCTCCCGCTGGGGACCAAAGAGCGCCTCCATGGGTTCTTTTCGATACAGAGTGCCCACTTCGGGCGAGCAGCTGTCCCAGCTGTAGTGAACATCGTCAGTGTGGTGACGGAAGTATTTCAAATTGAGCTCAAAGCGGCCGTCGGGCTGGACTTTGACCAGCTCGCGCATCTCCTTGAGATACTTGGGCTGCCCATAGGGGGCTAGCCCCATCACCTTGTACTCGTCGCCGTAGTAAGGGAAGCCAATGAATTGCGTGATGACGGTGTAGAAAATGCCGAGGGAGTGGGGGAAATACACGCGACCATCGATCTGGATGTCGTCGCCCCGTCCCATACCCCAGGCGGAACTGGCGAAGTCACCAAACCCATCGACCGACAGGCAGACAGCCTCGTCGAAGTCGGAGACGAGAAAGGCGGAGGCGAGGTGGGCCAGGTGGTGCTCGATGTGGTGGACCTCTGCTTTGAGCGTTTCGCCCGGGAAGGCTGCCTGCACGGACTCCTCGAAACTGCCCGCCCGTCTGATGTTGGCGAGCCGTTTGAAAATGAGGCCGAGGCTGGGACGCTTCCGAAGGACGTAGAGCGCGCGGCGAAGATTGTTGACCTTGGGATTCCGGTTGATGGCAATGTGGTCGACATCGCCCAACCGGAGCCCGGCGTCGGCGAGGCACCACTTCATGGCCTCCGAGGGAAGTCCTGACCAGTGCTTGACGCGCCGGAAACGCTCTTCTTCAGCGGCGGCAAGGAGCTGGCCGTCTTTGACCAAGGCGGCGGCGGAGTCACCGTGATAGGCATTGAGTCCGAGAACGATCATACAATGAATTCGGGCACGCTGCCGCCATCGGTCGCAATGATGGGGCGGCCAAGCAGAGTGGTTGGAGGATGGAAGAGAGCGGCCGGGGCCAAAAAGAATGCAGACTCTAGCATTTGCCCCCGACAGGCAAAGCTCAAACTCGCTGCAATAACGTCTCATTGCAGCATTGACGGATTTCGACTTTTGACGTGATGCTGGAGAGAAATAGAGCTACACCTACAGTGATGTCTTTGTTTGACAGATTTCTTCACTCCATGATACCCACGATTCGAATTCCAATTGGGGCCACTTGGTTCCTATTCTACCTTATGGGGTTGATGGCGACGCCGCTCACCTTGGCGAAGGAGGAGCGTGTTTCCTCACTGGGGACGACGTTTGTGGAGGTGCCTGGAACGACCGTACTGATCGGTATCCATGAAGTCACGGTGGCGGAGTGGAAGTCGTTTGTCGGTGAGTCCGGGTATGCCTGGACCTTTTCTCCTCACTTTGAGCAGGAGTCGGATCATCCGGTGGTGGGGGTCAATCTTCAGGATGCGGTGGCTTTCTGCAACTGGTTGACGGAAAAGGAGCGGGCAGCAGACAAGCTCAACTCTTCGCAGTCGTATCGCCTGCCGAATCGTGCCGATTGGGATGCGGCGGCGGGCTTGATCCGGTCCAGGAAACGTGAATTGACCGTGGAGGAGAAAGTTCAGGACCAGCGGACATTTTTGTGGGGGCTGGCCTGGCCGCCTCCGGCTGGCTCGGGGAACTACGCGGAGACGGAGATTCCGGGGTACTCCGACGGATTCCCCTTCACGTCACCCGTCGGGAAGTTCAAAGCCTCTGCCGATGGGATTTACGACTTGGGCGGAAATGTCTGGGAATGGACCTGGGATCTGAAATTGGGCGCCAATCAAATGGGCAACCTTCGCGGTGGGTGCTGGGCGTACTTTCGGCCCGAATGCCTGACGTCGTCTTATGAATACGTGGTGCCTGTCGAGATCCGGTTTTCAACGATTGGTTTTCGATGTGTGTTCGACGACAAGCAGCGCACCGCGACATTGATGGCGGCGGCGGACTCGGAGAGGGCAGAGGCGCAAGCGAAGCGCCGGGATGAGATCATGGGCAAGGGCGATGTGGACGAGGAAGAACTGGCCGCCATGCGTCAACGGCTGAGCGCCGGTCCTGCGGAATCGGGTCTTCCCAATCCCGCCGACCTCACCCCGGCGAACGCGGGGGCGAGCTACTTCAACACCCTGGCCATGGATTTCATTCCCATTTCGGGCACTTCGCTGCTGGCAGGTGTCTATGAAGTGCGCGTGCAGGACTATGAGGCTTTTCTGAAGCAGACGAATCGGGTTTGGAAAGACAAGCCCTCCTTCCTGTTGGGCGGTGGGCATCCTGCGGCCGGAGTTTCTTGGGAGGATGCCCAGGCATTCTGCCAATGGCTGACGGAATCGGAGCGGAAGCTGAATCTGCTGCCTGAGAGTGCGGTTTATCGACTGCCAAGCGATGCGGAGTGGAGCCGCTTGGCGGGCTTGAAGGAAGAAGTCGGCAACGGCCCTGCGGAAAAAGATCTCAAGAACGAAGACCACTTTCCTTGGAGCGGGGATGGTACGTGGCCTCCGCCATCCATGTCCGTGAATCTGGATGCTTCCAAGATTGCAGACTTCAACGACAGCTACGCCTACACCGCTCCGGTGGCGACGGTGGAACAGAACCCGACGGGCGTCTCGGGGCTGGGTGGGAACGTTTCCGAGTGGTGCCAGGACTCGTGGCCGGGCGAAGCCGACGAAAGGGTTTTTCGCGGGGGGTCATACCTGTTCCACGACAAGAAGTCTCTTCTCACCTCCTCCCGCCGTCACGCGTCGAAGTCCACGACACGAGCCGATCTCGGATTCCGATGTGTGATTGATCTGGGAGGAGAGTGATCGCCGCATGCCTTCCTGCACCTGACTAATTCATGACTGCGCCTGAGACCCATCCCGAGCCACAAGCCGAAGATCCGAAAATGGATCGGCCAACCCCAAAGCCGAAAGTTCGCCTTTGGTTTGGGATGTTTCTGTCGATCGCCTTTGGTTTGGGTTTGGTCATGTTCTTTATCGGGCGCCCGATTTTGGATTCGACCAAGGGGGCATTCGCGATGTGGTATGTCTCAAAAGCGACTGGTTACATCGATGAGAAAGACTGGTCGCGCGCTGCGAAGCAGGTGGCGCTGGCAAACCGCTGGGCCCCCGACAGCCCGAACGTCATCCGGCTCTTGGTGCGGTTCATCAAGGAAACCAATGGCGATCGCCGGACATCGCTTTTGTTGCTTGAAAAGCTCTTGGATTCAGGGAAAGCCGACTTGGATGACCTGTTGGCAATGTGTCAGACCCATCTCGATCTCGGGGATGTGGCTGCGGCCAGGAAAGTGTGGAAAGGGATTCCGGAGGACGAAAAATCCAATCGTCTGGTTCGGGAGCAGTACGCGCGCATCCTGAGGGAAGAGGGCGCAACGGCGGAGGCGGAGGAAGAGTTGCGTCAGGCGCTGCTGAGCGACCCGGACGATCCTGAGTGCCAATTGCGGCTGGCCGTGATGGACGTGGAATCGAGATTTGGTGAGGTTCGCGAGCAGGCCGTGGAGCGGCTTTGGGAACTGGCCAAGAGAGGGGATCAGATTGGGTTGAACGCGATTGCCTTCATGGCAAAGGCCGGTGACCTGAATGTGATCGAGATTCGGGAGCTCATGGAGATTTTGGAAAACTATGAGGAGCAGAGTGAGCCGGTTCGCTTTGCGGTACTGTCCGAGCGCGTTCGGTTGGATCCGCTGAGCCGGGAGGACGTCATTGCGGAGGAGATCGAACGATACCGCGGCGAGAATCCGGTCAAGGCTGTGCCTTTGTTGCGGTGGCTGTCGTCAGAGAAGGAGTTTGAAAACATCCTGAAGACGCTGCCTCGGAAGTCGGCCCTGCGGGCGCCCGAAGTCTTTCCGTTTTATGCCCAAGCGCTTGGGGAGCTTGGACGTTGGGTCGATCTGGAGAAGGTCCTTAATGGCGGCGACTCGCTGCCGATATCGGCGGCCCGTCGACATTTGATGTTGGCGGAGACGTACAGCCACCTCGAGAAGGACCTGTCCCTGACACGCCAGCAATTGGACACGGCCTACGAAACGTCCGGGCGGGGCAAGGAGGTGGAGACCACCGTTTTGGGGGCTCAGCTCTCTGAGCGGTTGGGGCTTTGGACGCACGCGGCCCGCTTCTACCGTGCGCTGTCGGGCGTCAACGACAAGGCGCAGATCCCCATGCTCAACAAGGTCTTTGAAATGGCCGAGCGGGACCGCAATGGAGATCTGATGCTGGAAGTCACTGAGGAGTTGGCCCAGTTGCGGCCTTCCAGTGCGGTTTTCAGAGGGCGTGCCCTCTACCTTCGGTTGGTCATGGGGCTGGAAATCGAGACGTCGGTTCTTCGGCTTCAGGAGCACTCAGACGAGCGGCAGGTTTCGGACCAGGTTCAGCCCGCCATCCTCCAGGCGCTGGCGTCCTTCCGCCTGGGAGATCTCGACGGAATGCGGAAAGCCTTGGCGAAGGTGGAGTCGCCTACTCGGCTCCCACCCGGTCAGCGGGCTGCCTATGTAGGAATGCTGGCCGCAAGTGGCGACTTGGGGGCCGCCTTCCATATCGCTGAGGGGGTGCCTCAGACCATCCTGCTTGATGAAGAGCGTCGAATCCTTCGTCGCGCCCTTTGATTTGTCGACTACTCGGCTGCGGTGTCGTCGGCGATGCAGTAGACGAACTTCTCTGATCGGAGAATCATCTTGTCGCCGCTCACGGCCGGATTGCCTTGAAAGCGGGACTCGTCGAGTGCGATGACATTGGTGGCGAGTTTCTCGAATTCAGGTTTGGCGGCGATGACGAAGGTTCCGTTGGTGCGGGACACGCAGTAGAGGCGATCACCAATTAGGATGGGTGATGCGTAGAACGGCTTTCCGCGTCCGCGCTGTCCACCCTCCATGACACGTTCGCGATACACCTCGTCGCCCGTGGCTGCGTCCATGCAAATCGCGAAGCCCTGGTCATTGACGACGTAAAGATGTCCTTTGTGGAGGATGGGGGTGGGAATGTAGGAGGTGGTGTTGGTGCTCCAGATCAGATTCTTCTCCGTGGTGTCGCCCTTGCCGCCGAGCTTGATGGCCGCTGAGCCGCTGGTGGGATAGCCGCCGAAAACGTAGCCGATTCCATCGGCATGAATCAGGCTTGGAGAGATGTTTCCAGGAAGCTTGTGTGTGGCAAACCAGCGCAGCTTGCCGGTCTCGGGATTCAAGCCCCACAATTCCTCGGGCACCCCGACCACAATCTCGGTACCGTTGTCCGTCTCGACGAGTGCCGGCGTCCCGTAGGCCAACTCAAGGTTGCCACCCTCAGCCTTCCAAACGACTTCGCCTGAATCCTTGTTTAAGGCGACGATGGCGCGGGATTCGTCGGAGGCGTTGACGATCAGATGGTCGCCGTGGAGGATGGGACTGGCGGCGGACCCCCACTGCTTGGGGGAGGAACCTGTGCCGAGGGGCGTCTGCCAGGCGACGTCTCCGTTCATCTCAAAGGCGAGCGCCCCGGATTTGCCGAAGAAGACATACACGCGCTCTCCGTCGGAAACGGGTGTGCTGCTGGCGTAGCCATGTTCCGTGATGAAGCCTTTGTAGGGATCCTCGGTGACCTCGGAGGGGATGACCGCTTCCCACACCTTGCTGCCATCTGCCAGATTCAGGCAAACAAGGTGACGTTTGAGTTGGGTCATGTCCTCGGCGCCGTCTTTGTCGCCGTAGCCCGACCAGCAGGTCAGGAAAATGCGGTCATTGACGATGATGGGGCTGGAACTGCCGGGGCCGGGTGTCTCGACCTTCCACGCGATGTGGTCCGAATCGCTCCAGGTCAGGGGAATCTTGGCGTCCTTCACGACTGCGGCACCGGTGGGTCCCAGAAATCGTGGCCAGTCTTCACCCGCAGTGGTGATGGAACTGAAACCGAGTGTGACGAGGATGGAAACAAGGGGACGAAACATCATGGGCCCTACCAACCCCACAGCGCTCCGGAGGTTGCAAAACGGAGCTTACTTCGATGGCTCGGATGTTTCCGGCTCGCGGTAGTGGCGGACGCGGTAACCACGATCTTCCAACAGCGCGAGCAGGCCCTGATTGGATCCGAGGTGACCCGCCCCCACAAGGACCATGTTTTTCTCCCCTCTCTCCAACATGGCGGAGAGGGCATCGATCCAGCGGTGATTCCGATCCGTGAGAAACAGCTCCATCAATTCAGGAAACCGCTCGGCCTCCTCAAAGAGCATCTCGTGCAGGGCGGTGATGTCGCCGGTTTTCCATGCCTCGATCATCGTTTCATACTGCTCGCCCATGGACGTGACCTCGGAGAGGGTCTGCTCCAGCAGATTGCGCTGCATGTCCCCACTCAACCCGGCGAACATCTGCAGCTGGAATTCGACCGTTTCGAGGCCTTCTCCCGGTTTCCCATCGTTCAAGGCGCGCTCTTCGAAATGCTGGTCCACGCCCATGTCAGGCTGGGCGCCCAGCGCGGCGTATTCCATGGAGGCGATGATGAGCGAGAGAAACCAGGGCCGGTAGCGATTCAATGAGGAAGCCGACAATCCACGAGTCGCCCCCCAGGACTTCACCTTCTCCCAAAGGTCCGGGCTGATCTTGGAGTCCAACGAGGCATCGCTGGAATACAGCCCCAACTCGCGCATTCTGGAGGCTAACTCGTTGCCCGACCCCGATCCTGGCGGCAGCTCGAGCACCAGTTTGTCGGAATTCGCATAGGCGGCTTCGTATCCGGGAGCCAGAGGGTAGTCTTCCTCTCGGAGGATGTGGATGGTCCCGCACAGGTAGAGCCGACCGTCTTTGCCGGGCCTGTCGACGACCCAAACACAGCCCCCTCCAGACTCGTGGTGGCCTTCGATCGCAAAATCCTGCGTGGGCTCTGACGTTGGGGCCTCGACTTTTTCCGCAGGTCGACACGCCACTCCACAGAGGAGGAGCATGAGTGCGAAGGTGGAGCGGAGGTTGGGCACGGCGGACTCAAACACCGGGGCACCCACTGCTGCAAGACCTTCTTCTTGTGCAGTCAAGCCTGTCACTGCTACGTTTGTCCCGCAGCCATGCACGTCCCCACACTCATTGAGCGCAAACGCGATGGAGGAACGCTCTCCGGTGAGGAGGTTCGTTTCCTTGTCGATGGCTTCACGGCGGGCCGGATCCCGGACGCGCAGATGAGCGCTCTCGCCATGGCGATCTTTTTTCAAGGCATGGACGATGCCGAAACCGCAGCCCTCACCGGAGCCATGCTGCACAGCGGGACGCAACTCGAATGGCCGTCGGATGCGCCGGTTCGGGTCGACAAACATTCGACGGGCGGGGTTGGCGACAAAACCTCCCTGATCCTTGCTCCATTGCTCGCCTGCGATGGACTGTGGGTGCCAATGATCTCGGGTCGTGCGCTTGGCATCACAGGTGGAACCCTGGACAAACTGGAGTCCATCCCGGGTTTTCGAACCCGATTGAGCGAAGTCGAGACGCTCGAGGTGCTCCGAAAAACGGGCTGCGTCATGATCGGGCAGACGGAAAGCATTTGCCCTGCCGACCGCAGGCTTTATGCCCTGAGGGATGTCACAGGCACCGTGCCGAGCATTCCGTTGATCGTGGCGAGCATCATGAGCAAGAAGCTCGCGGAGGGCCTCAACCGGCTGGTGCTGGATGTGAAGCACGGCAGCGGGGCCTTCATGAAATGGAAGAAGGACGCAGAGGATCTCGGTCGGCGAATGAAGCAAACGGGCGAGGCACACGGAGTCGCCACGTCCATCGTGCTCACTCCGATGGACGAGCCCCTTGGGAATGCAGCGGGAAACGCCCTGGAAGTCGCGGAGTGTGTGCAGTGCTTGCAGGGAAGGGGGCCGGAAGACTTGGAGGCTTTGACATTGGATTTGGCGACCGCCGTTGCAAATGCTCCCAGAGAGACGCTTCGACGCTGGCTTCACGACGGAACCGCGTGGAGGCGCTTTCAAGAGATGGTCGAAGCGCAGGGAGGAAAGGTGGAGGCGCTGGAGGAGATCGTGGCGCTGCATGCCGCCCCGAGCGTTGGAGAACTGAAGGCGGACCGCTCCGGTGTGATCGCCCACATGGATGCGGGGATCATCGGCCGCGTGTGCCAGATCCTCGGCGCAGGTCGTTCACGGACGGAGGATGAGGTGGATTTCGCAGTCGGGTGCGATCAGATTGCCAAGACCGGCGGCGAGGTGAAACCCGGCGACATCTTGCTCCGGGTGCATGCCCGCACTCCCGAGTCTTTGGCGCAGGCCCTTCACGATTTGGCGGATGCGGTGGCGGTGGAATAGCAAAGTCTCCGGTTGCAGGCTCCGCAACAGCGGCGAAACGAAGGGGAGCCCACCCCGCCAACTCAGAACGACCAACTTAGAACTCCGAATCGAACCCAATGCAGGACCCCTTTGCCGCACTTTCCCTTGTCTTGGAAACCCATCCCGAACTCACTCCGGCTGAAGGTGGTCGGGTGCTTTTCATGCGAGCCCGGCCGGGTGTCGCTCTGGATGGCTTTCGCGGCCAGCTCACCTGCCTTCAGCCCTACAAACCCTGGGCCACGGCCTTGCAAACCGCCGGATTGCGATTTTCCAAGGAGGTCGAGGGGCCCTTCGCCCTGGTGCTTCTT
>CAXBNA010000215.1:0-10132 GCA_963976915.1 uncultured Verrucomicrobiales bacterium
TTAAAGAGTTGGCCTGCAGGCTGGCTAGGGTCGATGTCCTTCGGGTAGTTTGCCCCACCGCCCGTCTGCCCCAGGATCAACTTCCAGGGGCCACGCCGAATCGCCATCATCTCGCGATAGGAGTCCATCACCAAAGACTCGCGACGCGGCAGATCCTGCGGTTGGTCGAGGAGGGCCTCCAAAAAACTGAAGCTGTCCTCGGCGCTGTCCTCCGGCAACTCCTGGTCAAAGAAGTCCGCCAACGTCGCCATTGTGTCCGTCAGCGCCACGATCGTTTTGCTGTCTTCGCTGCCCGCCGGAATCACTCCCGGCCACCGCACGATGAACGGCACCCGCACGCCACCTTCGTAAACGGTCGTCTTCTGACCTCGCAACGGGCCATTGATGCGATGCCCCTCGATTTCGGCGTAGTCGTTCGGGCGATACTCCTTTACCCCACCATTGTCACTGGTGAAAATGACCAGCGTATTTTCCGCCAGGCCGTTGCGCTCCAACGCAGTCAGCACTTGGCCGATGGAATCATCCAACTCATGGATGAAATCGCCATAGGGGCCGATGGCGCTGGTGCCGTCGAACTTGGGATGGGGGATCAATGGCCCATGAATATTGCGGTGCGCAAGGTAGAGGAAGAAGGGTTTCTCAGCGCTGTACTCATCGAGCCACTTCACGGCTCGCTCGGTGAGCATGGTCGACAGATCCTCATGTTCATAACGGGCGTTTTCGCCGCCCTTTTGACCCAATGCGGCAGCGATTCCCGAACGCGGTCGATTCAAGTAGTCCAGTTCGAATCCGGGGCGCTTGTCCGGAGTGATGAAGACCGGATCCTCGGACTCAAGCCCGAGCACCCGATGATTCTCGATGATGAAATGGGGATACTGACTGACGTGAGGAAAACCCCAGAAGTAGTCGAACCCGACCTCCAACGGTCCCGGCTTCAGATCTCGATTGTAGTCAGGTCCCAGCACATCGTCCCAACCCTCCATCCCCGGACTGCCAAACCCGAGGTGCCATTTCCCAAGGCATGCTGTGGCATATCCCTGCTGCTTAAACAGGTCCGCCAGGGTAAAGCGATCCGGCTCGATCAGCAGCGGGTCATTCGCCCACACGGTCGAGCCTCCCACCCACGTACGCCAGGCATAGCGACCCGTCATCAGGTTGTAGCGCGTCGGCGTACAGACCGAGCAGGGAGAGTGCGCATCCGTGAAACGTCTGCCATCCCGGGCCAGCGTGTCGATGTTTGGCGTCGCGACCTTGGTGGCACCATAGCAACTGAGGTCCCCGTAACCCAGATCATCCGCAAGAATGAAGAGCACGTTAGGCATAGTGCCCGCAAAGGCAGTGGCGGCAGAAGCGACGAGGGTCAGGACAATGGACTTCATGAATGGATCGTTTGAATGGCAGTCGCCTCAGGGTTCCCGGCGATTCACATAGACGTAGTAGGCACCGACCAGCGCCTGATGATTCGCGTCATCGAACCAGGTGTAGAGCCGGGTGCGTCCGGCTTCGAGATCGACAGTGAACGTGACAGCCTGCTGTCCGTTCTCGACACGCTTCACCATCGGAGAACGCGTGCCGGTCTGCATCCGCGCCCGGGCAATCGGAAGGGCAACACCAGCCTCCAAGACGTCATCCGTGACCTTGGTGGCAGCCATCCCAGCATTCAGCGGGATGGAGACCTCGCGGGGCCAGCGACGCAGTTCAAAGTCGTAGGTTCCAGGTTTGGCGACCTCGATCTCCCACCAGCCGTTCTTCGAATCGGCGCGGCGAATCTGCTTCTGCTGATCGATGAACACATCCAGCCACTCACAAGCCGTGAGCATCACGGGATTCTCGGCCGGGTGACCGATCACCACCGGTTGAGGTTCATTGGCCATGCCCTCCACTTCCTTCCACCATGCGTCCAGATGACCTCGCATCCGCGCTGCGACCTCTGGATGTTCGCCGATGACATTCTTGCGCTGCAACGGGTCGCTTCGCAGATCATACAACTCACGATCCTCCAGCAGTCGCCAATGTTTCCACAGTACGCCCGCTCCTTCACGCCGCATCAGGGACGGACTGTCCGGGGCGGGATAATCAAACGCGAAGGGCATGCGGCTGTAGTTGATCACCAGCATCCGATCCGCCGGGACGTCCCCTTCCCCACGCAGAGCCGGAGCCAAGCTCTCGCCATCCACGGCGGCATCACTCTTCAAACCGGTGAGGTCGATCAGAGTGGGATACAGATCCTGCACTTGGGTCAGTCCGCTGAGGTCGCGGGGAGCACCGAGCCCCCCCTTCGGGTAGCGGATGAAGCATGGCACGCGATGCCCTCCCTCCCATAGCTCTGTCTTTCTCCCCCACATTCCCGCATTGAAATAATCCGCGCCCTGAGTGCTGCCATTGTCAGTCAGATAAACGATGAGCGTGTCTTCGAACAAGCCCGCCTCCTTCAGGAAGGCATCCAGGAGACCCATGTTGTCATCGATGTTTTGGATCATCGCGAGAAAATCGATGATGTCCTCGCGTTTCCCCTTCGCCAGTTTCTTGGAGAACGCGCCCGACGCTTCAGCTTCCTCAAATCGGCTCCTCATGGCGTCGCGATGAGATTGCGGCAGCCAGTAGGGCGAGTGGGGGGCGTTCGTTGGCAAGTACAAGAAAAACGGTTCATTCCCATTGGCACGTTCCTTCATCCACGTGATCGCCTCGCGAAAGAACACGTCCGTGCAGTAGCCCTCGTACTTCGTGAGCACACCGTTGCGACGGTAGGTGTCGTTGAAGTAGTCGTTGTCCCAGACGTCGGGTGTCGAGTTGATGTGGCTGGACGGAAACCAGAGCGTCTCCTGAAAGCCACGATCCTGCGGGCGATAGGGATAGGTGTCTCCAAGATGCCACTTGCCAAAAATGCCCGTCTTGTATCCAGCATCGGCGAACACATCCGCCAGTGTCGGCAACTCTGCACGCAGCAGGGTGCGCCCGCTGCTGACATTAATCGCCCCATTCCGCGCCGCATCCACGCCCGTGAGCAACTGCCCGCGGGTCGGTGTGCACATCGGAGCGACATGAAAATCCGTCAGTCGCACACTCTCCGAATGCAGCCGATCCAGATACGGTGTCTGAAGAATCGGATTGCCGTGGCAGGACAGATCGCCGTAACCCTGATCATCCGTCATGACGACAATGACGTTCGGTTTGGCCGCCGTGGAGGCAGCACCAGCGACGAGGAACGAGGCAAAGAAAAGCGATCTCATGGTTGCGAGGACGCAGGCAGTTTGGCAGGCGGCTGAACCACGAATTGCACCAGCGCCTCCTGAACCCGCACCGCCTGCTCGGGCGTCATGGTCAGGTAGCGGTCACGCACCGCAGACGGAGGGGCATCATCAGGCACCGGGCCTTCCCATGCATTCTTGCGGGCAGGCCTGAATCGCGTGCGACTGTCGTCTTCCACCGTCACCCGGCCCACCTGGGAATAGCCAAAGTACCCTCGATCCGGAAAAATCGAGTAAAGGACGCTGGTCAGGTCCCAGGAAGGACGATCGTGAGCCGGCCCGCTGTGCAGCAGGTAGGCCTCTTTCACGATGTGATGAGGAACATAGTTGAAGTCCTTGGCGATGCTCCTGCGCGGATAGCGCGCCGCGATCCCGATCTCGAAGCCGCTCCAAATCACCGGCACCGCATCCGGCCACTGATCGGCGAGGATCTGCATGGATGGAATGTCATTCACGACGTTCGCCTCAGGGTAGTGATTGTTGCCGTTGATGGTCTCGAAAGCGCCGGCCATGACGGAGAGATGATCCACCTTCTGCTCAATCAGCGCTTTCCCGCCTTCAACGCCGAGCAATTGGGCAAGATTGGTCGCCAAACCCACCTGAATGATCGCCACACTGCCGTCTTCCGCTTCCCGCAAAAGCCGCTGAATGAGCGGGACGGCTTTCTCCGGCTGCACAGAAACCCCCACATCGTGAGGGTACCGGAACCCACCTCCATCCTTCTCCTCCACCAATCCCAGGTACTTGCTCTCCCGAGGCTGCAACTTTTCACCCACGCCAATCGGAATGTCCGGCCGACCATAGAATGTGTTCACGGCGTCAACGAAGGGCGCTGCCAGCGGATTCTCCTTCGAGATCGTCACACCCAGGATCTCACAACACCCCCGATCCGCCAACGTATGGAGCATCGCCAGAGCGAGGACATCATCGACATCCCCCGTGATGTCGGTGTCGAAGATCACAGGGACTGGGTCTGCAACAGCCGGGGACAAGGACAACCCGAGGGAACAGGCCGCGAGACAGGAACGGAAGGAAGAAAGACACTTCATGAAGGAATAGCGCAAACGATTGCGCCAATGGATTCCTTTCATATCAAAAGCGGTTCCACCCGCGTCAGGAGACCTTCGCTCCCTTGTCATTCTCGAATCGTTTCTCGGGCGTCCAAGTACGCCAACAAAGCGCGAGTCCGCCGATTGGAACGCGCTTCAATCCCTTGAGCCACATGGAGAATCAGGAAGAACAGAATGACCGCGCACCACGCAAACTGGGCTGTGAACCAAAGGAGGAAAAAGGGGACTCCCCAGATCCAGATCAACGCCTTCTGCCATCGTGTTTTCGGTTCGATGATTGTGGCTCGGAGTGCTCTCAACTCATCTTGAGACTCGAAACTCACTGAAGCCATCTCGACACTTGTGTATGGTTCTTCGTTCGGCGATTCGTTCATCCGTCCGCCATAGCGGAGTTCGATGAAGGAAGCAAGCTCGGTGGCAGTGTTGGTGTGCGGGACTCTGCGCCGCTTTGGAGTCGATTGAGTTGTGGAATGTGCCCAAGCCAAGGACTACTTCCCGCGCCAAAGCGACGAGAATCGGCGCACTCGAAAGAGATCGCCCGCGGACACTATTCGCCCTTCGCCATCGCGACGACGAAGGCGGCGACGGAGCCGAAGGGATCGTCTGACTCCAACTCGGGGGCCACGACGATGCAGGTCTTGTCGAGCTTGGCCATGGCTTCCTTCAGCTTTAGGCCGAGGAGGACATGATGGACCCACTCGCCTTGAGGGGTGTCCTTGGTGACCGGTGTGTTCGGGCCATTGAAGAACATGTAGACGCGGTCGGGATCGTCCCCGGAGAGATGCGTGATGGGTGAGGCATCGCGCATCCGGATCTTCACCGATTCCTTCTCCAGTTCCTCTCCCGAGTCCACGCCGAGGAAGGCGGGGAGTGCATCGTGGACTGGCAGATCCGGCACTCCAAACCAATCTCGATACGTGTGCATGTCATAGGTCGATTGGCCATTGAGGGTGGCGGCCGCCAATATCCGGGTCGACTTCCGGGCGATGGGGTCGTCGCTCTCCGGGTCGGCCAAGTCGTCGTGAAAGGCCAGCCAGAGACTGATCCCCGCACCCGCCGAGCCGCCATAGCAGACGATGCGCTCAGGATCGAGATTCCACTCCTTCGCCCGGTGACGCAGGGTTTGCACGCCACGTGCTGCGTCGTGCATCATCAGCGGATAGGGGCCGACGTCCGACAGTCGATAGTTCATGGAGGCAAAAGCCACGCCCGCGTCAAGGCAGGCCTTGAGGATGGTGCCGTCGACACCCGCTTTGTCTCCCCCTCGAAACCCGCCACCGTGAATGTAAATCACAAGCGGGGTCGGTGCCTCTGCCCCCGAAACGGTCCAGAGGTCGAAACGCTGTTTCTCATGAGGGCCGTAGGCCACATCGACGTGGGTGGGCTGCGCCCGCGGCTTGCGGGCCGCCGCCTGTTCCCGCTGCATCGCTTGGCGCTTCTGCTGGAACGCCCGGAACTCCTCTTGGCTCAACGTACCATCCTGATTCACATCCGCCTGAGGAAAACGCTCCAAAGCCTGCTTGAGCCGTGCCTCCATGTCGGCAGCACCGCCACCACCTCCTTGGAACGCGCGAAACTCTTCCATCGTCAACTGGCCGTCTTTGTCCGCATCGCTCGCGGGGAAACGCTCCAAAAAACTGGCCAGTCGAGATTCCAGCTCTTCAGCAGAAACCGGCGTCTGTTGCGCCTGAGTCGTCTGAATCGCGATGAGAACCCCGGCGAAGAAAGCAATCCATTTCATGACCCGATGATAACGTGTGATTCGTGGATTTGTCGCGCAATCAATTGTCAAAACCTACCTTCAATAGGCGATTCGTTGAGCGCTCTTCTCCTTGGTCGAATCGGTCGCTTTCATGCCCGCCAACCCACGCAAAATCAGGGTATGTGAACTGTGCACTTGGCAACTTATTAACTATCGCCCCCTGACCCTTTCCTGCTGAATCTTGGAGACATAAAGCCTAAATCCAAAAAGGGCCGACAGCGCAAGAAGAAATACGCCAATCCAAAGCCAAACGTCGAAAAGCAAGAACCTCACAGAAACTCCTTTGTTGTGAAGCCACAATTTGAGGGAGGGCATTGCCTCGATAGTCTTGCCCACGACGGGAATTTTGTTCCAATTGGTGAAATAGAAGGTGCTGTAGTCGTAGTTTGGATCATAGTTTTCTGGCACCTGCACTTCATACCCACTCCAGTTCGCATTCACCTCTTTGGAGGATGCAAAGGCTCCGTCCTCTTTGACGAAAACGAGATCAAATAGACAATCCATCAACACCCATTTTCCGTCCAGATGCACTTCACAGACATGGTGAATGGCCAGCTCACCGTCTTTGCCAAGTCCAACTTTCCGAACTGGGTAGCCAGCGACTCGCAACGTCTGTGCCAGAACTGTGGTGTAGCTTGCACAGTAACAGACGGGATTCTCCAAATGGTCGGCAGGTGACCAGAGGGAGCTTGGTTCGATAGTAACTCCACTTGCTTCGATTGCCTCAAACTTGGAATTCAGATCGTTGTGAATGGAGTGCATCAACCCACGTGCCCATATCTGTTCCGAGTCCTTCGTCGGAACTTCTGCACCAACCACAGCCAAATATCGCTGAAACGGAAGTCTTCCGAGATAGTGTGCTGTGATCGAAGCCACTGCCGCTAGAAAGCAAGTCCAAAAGGCAATCGCCAAAAATGGGTGCCGGGTCCGACCATTTGGTTTCGGATCTCGATTCTGTGCGTGTGGGTAACGAGGTGCCGGAACGGTGGTTGGCGAGTCCGTATACGTCTCTTCTTGAGTGCTCATGGCGATACTTTTCGACTGAGTGGTTTTGAAGCGTCGGTGCCCGCCAGACTGCTGGAAGTTCGAGGCAATTTGTCTATTTGGCAACCCACTCAGAATTCAATCTCAGTCAGTTTGATCCAGCGTGCGTCATTTAGGCTATTTCGGAGACTCTTTTGACGCCAGCTACGTTGGTTTTTGTGATGATAAAAAGTGGGTGATTCGAGTGAGGCTCCTAAGGCTAATTTATTTAACACCCATTTATTAATTGTCAATCTTTCCGATTGAGTAGAGTATCCTTGCTAACAATCGAAAATGGGGTTTTGAGAGTTCATTGCAGTTATGTCATCCTATCGAATTCGCCCCGAGAAATCTTACGGGCTTGAAGGTCGATCTCGGCCTTTGAGTTTGTCTCGGATTACGTTTAACCCCCTCTCCATCCTTCAATTGAAACCGCCACCCAAATGAAGTGGCTTCGATTGTATCGCTGGCATCAGTGGAGCAAAAACCTTTTGGTATTTGTGCCTCTGCTCGCCTCACATCAGACGACAAATCTACATCTGGCTCTCCCTGCCATTCTTGGATTCTTAGCGATGTCTGCTGCAGCTTCGTCGGGATATATCTTCAATGATCTTGTCGATGTCGGACCTGACCGAATGCACAAGTACAAGAAAACGCGGCCAATCGCGAGTGGGCAAGTGTCAAGATGCGTTGCTGTGATTCACATGGTGGGACTGTCTCTGGTTGGACTTCTTGTTCCGTGCTGCTACGACTTGAGGTTTTCTGGTCTAATTATTCTGTATTTGATAGCAACCGTCGGATACACGGTAGCGGGAAAGCGGATCGCCATTCTTGATGTCTTAGCATTGGCCCTTTTCTATGTTTTCCGAATCGTTCTTGGTGGGTTATTCGCCGGGATAGTGGTGACGGACTGGCTACTCGTCTGTAGTTTTTTCTACTTTCTCAGTGTCGCATTTGCAAAGCGCCATGGAGGTCTCGCAGACGTTGCTGGCCCCAAAGCTCACTCGCCTTATGTTGCTCACGACAAAGTATTCTTAATGATTCAAGGAGTTGGCGCTGGCGTGGGGGCCGTGCTCGTTCTCGCGATCTATCTGAAGTCAGATCATGTCCATTCTCTCTACGCGAAACCGGACTGGCTTTGGTTCCTCGTCATTTCGCTACATGTCTGGCTCATGCGCTTGTGGCTAAAGGCATCTCGCAGTGAGCTCCATCACGATCCTGTGACCTTCGCCCTTAAAGACCCCATAAGTCTATTGTTGGGTGGGGTGGCATTCATGGCCTTCGCCTTAGCGGGAGCATTGAAGGGGGGCTCATGACGCGAACAATGCTAACCAGCATCGAGGTAACTGCGGCTCACCCATTGGCTCACAGATGGATACTTCTTCTGGCGGTGGTGTTCGTGGCGTCCGTCTGGTGGGTCGAGTTTGACCGAAAGACTCTCGATGGAGATGCTGCTTGTTTTGTGCCAGCCGCTGTGAGTCTAGCTTCCGGCCATGGGTGGACCAATCCCCTTTATCATCCAAAGGCGGTCCAAATTGCCGATAGCCCAAATGCATTTGTATGGCACGGGTTCACAAGCCCTTGGTTGTGGGCTATGCTGGCGTTTCCTGATTCGGGGCCAGACAGCGTTCGTCGAAGCGGTATCGCTGTTTCCCTTCTTGGACTCGTTGGGTTTGCGATGCTGTTGGATCGCTCGACGCGACGTGCTTCGCTCCTCACTTCCCTGGCATGCGCGGGGCTTGTGGTCGCTGTCGCACCGTTCCTGGAACACAACGGGCGTCCCGAGTCGGTGGCGGCGACTCTGGGTATCCTCATTACCTCCTCAGTGGTCTTGTCTCCCTCAAAGTGGCGGGCAATGGTTTTTGGAGTGGGGTTGCCAGTTGCTGCTGTTACCCATCCGATCCCTGCCTTCCTGACGGTTCTTTTCGTGGTAGCAATCTGGCTTCCCGAGAAAAAGCCGGTCTCAGTTGCAATGAGGGATGTTGCTTGTGTGGCACTTGGAGGTGCAATGGCCACAGTTCTGTTGTTGCTGCTGTTCCCCTATTCTCCAGTTGATTGGTTGTCAGCCATGATGCTTCACGCCAACGCAGTGGTCTTTGACGATCAGCCATCTAGCTTTGTCCGATATTGGGTGCTTTCTCCTTTGCGACCCCTCCTGATTTTGACCTTTTGCGCATCACTTGTAATTCCAATTCTACTTACCGGCAACGAGGCATTGAGGCGGATGCAACTTGTTCGAGTCATGTGCGTGGCACCCTTCCTTGTGGCGGCTTGGTATTTCGCGCTCAGAGCGCCAACCAGATGGTATAATTTGGCGCCCGTGATCCCCGTCGGAATGTGGTTCCTTTACTTCAAGCTGACGGCTTACCGTTGGACCAACGGTGTTTCGAAGGCGTTCGCGCCAATCGTTGTTGTAGCGAGCCTGGGGCTTTTGAGTCAGGTTCGGTCGGCGCTTATCCAGGTCGTTTTTGTTCAATCAGGCGGAATCACGCGGGCCGAGGCGCGGGTGGATATTCGAGAGCAACTCAATGCCCTCCGTGTTGCGGATGACGATGTGATCTATTCGGCTCCCCTATTTGAAATTAGACGCGGCAACTTGGTCTCCTTCTCGCACCAACCAGAGGGAGATTCTGTCTTCATCCTCGCGCAAGGCAACATCGGGCGGGTCGGTCAACCTCCCTCCTATGCGGACTTTGAACTTGTTTGGCACAATTTTGCAACGACAGCTCCCCAGATTGCGGGACTTCCTATCTCCAACTCGCCCGGTGGATACAGTTTCGCGATTTATCGGTCGATTCCTCCAGAAGCAAACTTGTCCATGGACTGATGTGGTGGGAACGCTTTGGGTCTGGGGTCAGCAAATAATCAAATTTTCTTTGCTTCTCATGGTGCGTCCTGGATCAATTTGAGAACGTTCGCCAGTTTCCTCGGGATTGCCTTCAACAAACGCCTACGGTCCTTGCTTTGCAAGAAAGGGTCAGGCGACATGAAAGCCGATAGATCAAGGGATTGAGCGGTAAATCAACGGT
>CAXBNA010000216.1:0-10111 GCA_963976915.1 uncultured Verrucomicrobiales bacterium
AACGGATGCGCATTCGCCCCAAGCTTTTCACGCATTTCATCAACCGCACGGAAGAACTCTGCTCCGGTGCGATCCATCTTGTTCACAAACGCAATGCGTGGAACATGATATTTGTTAGCTTGGCGCCAGACAGTCTCAGACTGTGGCTGAACCCCTGCTACGGCACAAAATACTGCGATCGCACCATCAAGCACGCGCATCGAACGCTCTACCTCGGCCGTGAAATCCACGTGCCCCGGGGTATCAATGATGTTGACGCGGATATCTTCCTCCTCAAAAAGCTTGAAGACGGACTCTTCCTTCAGCTGCTTCCAGTTGGTGGAAACAGCGGCCGAAGTGATCGTGATTCCGCGCTCTTTCTCCTGCTCCATCCAGTCAGTGGTGGCACCACCATCGTGCACTTCACCAATCCGGTGAATCATGCCTGTGTAGAAAAGCACGCGCTCAGTAAGAGTGGTCTTACCAGCGTCAATGTGCGCACAGATCCCGATGTTGCGGGTGCGCTCAAGAGGAACGGGACGTTTGGAGGAATTAGCGGACATGGAATTGACGGGGAGTATTGGGGTAACTCGACGACAGAAATGGATTAGAAACGGAAGTGAGCGAAGGCGCGGTTGGCTTGAGCCTGCTTGTGAACGTCATCCTTCTTGCGGACGGCATTGCCCTGCCCTTGCGAAGCATCCTTCAGCTCATTGGCCAACGCACGATGCATCGGCACACCCTTGCGACCACGGGCGTAGTTGACGATCCAGCGCATGGCCAAAGACTCCTGGCGAGCACCCGAAACTTCGAGCGGCACCTGATAAGTGGCACCACCAACGCGGCGACCCTTCACCTCAACACGAGGCTTGGTGTTCTCAATGGCGCGATTGAAGAGCTCCAGAGGATCCACAGCTTGGGATTTCTCATTGAGCATCTCAATGGCGGAATAAACGATGCGCTCAGCGAGAGCCTTCTTGCCGTCGTTCATCACACGATTGATCAGACTGGCAACAATCTCACTGTCATACCGCGAGTCCTTTTGGACAGGCTTGTCGTAAACACGTTTTCTGCGGGCCATGGTAACTTAAAGGGAAAAGAATTAACAGGAAATGGGGATTACTTGGCTTCAGCCTTCTTCGGACGCTTGGCGCCATATTTCGAACGGCCACGGCGACGCTTGTCGACACCCAGGCAGTCCAACGTTCCGCGGACCACGTGGTAACGAACACCGGGCAAATCCTTCACCCGTCCGCCACGGACCAAGACGATGGAGTGCTCTTGGAGATTGTGGCCTTCACCGCCGATATAGGCGATGACTTCGAAGCCGTTCGTCAGGCGCACTTTGGCCACTTTTCGGAGAGCCGAGTTCGGCTTTTTCGGCGTCCGGGTCATAACCTGGAGACACACTCCACGGCGTTGCGGACAGCCGGCCAAGGCAGGCGACTTCGACTTAACCGCTTTATCTTTGCGGCCGTGTCTGACGAGTTGATTGATGGTAGGCATGACTGAAATGGTTTCCGTTTGATTTCTCGATCGTAGCGAGACGGAGAGACAGTGCGCCCTCCCACGAAAGCGCAGCATCTTATCCGGGGCTGCTCCGATAGAAAAGGCCCGCCGAAGCGGGCCAAAATCCTCGACTCCAAAAATGGATGCCGAGGCCGTGGGAGCGCGCATTCTGGACCCTTTCAGCCATCGCGCAACCTGTTTGTTGCACTTTTTGAAAGGTTTTTTCGGGTTTTTCGACGTATTCCGCCGAAAACCTCAGTTTGCCGAGCTCTGCTATGTCTGAACTCGGATTCATTTGGAAGCAAATGACAGACCAACTCAACAAAAAAGCGGTGCCCGGAACCCCGGACACCGCCTTCAAAGCAGTCTAACCTAGAATCGGGATCAGGCCTCCATCGGGCCGGTCGTGCCACCCGTCAGCTCTTCAGCCATATGCACGGGCTTGTAACCACCGATGACTTTGAAATACAAGAACAGGAGAAGGTAGATGACGGCCATCGTCGCTGGAATGTATGCATCAAATTTCAGAGTCATCCGATCACCTTGTTGATCCGATGCCACGACGGTTTCCTGATCTTCCGTGCGCGTTTCAGCCTTCTTAGCCTCGTCCAGCTTCGTTCCATCGAGCCCAAAAACCTCCGTCGACTTCAATCCCAGAAACGAAGAGGGTGCCTCAGCCTTGTATTCGGCATATAGTGCAGGATTCGCTTTCTCAAGCGCCTCTCCGGCAAAGCGGTCTTTGCTGTAACCCAACCCAGGTCCACCGATCAAACCTGCTGAGAGCATCCCAATCCCTCCCATAATTGACATTGCCACGGCACCCGATTGCGGGAATCTGTCACCAACGACTGCGAGCATCGTAGGCCAAAAAAAGGTCTTGCCCACGGCATAAATACCGAGCGCGACGAGTGCCATGGTAAATGTTTGCATTGTGCTGGCCAAGTTCAAACCAATGAACGCCAGAATCGAACAAACGAGGAGCAACCCAATGGGGGAAAGCTTGAGTTTCGTCTCAATAAAATGTGCACAGAATCTAAGTCCAAACATAATGGCGGAGGTCCATAGGAACAGAGCCTTGCCCTGCTCAGAGGTGAATAGGTTGCCAGTAATGTTCTGAATCCACGAATCGGTTCCCAGCTCGACCGCACCGACCAAGGCGTGGGTCACAAAGAGAACAAAGAGGATCAGTGACCCCAACGCCCCCTTGCTAACAACAATCGCTGCAACCAATAGGACCGCGCCGATCACGTATCCCACGGTTTGCGCCGTATCGGCTGACATGCTTGTGAATTTGCCCAAGAAATCAGCAAAGAACAAAACAAGGAGGTAACAAGCGACCAGCGAGCCCGCAATTCCCACCGATTTGAACATTTCCCCGAAGCTTGCACCTTTCTCGGAGGCTTCGGATTTGGGGAATTTTTGCCCCATGAACATCACACCATAGATGATGGTCGGTACAAGGTATAGGGCGAGTTGCATCTTCCACCCGATTTCCATCTTGTCGTCTAAGATCCATCCTGCCACCACGCCCAAAATCATGCCAGCAGGCCAGGACGCGTGCAATATGTTGAGATAGTGGGTGCGATTTTTGGGATACAGTGTCGCAACGAGCGGGTTGGCGACCGCTTCAAGAGTTCCATTTGCATAGGCGAACACAAACATCCCCGCCCAAAGGAATCCGTATGCATTCTCTGGAGAACTAGCCCCAAACGTGATGACCGCGGAAAGCACATGGAGAATCAGTGCTAGTCCAACCAGCTTACCGTAGCCGATTTTATCTACGATCAGGCCACCGATGATGATTCCAAAACAGAAGCCAGAAAACCCAGCTCCCCCGATCAAGCCAAGTTGAACACCAGTAAAACCATATTCCCCCGCCCAGTTGTCAAAAATACCGCCACGGATGGCGAAGCCGACGCCGGCTGCGAGGATGGCCATGAATCCGGCCCAGAGGAGCCGGCCGGCGTTGGGTGCGATGCCTTCAGTGGATGCTGACATAGTGAGGTGTTCGGGTTGGGTCGTGTTGAGTTTGGTTGGTGTCTTTTGTGCTGCTTGCCAAAACGGACAACAACGGCACAAACCGCGTGTTTTAGGTGCCTAAGCCGCTTGCAACAAGGAAAAAGTTCCGCAGGACGCCCCGCGACGCCGGATTTTCCACGTTTTGCTACGCCCATCCCCGAGGATCGAAACGATTTCCGCATTCGGCCCTGAGTCCCAGGACCAGCGGTCGTCAAAACCCCACTGAGAGTGCGGAATGCCCACGCAAAGCCTCAGAAGCCTGCACCCATCGATGTAGGATCAAGGAGTCTGACAACGCGCCGACAAGGACCGCTTCTACTTCTGGGCCTTACCCTTGGCTTTTGCCTTGGCCTTGGCGTCTCCCTTCCCTTTGGCCGCCCTCTGCGCCCGCACAGGGTCTTGATCTGGCGGCGGAACCTTCAACTCAGCCCTAAGCCGATCCAGCTCGGCGTGCAGTTCTTGCTGTGCCTCCGCATACTCAGGGTCTCCATAGACGCTCTTCATCTCGTTTGGATCCGTCTCGCGGTCGATGAGTTCCCAGTAGTTCACATCGGGCTCGTAGAAGTGGAAGAGCTTGTAGCGATCCGTCACGACCCCGTAGTGCTTGCGCACCGAATGGGCGCCCGGGAACTCGTAGTAGTGGTAGTAAAAGCTGGTCCGCCAGTCAGCGGGGCTCTCACCCTTCATCAGCGGCACCAGGCTATGACCCTGCATATCACCGGGAACCTCCACACCTGCGGCTTCCAAGAAGGTTTCTGGAAAATCGAGGTTGCTGACCAGCTTGTCGCAGGTCGTGCCGGGAACGATTTTGCCGGGCCATTTTGCCAATAGCGGCGTCGTCACGCTCTCCTCGTAGATCCAGCGCTTGTCGAACCATCCGTGCTCGCCGAGGTAAAACCCTTGGTCGGAGGAGTAGACCACCAGCGTGTTCTCGGCGAGTCCGTTGGCATCCAGAAAATCCAGGACCCGGCCCACGTTCTCATCCACCGCTTTCACGCAGCCGAGGTAGTCGTGCATGTAGCGCTGGTATTTCCACTTCACCAACTCCTTGCCGCTGAGGGACGCTTCACGAAAAGCCGCGTTGCGTGGTTCGTAGTAGGCTTTCCAAGCCGCCAGTTGATCCGGCGTGTAGTTCTTTGGCTCGATGAGCTTCAAATCACGCTCGTTCATCGTGATCTCAATTGTCATGTCCTGACGCTCTTCCGCGACACCACGGCCAGAGTAGTCATCAAACAGCGTCTCCGGCAGAGGATACTCCCGGTCATTGTCCCAGCCCAAGTGGCGTGGAGCCACCTCCCAGGAACGGTGAGGCGCCTTCTGCTGACACATCAGCATGAAGGGCTTCGAAGGATCACGGTTCTTCAACCATTCGAGAGACAGGTCGGTGATGATGTCGGTCGTGTAGCCTTGATGGGTGACTTTCTCACCGTTGTCGATCATCGGTGGGTTGTAGTAGGCACCCTGCCCTGGCAGGATCTGCCAATAATCAAACCCTTGCGGATCGGTCTCAAGGTGCCACTTGCCAACCACCGCCGTTTGATACCCAGCTTTCTGGAGCAGCTTCGGAAAGGTCTGCTGGTCCCCGTTGAAACGGTTTCCGTTCATGTAAAAGCCGTTCAAATGGCTGTATTTGCCTGTCTGAATCACCGCACGACTGGGGCCACAGATCGAGTTCGTCACCAGGCAGCGATTGAACAGCA
Organism: uncultured Verrucomicrobiales bacterium; assembly: GCA_963976915.1. GTDB lineage: Bacteria > Verrucomicrobiota > Verrucomicrobiia > Verrucomicrobiales > Verrucomicrobiaceae > CAXBNA01. Next base: position 5,208 of record CAXBNA010000216.1, read on the forward strand.
TGCCGTCTTTCGCAATGCGATCGAGGTTGGGTGTCTTCAACAGCTTCAACTTGTGATTGTAGGCACTGAGCGCCTGCGTGGCATGGTCATCCGAAAAGATGAAGAGGATGTTCGGACGGTCAGCAGCCTGAAGCGCGGCTCCGGCCAGAACGGACAGGACAAGGAGGGATTGGAATACGAAGCGAAGCATGACCGATGGGAACGCCGATCCGGGCTCTGAATTGCATCAAACTTCCGGCCTCCAGCATTTGCAATTCGACAGTCGTCATCCTTGATTACTTAGGTTATGTTAAGCACATGCCACGCCGCGCCTCGCCGGAACCACCCGCCTCCACTCCCCTTGCCGCCGACTCCCTGTCGGCGGATTTCCTGGAGTTCATGGAGGTGGAGCGGCGCTCTTCACCCCGCACCTTGGAGAACTATCGGCACGCACTCGACGATTTCCGCCGTCGCCATCACGGCTATGAAGCGTGGGACAAGCTGACTGCCGACGACTTTCGCCGCTACCTCTTTGAGCAGACCAAGCGCGGTCTCGGGCGAGCCACCATCCGGCTGCACTTCGCCGCCCTGCGCAGTTTTTTCAAATGGCTCACACGTCGCCGGGGCTGGAAGATCAATCCGTTGCTCGACGTCCAACTCCCCAAGCAGGAGAAGAAACTCCCCGTCGTCCTTACGGTCACCCAGGTCGAGCAGATGCTGGGCCTGCCACTCACCCTTCCTCCCGAGAAACAAGCGCCCGTTTGGGCCCCCGAGCGCGACGCGGCCATCCTCGAGCTCTTCTACAGCACCGGCATGCGCCTCAGCGAGTTGGCCGACATGAATGTGGAAGACATCGACACGTACACCGAAACCGCCCGCGTGTTCGGGAAAGGCAGCAAGGAGCGGCTCTGCCCGCTGGGCACCCCGGCGCTCGAAGCCGTTCAACGCTACCGCGCCAAGGCGGGGGTTCACTCCGGACCCCTTTTTCTGAGCAAAATCCGCCGACGCATCTCGTCCACCGGCATCAACGACATCGTGACCAAATACTGGCGACAATCCGGCCTGCCGATCCAAGTCACGCCCCACAAATTCCGGCACAGTTTCGCGACGCACCTCCTCAACAACGGCGCCGACCTGCGCAGCGTCCAAACGCTGCTCGGCCATGCGAGTCTCTCAACGACCCAAATCTACACGCACGTCTCGACGCAACGCATGAAGGAAGTCTATGAGGCGTCTCACCCAAGAGCCTGATCCTTTCTTCTGCTCATCAGCCCCACCGCCAGCCACCCAGTCGCCAACACCATCACCAGCGGTGCCAGGCCAATCTTCAGGTTCACACCGATCCAAGGCAACCACTCGCCCGCTCCCAACGCCGCCGATCCGGCAGTGATGCCGCTGAAGTATTTCAGCCCAAAGATCCAGCCCCCATGCAGGCCCATGCTCAGCCAGAGCTGACCCGTCCGCAGACGGGCCCAGGCCAGAACCCATCCCACGGCAAACAGGGTCGAAAACTCGGCGATCAAAAACTGTGCATCGCCAAACCCTTTGAAGATCTGACCGACAACCAGGAATCCGCTCCACCAACGGACGTCGGCATCGTCAAGCTCCCAGCCCACCGGCGGCTTCAAAAAATGCACGATGGCAAAGATGAAGGTGCACCAAAAGACCGCCACGCCTCGGCGCTGAGTCCGCAAAAGGATGCCCAGAATCGCCCCCCGGAAAAACACCTCCTCAATGATCCCAGCTCCGAGGGCTGCCGAGAGTGCATTGCCCCATTTCGACCAGCGGGGCTCGGTCGCCGGAACGTACGCTCCCGCCTCGAAAAACGCATAGCCCATCGCCAGCAGCAGGCCTCCCGCCAAAACAAACCCACCCAGCCACCGAAGCCCGCCACCGCCCAAGGGTTGCCAAGAAGGCATCAAGTCACGGTTCAATTTGAGCGACGTCACCAGCGGCCACAATAGAACCACCGCCGCGACCAAGACGCCTCGATTGAAGTAGCGATTGAAGTGCGCCCGTTCGATCTCGTCCAGCAGCCACTTCGCGACACCGGACTCCGAATCGGCCAGCCACGCGGAAGCCCAAGTCGCCAAGGCAAGAATCTGTGGTGCCAACAAGGCCCCGACCACCATCACCGCCGCAAGATAGAGAAGGATCTTTGGCAGGTCATTTGAGCGTGCTTCTTGGCTGGCGGGTTGCATGACCGTCAAACTAGCCCACCTTCACCGCTTTTCACAACTCCAGCCCGCTCCAATGACCAAAAACCAGATCCACGAATGGCGCGAACGCACCGAGGAAGGCAAAAGAAACTACCACCGCGCCCGCTGGGATTCTCGGCAGTGGAGATTCAGCTTTCTCGAGGACGGCGCCGAAGAGTGGGTCCCCGTCGATCAACCAACCGCTGAAATCTACCAGTCTCTCCGCGGCGTCCTTTGGAACAAGTATCAGCGCCGTCGCCTTCCCTTCAAATACATCGAGGGCATCGACAGCATCCTCAAAGACGAGTTCGGCATCGAAACCGAAGGCGAGTAATCCAAGGACCGACGACACACCCGCCGTCCCAATTTCCCGAACCAGCCCACCCTCCCAACCCACTCATGCAACTCATCCGAGGAAAAGACATCGCCGAAAAGGTCTTGGCCGAGTGCCGCCAGGATATCGCCGAACTCGCCAAGCAGGGCCTCAAGCCCGGATTGGCCGTCATCCTTGTCGGCGACGATCCTGCCTCCCGCGCGTACGTACGTTCCAAGGACCGCACCTGCCAGTCGCTCGGCCTCCACTCGGTGAAACTCGAGCTTTCCGCCGACACGACGCAGGAGGAGCTCCTCGCGGAAGTCGAGAAACTCAACGCCGATCCCAAGATCCACGGCATCCTCGTTCAAAGTCCACCTCCGCCGCAAATCGACGAGGCCGCCATCGTCCGTGCCATTGATCCGATGAAGGACGTGGATGGATTTCATCCCATCAACGTGGCGAAGCTCGCCTTGGAGGACCCCACCGGATTCGTCCCGTGTACCCCGCTCGGCTGCCAGCGTCTCCTCATGGAGGCCGGGGCCGAAACCGAGGCCGATCGGCGCGAAATCGAGAAACGCCATTGTCGTCAGTTCACCTATCCCGCGATCCGCATCCTGAGCGACTGGCGCGCGGACGGCACCGCCCCCGCCACGCCCGAGACGGCAATCCCCAAGCGGATCGTGCAGTATTGGAACGAGACCGCTATCCCCGAGGAGATTGCCGCCGTCATGGCCAATTGGGAGCGGCTGCCGGGCTATCACTATACCCGCCACGACCGGCGCAGCGCCATCGGATACCTGGCCGAGCGCTTCGGCAAGCAGGTCGTCAGGGCCTTCAGTTTGGCGAATCACCCTACTGAGGAAAGCGATTTCCTGCGTCTCTGCGTGCTATGGGACGAAGGCGGGATCTATGCCGATGCCGATGACATGGTGGTCGGAGACCTCGACGCGCTGCTCGCGCGCGGCGGCGGCGCGATCCTGTTCCAGGAACAGTTCGGCGCCATCGCCAATAACGTGATCTGCGCCCGGCCCGGTCATCCGCTGATCAAGACGGCCCTCAACATGGCCTGTGCGGCCCTGATCGCGCGGGCCAATGACGGCACATGGACCAAGACGGGGCCCGGCCTTCTGACCCGTGCCGCGGCGGTCTATGTCACGCGGACACCCGAGGCCGAGGCGCGCAGGGATCTGCTGATCGTGCCGCAATATCAGTTGCACCGCCACGTCCATCCGCATCTGAAACTGTCCTACAAGGCGACGCCGAGATACTGGAACGCCGCCGACGGGGCTGTGCCGACGCTGATCCGCGATGTGCTGTCGCAGATCGTTGCGTGAGGCCGCCGGGGCGCGCGCGGCTGACCAGACGCCCAGGTCGGGGGTCGCCGATCGGCCACGCCAGATCGCGCAAATTTACGGTGACGTTCCCGGAGGTGGTGTAGCTTGCGGTGGCCATCGGGTTTCTCGGTGGGGTCGGGTTGTGACCACCAACCTGAGCCGAAGACTAGACGCGATGACCAAACAGATGATGGGCCCGGAGGTCGGCGCCAGGGCAGGCGCCGACTGTGGCGAGAAGAGCGTCGAGCGTCTTGCGCAGCGTAATCGTTCCCGTGACCGGGACTGGCAGACCCGAACGGGCAGCGTGGCGTTGCGTATCCCCCGACTGCGCACCGGCCCCTGCTTCCCGGAGTCCCGGCGTGCCGCGGAGACGGCGCTGACAGCCGTTATCCAGGAGGCTTTCGTCCATGGCGTCTCGACACGGTCCATGGACGATCCGGTTCAGGCCATGGGCGGCACCGGGTCGGTATCGGAGAGCCTGTGCGAGGAGATCGACGCGCGGATGGAGCCGAGGAGGACGTCCTGGCCTCCATGGCCTTCCCGGCCCAGCATCGCACCAAGCTACACAGCACCGATCCGATCGAGCGGCTGAACGGCGAGATCAAGCGGCGGACGGACGTCGTCGGCATCTTTCCAAACGAGGCATCCACCCGGCGCCTCGTTGGCGATCCTGATGGAACAGACCGAAGAATGGACGGCCCAGCGCGCCAGATACATGACGCCGGAAACGCGCGCCCCTGTCTACGATGATCTCGGTGTCAGCCTGCCTGCAGCACAGAGCGACTGACCAGCTCGGCCCGCTTGAAAGCGCGAGGCCCAAGGCCAGCTACACCACCTCATGGGACATCATCTTCTTGTGGCGTTTAGCAAGTGGATTTACATGGTATGCCGATATGAGGAGAACATTTTGGCCATTTGGGCGAGCGGCGCGTGCCCCGTGATGCGCGGACCCAATAGCTTCGATCGCCACGGTGCACAGCGGTATTTCTGATAGCGGTTTCTGGAACTACGGACGAGTCTGTTTTTCTGCTCGGGCTTTTCATGATCCTGGCTTCTCGGCGTCACGCGCGACCAAGG
>CAXBNA010000217.1:0-10059 GCA_963976915.1 uncultured Verrucomicrobiales bacterium
AAACGCGACCCGTGTAGTCGGCCACATAGACCAAGCCATCCTTCACCGCCGGAGTGGAGATGGAGCGTTCGATGCCTTTGAAGGTCCAGACGGCCTTGCCAGTGATGTCGCCCTCGGCCTTGGAGGGATCGATGCAGCTGATGCGGCCAACGCCTTCGCCGTGTTCGGGGTCCTGACCGATGGAGACATAGAGCAGACCGTCGTGATAGACCGGAGTGGCGATGCACTCGCTCGGGCCATCGTACTCGGCATACTTCAAAGGCTCGCCACTGGCGTCTTTGCGGTACTCGGGAGGATTGGCGTCGTAAGACCACTTCACGGGGACTTCGTAAATGTCGGTGTCCACTTCCTCACGCTCGTCCGCAACGCCGAGACCGTAGGCCCAGCCATCGCCACCTGCGAAGAAGATCTGAGGCTTGCCATTGACGATGCCGTAGGACGGGGACGACCAGGAGCAGTGGAGGACGCGCTCGCTGATGACGGGTGCCATCTCCGCGACGTACTCGCCTGTCTCCGCGTCGAGACAGACGAAGCTGGGCGCGGTGGGGGCGGGAATGTTGGTGTGAGACCAGTCGACGCCGTTCGAAGTCGAAACGTAGACTTTGCCGTCGACCACCAGCGGGTAGCTGGACGCGATGTTGTGAGGGAACACGCCGAGGTCTTTGCGCATGTCGTAGACCCAGATGATGTCGGCATCTGTGTCACCGGGTTCCACCGGGACCGGGGCGCCGCCGCTGGGTTGTTGGCCCATGTAGCCGGCCTCGTCCGTCATGCCTTGGTTGCCATCGGAGAGCCCATTGGTGTCAATGCAGACCACCTCGCAGCGGTTGGTGATCACGTAACCGCGATTGCCAACGATGGTGGGGGTGGAGCACATGCCGAGGTATTCCCAGTCGGAGACCTTTCCGGCACCGAGTTTTGGGGAAACCATCTGCCATTTGAACTCGCCGGTGTATTCGTCAAAGGCCATCACGATGCCGCGGTCGCCCTGATGCTTGGCGTCCCGGGGGGATTCGTTGTTGGTTCCGACATAGACGGTGCCGCCTGCGATGTTGGGCGTTCCGTAGGATTGAGAACCGAGTTTGGCCACCCAGGCGACGTTCTTCGTCGTGGAGAGGTCGATGTCGTCGGAACCCTTGATCTTATCGCCGGGAACGATGTCTATAGGCAGGCCTTTTTCGTCGGAGACCATGTTGCGATCATTGCTGCCGCCCCATGTGGGCCAGTCGGCGGCAAGAGCGCCACCAGCGGCGAGCAGGGGAAGGAGTGCGAGGAGCGTGTGCTTTTTCATAAAAGAGCAGAAGAGGTTTTTTGACTTCAGGCAGGGGATCAGGGGTTGGGGGTGACTTTCAAGTTGTCGACGAAGATACGTTTCTGGTTCTGGGGTGTGAAGCCGAAGATGCCCGGGGACCCCGATTTGTGAACGGGATGGGTCTCAGCGGAGATGGTCCACTCGGCGGGTTCTTCCTCGCCGCGCTTCCAAACCTTGGCCATCACCACGCCCGAGCCATCACCATTGTCCTTCACCTGTGTCTTCATCGTGTACCATTGGAGGGCGTCGATCTTGAGAGGAACGGAACGCGTGAAGCGCTCGAAGTTGGAGCTGATCTCGAGGTGTCCTGCGTTGCCCTTGATGACAAAGGCGTAGCGCTGGTTGATGAGGCCCATATCGGACTTCACCCGGCGGCTGCCGTCCGTCATGAGGTCCGCCTGCACGGTGTAATTGCTCATGTCCGAGGTGCCGACGTAAACCGTGGCACGCTGGAACAGGAGGCGGTCAAAGGTTTTGGCGAAGACTTTCTCGCCGTCTTGCTCGCGGACGTCGAACTTGAAGCGGGCTCCAATCCACGGAAGCGGCGGGTAGGCAAATTTCACGCCCTCAGCGGGCTGATCTTGATTGAGTTCGTAGTCGTTGAAGTCGACTTCGAAGGGAGGACGCTGAAGGAGGCGACCGCGAATCGTGCCGCTGAGGCCGTCTGCGGTGGCCTTGAACGCACCGGCGGACAGTTTCGCATCAGGACCCGCCACAAGTTCACCAGCATCATTGAAGGCGGCATCCAGGCTGGCCTTCACTTTGGCGGTTGGGGGGATGAAGCTCTCCCAGGAAACTTTTTCGACGTTGGCGACCGGCATGCCGTTGGCATCGACCGAGCGGACGCGGAATGAGCGACTTTCGCCGGGGAAGATCACCACCTCATACGGGATGATTTGGAGAGACGCCGGGGCACCTGGAGTGGGCATCTCGACTTTCGGAGTTTCGTCCGTGGTGATACCGCTGTTTTGAATCTTGAAGCAATAGAGATGCTCGGTGGAGTGGACGAAGAGGTGACCGTTGCAAATCATGGCGGCTCCGATGCAGTTGCCTTCCAGTTCCAAGGTCTGCACGACCTCGCCACTGGCGGCCTTGATTACGAAAACCTTGCCTTCCATGAGCGGAGCATAGATGTAGCCATCGGCATACACCGGGGAGGAGTGGGTGTTGCCGTTGGAGACCTTGGCATTCCAGACGATGGCTCCTGTCTTGGCTTCGACGGCCACGACTGAACCCGTATCGGTGATCTGATACACCACATCGCCCACGATGATGGGGGAGCCGGAGCCTGCACCTTCAGCATTGCGCCAGATCTCGTTGGCGTGCCAAACGTCTTTGTCGACCTCAGGATCGATGGTGATCTGCTGGTCGGCGAACGCTTCAGGCAGCTTCATCGCCGTCATGCGTCCCTTGTCCGCAGTATCCAGGTTTTCGTCACCGTGAATGCAGATGACCGAGTCACCGTAAAGGACAGGGGTGGCGTTGACACCCACTTTGGCCATCTTGTAGCGCCAGAGGGGGGTGCCGTTCCGGGCGTTCACGCAGACGAGGTTGCCGCATCCGGTTGCAGCGTAGAAAACGCGCTTGCCGTCGCGGGTCTCGAAGATGGGGGTCGAGAAGGAGCTGTCGGTTGGAGGGATTTCCCCGGGGGTCGAGTCCCAGACCAGCTCTCCAGTGATCTTGTCGAAGGCATAGAAGCGGTCCGCCGCAGGGCCGGTTGAGCCCCAGTTGGCGGTGATGCCCCTGACAATGACGAGGTCGCCCTCGATCACGGCGCAGCCGACTTTGGAATTGGGGAAGGTGAGGCGGCCGAGCTCCTCCATGAGGGAGTGTCTCCAAAACTCGTTGCCTTCAAAGTCCCAGCAGCCGAACACGCCGTAGGCGGTCATGAGATAGACGCGTTTGGTTTCTGGATCGACGGTGGGTGAGCCGATGGCGTAGCGATTGTAAACGGTGTCCGAGATGTAATCCTTGATTTCGACTTCCCAGAGTTTCTCGCCCGTCTTCTCGTCGAGGCAGGTGAGGAGCTCGATGAGGTCTTCTTTTTCTCCCCGGTAGCCGAAGCTAAAGACCTTGCCATCGCAAACCACAGGACACCCGCGGCTTTTGGAGTCGTAGGTCCAAATCGGCTTATCATCAACGAGTCCCGTGCCGTCGGCATAGTGCTCGAGGCTGACTCCCGTCTGAAGGGGACCACGCCAAGTGGTCCAGTCATTGGCGGAAACGGAAACCGCCGCCAGCGGTCCGAGGACGAGCGACAGGGCGGCGGAGAGATTCTTGAGGGCGGAGTTTTGTAGGATTTCCATGTCTGGAATAATGAAGAGAATGGGGGTAACGAGGGAATCAGTCTCGTGGCGGAGGGCGCAGGCGCAACGCGAAACCACGTCGGGCACCCGTTTCCACCGGTTGGAGGCGTGAGTCGAACCACGCGGAAACGAGGAAGTCGCTGCCGTTCTTTCGATTCGATTGGGGTAGTTTTCGAAAACTCAAGCGCCGGGGAGCAGGAGGGGGCTGTCAAGCGAGAATGTGGTGAAATTTTGAGAAATTCTGGAGAAATGACCCTCGCAATGCTGAGAATACCTCTCTCTTTTGCAAAAAACAGGACCGTTGGTTGACGGGTCGGGGGAAACTTTTTAACATCCGCCTGCCTGAGAAGGAGACTTCGAGGGCCACGGTTTGCTTCAGCTTTCCTCAGCTCAGCAATTTCGTGCCAACGGTCCTCCAGTTGGTTGCTGGATCGTAGGCCCTCCGGTTTCGCATACCGGAGGGCCTTTTGGTTTCCGGGAATGCGTGGCGATTCGCACGTTCGTTAGGCGTTTGGATAGAGCCGTTTGAGCACGTCGCGGAGACTTTGCCGAACGAGCTTTTCAAACCGTTGAGGGAGATCATCGTCTTTGTCCACTGCACCAGCCCTCTTCCAGAGACGGTCAATTTCGGCGCGGTGGGCCTCGATGATTCCATCAACAACCTCCCGCCAATGGTCCGGATGGTCACCCTCCGACCAATCGCCGCGGCCGCGTCCGAAGTGGGCGATGGCGAGGTAACAAAGAACGGCGAGTCGGACCTGCTCCCGGAAGTGTTCTTGGGACCAATGAAGTTTACGGTCCTCTCCGCGCACGAGGTTGTAGGTGAAGATGAGAGCGTAGGCACCGATGCCAGTGGCGACGCCGCCGATGAGTGCTCCACCGCCGAAGGTGAGTCCGCCTGCCTTCAAGTCGGCGATCAATCCCAGCATGGCACCCCCGGCAAAGCTGCTGGCCAGTCCCCATACATTTTCGGAAATCTTCTCCGGTGTTTTGAATTCGTTGTCCGATGCACGATTCAGTTTTCGTCCGGCCTGACCTTCAAGCCCATGCAAGTGAATCAATTCATTCGTTGTGGCTTCAATGCGCTCGGCAAGTCGCTCGGCCAACTGCCTCCGCGCCTCGCCATAGGCCCGGTCAATCTCACTTCGGTTCACCCGCAGCTTCTCCAGCATGGTTTCCGCACGGACCTCGACGCCGTCCCGGGCTGAGGTCGCAAGCAAGGCACCGAGAATGCGCGAGGACTGGTCGAAGACCTCTTCATTGCGGGCCTTCCACGCCGACTGGAGCGGCCCGAAATGTTTGCGCTTCTCCTTGGGCAAAGAGGTGGCAATGACATCGAGCAGGTGGTGCTCGTGGATCCAGCAGCGGGCGAAGGCATCCATCGGCAGCACGTCAATGACGCAGTCAAAGGTCCGCATGTACCTCGTCCAGCCTTCGATCTCGGCGGACTCGACGGCGTCCGGTTGGAGAGGCCCGGTTTGATTGAGGAGCACGAGGACGGGTTTCTCGACCCACCCGAGAATCTCCATCTCCGCCTTCACGTAGCCAGCCGTTTCGGGAGGCTCCGTGGCATTGACCAGATAGAGAATGACGTCGGCGTCATCGCGAACGTTCTGCAGCGCCTGCTGACTGCACCAAAGGGGGCGGTCAACGATTCGATCCCAAGTTTGCGACAGAAACCAAAGGACAGGATTCCGTTCCCTCTTCAACCGCTTGAGGAGGCGGTGACTGTCTCCAAACCCGGGCGTGTCCCAGAGGCGAAGTTCGGCATCCTCCGTCTTGATGGCGAGGTAGGCTTCGTTGACCGTCGTGACGTGTGGAGCGTCATCGACGGTTCCCACGTCGCGGCGGAGAAGCGTGCGTGCGAGCGTCGTCTTGCCCACGTTGGTGTGGGAGATAAGGCTGAGGGTGATGGAATGAACCGATGCCACCGGGTCTGCGGAGCTTGCAGGCATGAAGTTGTTTTAACTCTTTGGTCTACGCTTTGGCAGGTGGCAAGGATTCGCTGGGATCCAATTCACGGCGCGAGGAAACCCAGACATGTCTGGCCGTGCGTTTCAGCAGTCGCGTCCACAGTTTCTCCCGGCTTTCAAAGCGTTCTTTGGACCACTTTGCGGCCGGGCCGCTGGCCTCAAGAAGGACGGTGATGTCGGGTTCTCCCGGGACGGAACTCACCTTGTCATGGATCTGTTTCATGAGGTCGCCGTGGACCTCTTCTTCAGGAGTGGTCGCCAAGTGGAAGACGACGATCACCCTGGGGCTGCGGGGTTGCCATGGATGGAGGTAGTCTTCTTCATCACCCGGATGCATGAGGTGGAACGCTGGCTTGATGCTGCCACCCAGTCGGTCCTGAAGTCCCTTCGTCCATGAGCTGGTTTGGGCCTCGGTCATGTCTGTGGCATGCACGAGAACGGTCAGCGTCTCTTCGCCGCCTTCGACGGAGCGGAGTTGTCGACGAAGAAAGTCATCCCAGGCGAGATGCCGGGCATGGGCGCGCGTGACCTGCTTGGATCGTGCCATGGCGAGCGCGGCCAGCAGGGTGCGGGGAAGAACGATGAGAATCACCAGCGTGCCTGCATAAAGGTGAAGCCAGGGGAGGGCGGGGGCGGATTCTCCCGTGGTGCTGGCGCCTCGCTGAATGTGCGGGATTTCATCGATCGGAATCTCAAGGCCCAGAAACCCGGACGCAGGCGCGAAGAGTGCTCCGAAAAAGCGCGCAGCGCCCTCCTCATTCAGAAGAGTGCTCTCCCAGACGACGCGGTATTCCTTGGACCACCCTTGGGCATAGAGCGACACACATCCCCCAATGGCAATAAGGGCAGCGCCAATGTGCAGCCAGGCGCGGAAACGGCGTTGCATGCGAGTCCAGGCCAAGGGCCAGGCGAGCTGCCGAAATCGCTCCAGGATCTCTGGTTCGGGCGGTTTGCCCTTGGTGATGATCTTTCCGTTGTCGATGACCCATTTGGGAAGTCGATGCTCGGCTGTGTTGAGATCGATGCCGATGTTCTTCCGCACGGGCATCAACTCCGCCGCGAGCCCTCCGAGAATCATCAAGGCATTCCAAAGAAGGATCCCGACGAGTGGGAGCGACAGAAGGTTGAACTCCGATTCCTGACCCAGACTCAGCATGGAATAGCCGACTGCAGCCGCGAAGAGCCAGCCGAGCCAGACCAACGTGGGTCGTACTCGGGGGACGCGCATCAGTCCGAGAAGGCGAATCAAAGAGTCCCGCCAGCCGAGCGCTTCGGTTTCCAGCCAATAGGACCGCCTGCTTAGATAGCTGACTTCCCGCTCGCCGAGAGGCGTGGCATGGACGTCTTCCGAAGTGAGTCCGGCCGAGGCGCGGGCAGTCGCCTGACGTCGCCGTTCGAGCGAGAGGATCGATCCGTCGGCGTCGCCCTCTTCAACCGCTCTCCACCGGAGAATGCGGAGCCAATCATTCCATTCCATCATCGCGTTGCGTCCGAGACTCGTTGCGTTTGTTGAATTGTCGGGAGTGGCTCAACCATGTCGGAAACGAATGTCACGGATCGCTTTCGGCCCGAGCTTTTGTTTGATCCGGCTGAGGATGCGCGGCTTCTCCATCACCAGGGAATGGTGAACTGCGGGCTGCAAAATGCGTACCGTGAGAATGCCGCGCTGGATGGTATCAGGGCGGGAGTGGGTTGCCAGAAAATCACCAACGACCGTTCTCCAGGCGGCCGCGACATCCTCGAGAAGGAGCCGGTCCTTCAATCCGCATTCCTTGGCAACATCGCCGACGAGGTCCGCAACCTCCCGCAAAGGTCGATCCATGATCGGACCGTCCGGCACGCCGCGCCAATCGGAGAGCATCCGATACCGCAGCTTCTGCAGGGGAGTGGGAGGTGGGACGTGAGTTTCCTTGATCATGAAACGCTGGGGTTAGGTTGCCCCGGCTTGCACTCAAACGCCAGCCCATTCTCATGGCGCGCACGTTGCCTGCCAGTCACCAACCCCGGACGTTCCATTCCTCGACCAGCCCCTGGTCCACTTCCGAGATGAAGCGCGAGGGCGACTGCATGAAGTCTCCGTCGCGGGCATTGTGATTGATCATCGGGTAGCTGAGGTAAAGCTCATCCTTGGCGCGGGTCACGGTCACGTAGAACAGACGGCGCTCTTCTTCGAGGGCTTCTTCGCCTCCATCGGAGATGGCGCGACTGTGGGGGAACATGCCGTCGGCGAGCCAGATGGCGAAGACGACGTTCCACTCGAGACCCTTGGCCTGATGGGCGGTGGTGAGCGTGACCGCTTCTTTCTCGGTCGATTGCTGGCTGGGGTTGTTCTCGGTATCGACTCCCGACAGCAGGGCGAGTTGACTGAGAAACTCGAGCGTGTCCTGATAGCGGGTGCTGAAGGCGCTGAGTTGATCGAGGTCCTGCGCGCGCTGCTCGGCGTTTTTGAACTTGGCCATCATGTAGTCGGAATACACGCCTTCGATGATGCTGCGAATCATGGCGGCAGGCGGCATCGGCTGGCCCTTGGAATCGACGAGTTCGTCAAGAGTGTAGCCGAATTGCTCCCAGGTGGCCTTCGCCTTTTTGGGCACAGGGAAGGTGGCCATGGTTTCGGAAAAGCCTCCCGTCACGACGTCGGCCTTGGCGAGATCGGAGGCAAGCCAGGCGTTCCACATCTTGTAGGCGCTGGCGGTACCGACGCCGGGGATGAGGCGGACCATGCGCATGAAGCTGACTTCGTCCGTACGATTGATGACGAACTTCATGAAGGCGGCCACGTCTTTGACGTGGGCTTGCTCGAAGAAGCGCAGGCCGCTCGTGATCGAAAACGGTATGCCACGCTGGGTGAGTTCCATCTGGATTTCCAGCGAGTGGAAGTGGGCGCGATAAATGATCGCCATGTCCTGAAACTCCGTGCCCTCGTCATGGAGTTCGAGGATGCGCTGGGCGACGAAGGCGGCTTGGGCGGAGGGGTTGTCGAGCGCGACCAGCGCGGGCAGGGATCCCTTCGACTCGCGATCAGGAAGGAGGGTCTTTGGGATCTGCGCTCGGTTTTCGGCAATGGCGGCGTTGGCCAGGCTGAGGACCTCGGGGACGCTGCGGTAGTTGGTCTCGATCTTGTGGATGTGGGCCTTGGGGTAGCGCTCGTGGAACTTCAGCATGTTCTCCACGTCGGCACCCCGCCAGGAGTAGATCGACTGGGCATCGTCGCCAACGACCATCAGGTTTCCCTCATGTCCAACGAGGAGATCGATCATCCGGCACTGGAGTTGGTTGGTGTCCTGATACTCATCGACGAGTACGAACTCGAACTGCTCGCGGAAGCGCTCCTGGAGATCGGCGTTTTCATCAAGCAGCTGGACCGTCAGCGCCAGGAGGTCGTCGAAATCCATGGAGTTGGTTTCCAGCTTCTTCTCGGCGTAAAGCTCCTGCAGGCGGACGATGTGCTCGGTGACTTCCTCGAACCATGGATACCGGATCTCGACCGTTTCGGCGAGATCGCACTGCGTGTTCTCGGCAATGGAGAAGATGTCGCCGAGGACTTCGGGTTTGGGAAAGCGATAGCCGGTGGTGTCGATGCCGCTCCCGGCGACGACGGCGTCGAGCATCGATTTTTGGTCCTCGCGATCCATGATGGAGAAACCTTTTCGGAAGCCGAGGCGCTCGGCGTTGCTGCGGAGAATGCGATTGCCGATGGAGTGGAAGGTGCCGCCCCAGAGGCGGTTCATCTCGATGGGGACGAGTTCGTGGACGCGCTCCAGCATCTCGCGCGCGGCCTTGTTCGTGAAGGTGAGCAGAAGGATGCGCTCGGGCGGGATGCCATTGTCCAGCAGGTAAGCCACGCGGTAGGTGAGGGTTCGCGTCTTGCCGCTTCCGGCCCCCGCGATCACCAGTGCCTGCCCGGGTCCGCTGGTCACCGCCGCATGCTGCTGCGGGTTCAGTTCCGCCGCGTAGTCGATTCGGGGTTGAGCGTGAGGAGAGGGGTTGAGGCGGTACTCGCGTGCCATGGGTCACAGAATGCGGGCTGGGAGTGGGATCAAGGTTGAATGAGGTGAAGTGACTTGTCGGCGGGAGTTGACTTGAACGGGGCGATGCCGAGAATGGCGGCCATGCCTGCCGTTCTTGCTCTTTTTGCCCATCCCGACGACATCGAATTTGTGGCGGCGGGGACGATGCTTCGCCTCGCGGAGAAGGGCTGGAACCTGCACTACATGAACCTTTGCAGTGGGAACTGCGGATCGGTGGAGACGGATGCGGAAGAAACAGCCCGGATTCGCTTGGCGGAGGCGCAGGCGGCGGCAGGGGTTCTCGGAGCGACATTCTATCCACCCATCTGCAACGACTTGGAGCTGACCTATGCGATTCCGCTGCTGAGAAAGGTGACGGCGGTGGTGAGGCAGGCGAAGCCGCTCATCGTGCTGACGCATGCTCCGAGCGATTACATGGAGGATCACATGAACGCCCA
>CAXBNA010000218.1:0-10058 GCA_963976915.1 uncultured Verrucomicrobiales bacterium
CATCATCAAGCTTCTGGAGGGGACTCAGGGCGTGGGTGTGATCTTGGCGGATACCGCCAAGGTGGCGCAGGCCATTGTGGAGACCTTGCAGAGCACGAAGCAGAACGTGCTGATTCAGAAATTCGTCAAGGAAAGCAAGGGCAAGGATCTGCGGGCCTTCGTGGTGGGTGATCGGGTGGTGGGAGCGATGCGGAGGCAGGCTCAAGGCGACGAATTTCGCAGCAATGTGCACCGCGGTGGAAGTGCCACCGCCGTCGATCTCCCCGAGAACTACAAGGAAACGGCCGTGCGTGCCGCCCAAATCCTTGGGCTCCGAGTTGCGGGCGTCGACATGCTGGAAGGCAACACGGGTCCTCAGGTCATGGAAGTGAACTCCTCGCCAGGACTGGAGGGGATCGAGGGATCTACCCAATTGGACATCGCGGGCTTTGTGATCGAAGAGTTGGAGAAGAAGGTGCTGTTTCCAGAGATGGACTACCGCCAGCGTCTGACGGTTTCTGCAGGCTACGGGATTGCCGAGTTCACAGTGGCCAAACTTCCGACGTTGGAAGGGAAGAAGCTTCGCGAGACCGATTTGATGGAGAACCGCATTCAGGTGCTTAACATCATCCGCAACAAGGTGCCCACGCCGATCCCCGATGGTGACACGGTGATCGAAACGGGAGACCGGTTGATCTGCTACGGTGACCTTTTGCAGATGCGCACGATGATGGAGAGTGAGAAGGCAAGGCAGGCGAAAGCACGCCGGAAGAAAACGAAGAAGCCTAGGAACGAGTCGTGAAGAAGCCCAAAGGTCAGTTTTTCACCACTCGTCAGGGCAAGCCGCTGGTCGTTGCCGGGCAATTGATTGAGCCAGCTCAGACTTACGATCTCCAACTGGGCTACTCGCAGAGCTACACAGGAATCAACGTTTCCGTACCCGTTCGAGTCATCGCAGGTCCAAAGCCGGGGCCGATTGTGTTTTTTGCAGCGGTGGTTCATGGCGATGAACTGAACGGCCTGGGGATCATTCGGGAGCTGGCCTTTGAGCAGCCGCTGATGCTGGACCGTGGGGTCGTGATCAGCGTGCCCGTGGTGAATGTCTACGGGATGGACTCTCACAGCCGCTACTTGCCTGACCGCCGCGATCCGAACCGTTGCTTTCCGGGATCGAAGAAGGGCAGCCTGACGGGGCGGCTCACACACCTGGTCTTCAATGAAGTGATCGCCCAGAGTGATTTCGGTGTGGATCTTCACACGGCGGCCGTTCGCCGCACGAACTACCCCAACATCCGTGCGGATCTCGACGATCCCGAGGTGCGGAAGCTGGCCCGGGCCTTTGGCTGCGAGCTGATTGTCCACAGCAAGGGGGCGGACGGCAGTCTCCGACGGACCGCCAGTCGACGTGGCATTCCCACCATCGTGCTGGAAGCGGGGGAGGTGTGGAAAATCGAACCCGGCGTGGTCAACATCGGGGTGCACGGGGCGAACAACATCCTGCGCTACCTCAAGATGGTGAAGGGAAAGCCGGAGACACCTTCGTTCCAAATCGAAGTGCGGAAGTCGACCTGGGTTCGGGCGGAGTATGGCGGCATTCTGAAGTTTCACTGCGCGCCCGGCGATCTGGTGAAAAAGGGGCAGGTGCTGGCGTCGAATTCGGACATTTTCGGGAATCTCCAGAATTCCATCGAGTCCCCAGCGGATGGCATCATCCAAGGCATGACGACCATGCCCGCCGTGAAGCCGGGAGAGCCCGTCTTCAACATCGCCCAGCCAGCAATGACTTTTTCAGCGATCAAGCGCCGAATGGAGGCGAGGTCGAAGGCGAAGATGCACCGGCAGGTGCATCGTGAGCTGGCTACCAGCTTCCTCGTGACTGACGAGGGCGAGGTTACGACTGACTAACCGGGGAAGGGCACGGAATCGGAGGAAAAAGACTCCGGAAGGGCCGCTTGTGAAATTTTTCACAAATTCAGTTTGCCGCGCTTCGTGCCGCCCGGATAATCAAGGATGGCAACGGATGTGACCTATCTCCCCGGCAAGCAGCCCCATCCCCGCGAGAAGCGGATGATTTTCCGCAATGTGGACCGGGAGGGCTATAACCCGTCCATCGACTGCTACTTGAGCAACGGCGGCTACGAACAGGCGAAAAAGGCGCTCGGCATGGAGCCGAAAGACATCACCAACGAGGTGAAGACGGCGGGCTTGCGCGGGCGCGGTGGTGCGGGTTTCCCCACGGGGGTGAAATGGACCTTCATCCCGCCCACCAACACCAAGCCGGTCTATCTGATCTGCAATGCGGATGAGTCCGAGCCGGGCACTTTCAAGGATCGCTACATCCTCCATCAAGACCCGCATCAGTTGCTCGAGGGGATGCTGATCTCCTGCTTCGCCGTGGGAGCGCATCTGGCCTACATCTATGTCCGGGAAGAGTTCCCGGCGGCGGCGAAGATTCTCGAGAAAGCCATTGCTGAAGCACATGAGAAAGGTTTTCTCGGGAAGAACATCCAAGGCACCGGCTTCGATCTGGAGATCTACGTGCATCGCGGAGCTGGGGCGTACATCTGCGGTGAGGAGACTGGCTTGATCGAGTCGCTCGAAGGCAAGCGTCCGTATCCCCGAATCAAGCCTCCGTATTTCCCGGCGGCACTGGGTTTGTACATGTGCCCGACCATCGTGAACAACGTGGAGTCGCTCTGCCATGTGAAGCACATTCTCGAAATGGGTGGTGCGGAGTACGCGAAACTCGGCACGCCGAACAACACGGGTACCCGCATTCTCTGTGTGTCGGGGGATGTGCAGAATCCCGGCTACTTCGAGGTCGAAGTGGGCAAGGTGACCATGGGAGAGGTGATCAATGATCTCTGCGGAGGCTTGAAGCCCGGCCGCAAGCTGAAGGCCATCATTCCCGGTGGATCGTCGTCGAAGGTTTTGAGTGCCGAAG
Organism: uncultured Verrucomicrobiales bacterium; assembly: GCA_963976915.1. Lineage (GTDB taxonomy): Bacteria > Verrucomicrobiota > Verrucomicrobiia > Verrucomicrobiales > Verrucomicrobiaceae > CAXBNA01. The sequence goes on from CAXBNA010000218.1 coordinate 2,924, forward strand.
AGACGTTTAAGCTGAAGGACGGTCGTGAGCTCGGCATCATGGACATCCCGATGGACTTCGACACCATGGCTGCGTGTGGCTCGATGGCAGGGTCTGGTGGCGTGATCATCATGGACGACAGCCGTTCGATGACCTGGGTCATCAACAACCTAAACAACTTCTACGCCCACGAGAGCTGCGGCCAGTGCACCCCTTGCCGCGAAGGCAGCCTCTGGATGAAGAAGATCAGCGACCGCCTCGTGGCCGGAACGGCCAGTCCCTCCGACGTGGACACCCTGGAAACGGTCGCCAATCAGATCGAAGGCCGCACCATCTGCGCCTTTGGTGAGGCCAGCGCCTGGCCCACCCAAAGCTTCATCAAGAAATTTGGTGCTGAGCTGAAAGCGGACGGCAAGCCCGAGCTGGAAGGCAAGATCGTCGCGAAAGAGAGCCTCGTGGCAGCTGCGGGGTTGGTAAAGTAGGCCGGACACTTGGCTAACCATCGACCTTTGGACTTTGAGGGTCGGACAGGGGTGCCCGACGTACTTGGGAGTCGAAGCCCAACGCCGTTGAAGTTTGATCTTGAGTGGAGGTCTGGTGATTTGGCAGCCTTGAAGCATGTCGAATGACCCGGAGCCACGAAAAGAAAATGGTGGCTGTTCGAGAGTCGGCGGTTGGGTGTTGCTGGCGATCTTGATCTTGGTGCTGGCGAGTTTGCTGATTCCTGCGTCTCAAATGACATTTATCTATCCAATCGAGAGGAGATCTCGTGCCACGGTCAATGACCTCCAGGTCGCGTTGAAGAGTTTTCAAACGGAGTATGCCCGATGGCCCGCGGATTTGGAGAGGCTGCCATCCGAGATGCCGGTGAGGTTGCCTAGTGGTGTTGTGGAGACGCTTCTGGCGGAGACAGGGCGGTTTTCGTCGGAGGACAATCCTCGGGCCTTTCGGTTCATCGAACTGCCGTTGGCTCGGCAGGGGAAGGGCGGGGTGATCGAGACGGTGGATGGCGTTCTTGATTTGGTCGATCGGTGGGGCAGTCGGTATTTCGTGGTCGTTGATGTGGATGAGGATGGAAAGGTCGCGAACCCTGAGGCGGCGGTGAGCTTGGAGAAGCGAGGGGACAAAGACGCACCTGCCGTACTGCCAGTGAGCATCGTGATATTCTCCGCAGGGCCAGATAGGGAGCCGGAGACGTGGACGGACAATATCGCGAGCTGGAGGCAGTAGCTAGGTGGGTTGGGTTCGCCACTCGTTCCGCCGTCTGAACGGAGTGGTTGGCAGTTATTGCGGGGTTTGACAGGTGGGCTTGGCTTGATTGAGTGCTGGGATTGATGGCTGTCCCGACTGATCCCTCACGTGATGCTGCTGAAGGCGACAGAAGTGTCGACTCTCCGGCAGTGCCTGCCGTGGAGGTGGACGGGTTGACGAAGGTGTTCAAGGGAGGATTGGGGAAGCGGAGATTTACGGCCGTTCGGGATTTGTCCCTGCGGGTGGAGCCGGGGGAAGTGTATGGATTGATCGGTCCGAATGGCTGTGGGAAATCGACGACGATGAAGGCGATCCTGGGCCTGCTGACACCGACGGAGGGTCGGACGAGTATTTTTGGCCGATCAAGCAAAGAGGTGGCCAGTCGGCAGGCGGTGGGGTTTTTGCCGGAGAACCCCTATTTTTACAAGCATCTGAACGGGCTGGAAACCTTGGTGTTCTATGGACAGCTGTGCGGGTTGAGCGGGGCGGCGCTGAAGGCGCGGGCGATGGACCTGTTGAAGATGACGGGACTGGAGGATGCGGCGGACCGGCGGGGGGGTGGTTTTTCCAAAGGAATGCTGCAGCGGTTGGGGCTGGCGCAGGCGCTGGTGCATGAACCGAGGTTGCTGGTGCTGGATGAGCCGACGGCCGGGGTGGACCCGATTGGGTCGCGAAAGATTCGGGATTTGATTTTGGAATTTCGGGAGCGGGGAATCACCGTGTTGGTGACCTCGCACTTGTTGGAGCAACTTCAGGAGGTGTGCGACCGGATCGGCATCATGGCGCACGGGAAGATGGTGCGTGAGGGCCGATTGAGCGACTTGATCGCGGTGGAGGATCAGACGGAGTTGATCATCGAGAACGCGTCGGACGCGATGCTCGAGGAATTGAAGGCGGTCATCGCGAAGGGAGCCGCGTCGGGAGCCAGGTTGATCCGGGCGGGGAATCCACGAACGACCTTGGAGCGACTGTTCCTGGAAGCCTCCGAGAAGGCCAATGCGGACGAAGGGAAGGGGGTCGAGTCGTGAAGGATGGAATGAAGGGGTCGTATGCGAGGTTTTCGCTGAGGCGGATTCTGGCGTTGGCCAGTGCGACGCTGACGCAGTTGATCCGAATGCGGATCCTCGTGTTCCTTCTGATCTTTAGCGCCATCGTGGTGGGCGTGGGGTTTGTGTTCCCGCTGCCGACGCCGGAGCAGCAGTTGAAGCTGCTGAAGGATGTGTCCTTCGGCGCGTTGCAGTTTTTCAGTGTGGCGATGGCAGTGGTGGCGACGGCCCTGTTGCTGCCCCGGGATCTCGAGGACCGTACCCTTTACACAATTTTGGCGAAACCGGTGCCGCGGCATGAGTATTTGTTGGGCAAACTGCTCGGTCTGTTGGCGCTCATTGGCGGTGGCTTGATCGTGATGGATTTGATTTTATGCGGCGTGCTGTATGTGAGGCAGGAGATGGTGTTTCAGGAGTTCATCGCGGCCCTGCGGTCTGAAGGTCTGGAGACGCCGGAGAGCACCGCCGAGGTCAGATTGATGGTGGATCAGCAGGGGCTTTCGTGGACTCTTCACGCGGGGGTGTTTGCGGTGTTTTTGAAAGCGGCGGTGATTTCGTCGCTGGCCCTGATGATCTCCACCTTCGCGAGCAGTACCCTGTTTACCGTGGTGTGCACCTTTTGCGCAGTGATCATCGGGCACGGGCAGCAACTGGCGCGAGAGTTCTTTTTCCATCGGCATCTGGACGGGATTTGGGAGAAGGCGGCTTCAACCGTGTTTGCGATCTTAGCGCCGGACCTTCAGATGTTCGACATCGTGGACAACGTGATCAATGGGGAGGCGGTGCCGTCGGGCGCGATGCTCTCCATGACGGGAATGGGCGCGATGTATGTGGTGGGCTACCTCATCGTGGCGCATCTTCTATTTGTGGAGAAGGAGCTTTAACCGTGAAGCTGAAACGGATTGTCCAAGCGGCATTGGTGCTGCTGTTTCTCGGGGTGGCGAAGGTGCCGCTGGAGGAACGGGTGACGGAACGCCTGAGGGCGGAGAACCTCCTTTCGCCGCCGCTGACACTCGAGGTGCGGGAGAACGTGGGACAGATGAGTTTTGCGGCAGCGCTGGGCGGATTGCGCTCGCTGGTGGCCAGCATCGTCTATCTGGAAGCTTACACCGCCTTCGAGAACAGCGAATGGGCGAAGGTCGACAGCCTGTTCCAACTGATCACCCGGTTGCAGCCGCGAATGGTGTCCTATTGGGAGCAGGCCGCCGCGCACATGGCCTACGACGCAGCGGCATACTACCTGAAGAGTGAGGAAATCGAGCCAGCGGTGCGGGGTCGGTTGTTTCAAGAGCATGTGGACCGGGGAATCGCATTCCTAGAGGAGGGCCTGACGTACCTGCCAGACAGCGCAAGGCTTTGGGCGAGGCTGGGCGACGTGTACAAGTATCGGGTGAAGAGTCCAAAGAAGGCTGCGGAGGCTTATTGGAAGGCGTTTGAGTGTGGACGGCAGCCGTTTTTGCAGCGTGCGACGGCGTATGAACTCTCCGTGCTGCCGGATGAGGAGGATCAGCGGCGGGCCTACGAACTCTTGAAGATTCGATACGGTGAAGGGGATCGATATCCGACCGTGATCGCGAAGATCAAGCAATTCGAGGAGAAGTTCGGCGTGCCCTTGGCGGTCAGAATCCCCGAAGCGATGCCTCAACGATCCGATGCGGATCCCGGGATGAATGCCGGACCGAACGTGGACGTGGAGGGCAGGTGACGGTCGTGTGTCTCGGCTTGCCAAGAATGGGGCGCATGCCCCAGACTCTGAGGCGATGAAGAAGACGTATTTGCTGGCATTGGATCAGGGGACGACGAGTTCGAGGGCAATCGTTTTTGATCTCGGCGGAAAGGTTGTGTCGATGGCGCAGCAGGAGTTCACACAGATTTTCCCGAGGCCGGGTTGGGTGGAGCACGATCCGATGGAGATTTGGGACACTCAGCTCAAGACCGGTCGGCAGGCACTGAAGCGGGCGGGGTTGAAGGCGGAGGACATCGCAGCGATAGGAATCACGAATCAGCGGGAGACGACGCTGGTTTGGGATCGGAAAACGGGAGAACCCATCCACAACGCCATCGTCTGGCAGGATCGACGGACGGCACCGATCTGTGATCAGCTTCGAAAGGACGGACTCGCGCGCCAGATTCAGAAAAAGACGGGATTGGTGATCGATGCCTATTTTTCGGGGACCAAGCTCGCGTGGCTCCTCGACAAGGTTCCGGGTGCGCGGAAGAAAGCGGAAGCTGGGCGGCTTGCGTTTGGGACGGTGGATTCCTGGCTGATCTGGAAGCTGACCGGTGGGCGGGTTCATGCGACGGACGTGACGAATGCGTCCCGGACGATGCTGTTTGATATTCACAAACTGTGCTGGGACCAGGCGCTGTTGGAGCGGTTGCGGATTCCTGAGTCGATGCTGCCCGAGGTTCGTGGAAGCAGCGAGGTGATGGCTGAGACGTCGGCGTTTGGCGGAAAGCTGCCGGTGGCGGGCGTGGCCGGAGATCAGCATGCGGCGCTGTTTGGTCAGCGCTGCATCAAACCGGGGATGGTGAAGAATACCTACGGCACGGGATGTTTCATGCTGATGAACACCGGCGAGCGGGCGGTCACCTCGAAGAATCGTCTGTTGACGACGGTGGCCTGGAAGATTGGCGACAAGACAGAATACGCGCTCGAGGGCAGCATCTTCATCGCCGGAGCGGCGGTGCAGTGGCTCCGAGACGGGTTGGGCCTCATCAAGAAGGCGTCGGATGTGGAGGCGTTGGCGGCAAGTGTGGAGGACTCGGACGGGGTGTATTTGGTGCCAGCCTTTGCGGGCTTGGGCGCACCGCATTGGGATGCCTCCGCCCGGGGGCTGATGGCTGGGCTGACGCGTGGGACGACGAAGGCGCACATTGCACGCGCGGCGCTGGAGGGCATTGCCTTTCAAGTGGCGGACGTGGTGAACGCGATGCAGGCCGATGCGGGGACAAAACTGCGTGAACTTCGTGTGGACGGTGGTGCAACGGCGAACGGATTGTTGATGCAGATGCAGGCGGACCTGCTGGGAGCCAAGGTCGTGCGACCGACGGTGACGGAGACGACAGCCCTCGGCGCGGCTTGCCTCGCAGGTCTGGCGGTCGGCTGCTGGGAGAGCACCAAGGCGTTGGAACAGGAGTGGCACGCGGAGGCCATTTTTTCTCCATCGATGAAACCGAGCAAGAGGAGGCAAATGATGGCTGGATGGCAGCGTGCGGTGGAGCGATCCAAATCGTGGGCGTCGGAGGACGAATGAAGACCCTCTGCAGGCAGTTGCCGATGTGGGGCGGTGATTGGAATGCGTGACTGAGGGTAGACAAGGGAGCCGGTTGAGACGTTGATAAGGTATGAACCTGGTTTCACAAATCATCGCCGACGGTGCGCGCCGAATCACTCTCGAAGACCTTGAGGTGCTGATGGTGGTGATGCCGAAACTGAAGGACGACTTGGAAACCGAAGCGGTCGATGAGGATGGCTTGATCGATCAGTTCCGTTTTCTGCGCCATGTGGCAGAAGACGTCTCGGCGGGATTCCGGAAGGAGCTTTCGCTGGTGGCCGTGGCGGAAGTGATCTTCGCCCTCTTCTATTTGGCTCGGGAGAACGATTTGATCCCGGACGTGCTTAAGCACGAGGGGTTGGTGGACGACAAAGCGGTGCTGACCTCTGTGCTCAAGCGCAATGAAAACGCGCTGAGGGAGTTGGCCATCTCCCGGGGGCATGACTGGGAGATGCTGGTGTCGGTCATTTGAATTCCATCACCAGCGCCTGATCCCACGTGTGGCCGCTCGTGCGAGGTCGCGGATGAAGCGCCATTTGCGCCGAATGGACGGTGTGTTCCACTTTTCTGGGAGCACGCCTTGATGACCGATGTAGTGCATGAAGGTTTCGGCGAAGTCTTCTGCGGGAGCTGACGAGGCGTAGTCGCTGACGTGGTGCTCCGGATCGTACTTCCACGCAAATTTCCAGCTATGGGCCGCACCGAAGGCTTCGGTGAAACGGGCGGACCGGATGAGTCCGCGGTGAGTGTCGGCGAAGGCGTGGGCGAACTCGTGTCGCAGGACCTGACGGATGGGAGCGGGTCGGAGCTTCTTTTTGAGGTCGCGTTTGCGGGCACCCGAAATGCGTGGGACGTAGATGTTTCCGTCGCCGCCGTAGAGCTGGTAGGCATAGGGGAACGCGCGCGGCACCATGAGGACCTCAATGACCGAAAGAGCCTCGTCGAGAAATCCCAATGCCCTCAGCTCACTGCGGACCTCCTTGACGGCGGAGTGCAGTTGCTTGCGAGTGAGGACGAGGCCGGATCTTCGGCGGACGAGAGTCTTCATGCACGCACCCGGAATGCGGGGCGGCGAAACCATGCGAGGTCGGATGAAGACTGCCAACTGAAATCACGCAGGGTGGCGAGAATTTCACGTGGAAATCCGGCATCCCCGGACGCCCATCGTCGAGGTTGGGAATCCTGAAGGGCGTTTTGCTTCCCGAGGCGGAATGAGAAAGAACGGATCGGGCGCGGCTTGAGTCCTGCCCTCAGGGTTGATTCAGGCGGAAGCCATTTTACAGGCCTTGATGGTGTTGGCCATCAGCATGGCAATGGTCATGGGGCCAACGCCTCCAGGGACGGGAGTGATGGCTTGGCACTTGGGCGCGACTTCGTCAAAGGCCACATCGCCCACGAGTTTGTAGCCTTTCTCGGTGTCCGGTGCCTCCACGCGATTGATGCCGACGTCGATGACAACGGCCCCTTCACGGACGTGCTCGGCCTTGATGAACTCGGGCCGCCCGATGGCGGCGATGATGATGTCGGCGGTGCGGGTGATGGCGGCGAGGTCGCGGGTGCGGGAATGAGTGACGGTGACCG
>CAXBNA010000219.1:0-9975 GCA_963976915.1 uncultured Verrucomicrobiales bacterium
AGACATTCAGACCATCAGACGATGAGAGGGGGAGCCGAGCGGAGCGAGACAGCTTGAGCAAAGCAAGGGCAAACGTGGGGGCTGCTGGTGATCTTCATCCATACGGGATGAAGGCCGCGCCGACCTCATGAAGTTCTGCGCCATCCATCATCCCCTCCGAGTCTTTTGCCGGTGATTGACGTTTTTTCACCTGCGATCTACACTCGCCGCATGAGCGTCAAGCAAATCTCCCTTCCGGACTTCCTCTCGCATGCCGCAGACGAACTCAAGGCTGTGGAGCAAGACCACACGATGATCGAGCTGACACGTGATGGCGAGATCGTGGCCTACCTGTCGCCCGCACCAAAACCCAAGGGGCACACGGGAACCCTGGGGGACTGGATCGGCACTGGAGCGGGATTCACCCTCGCACCAGGGTGCAGTTTGGATGATCCCACCTTCGCCCCTGAGGAGTGGGAGGAGGCGCTGTAGGCGAGGGGACGGCCGTAGGCCGGGAGACTGGGAGACGAGGAGACAGCCGGACATTCAGACAATCAGACGATGAGAGGGGGAGCCGAGCGGAGCGAGACAGCTTGAGCGAAGCGAGGGCAAACTGGGGGACTGATTACTGATGCCAGATGACTGGCCACGGATGACTGCTGACCAATGACTGATCACGGGCCACCGCTGAAGGTCTTGAGCTGGGGGTGACTTTGGGATAGAAGAGGGGTCTCTTTTTTGTCTCTCTCTCTCTTTCTGTCTGTCCTGTCATGAGCCATCGCATTCACGACCTGCCTGAAGCGGATCGCCCGCGGGAGCGGCTGCTCCGTCTGGGGGCGAAGGCGCTGTCCGACGCGGAGCTGCTGGCGATTTTCATCAATACGGGGTCGAAGGGGGAGAATGCCATCCAAGTGGCGCAGCGGCTGCTGGCCACGTATGGGAACTCCCTGCGGGAAATCTCCCGGCGGGAGGGGGCGGATCTGATTCAGGAGGTGAAGTCCCTGGGGCCGGCCAAGGCGGCGCATCTGGCGGCGGCCTTTGAGCTGGGGCGGCGGGCGGAGAAGGAACGGGTGATCGAGAACCCGCTGGATTCCCCGGACCGGGTCTATGAACTGGTGGGCGCGGAGATGCAGAGTTTCACCCGGGAGGTGCTGCGGGTGGTGCTGCTGAACACGCGGCTGAGCTGGATGCGGCACGACGATGTCTTCACCGGGGGACTCAATGAGACGATGGCGCATCCGAGGGAGATCCTGCGGCAGGTGCTGATCCACTCCGCCTACGCCTTCATCGTGGTCCACAACCATCCCTCCGGCGATCCCACGCCGAGCGAGGCGGACCGCCGCCTGACCCGGAATCTCCGCGAGGCGGCGGAGGTGATGAAGGTGCAGTTCTTTGACCACATCATCATCGGCGCACCCTCGGAGTCGCGCAGCCAGCCGTATTTTAGCTTTCGGGAAGCGGGGATGGTTTGAGGAACCCGTAGGCAGTAATCAGTAATCAGTGATCAGTATTCAGTGACGGGGAGTGGAGGACTCGCGGGGAGACAATCAGACAATCAGACAATCAGACGATGAGACGATGAGACGATGAGACGGGGAGTGGAGTGACGCGAGACAGCGAGCGCGGAGCGAGGGCAAACTTGGAGGGGAAAGCGCGGTTTCCGATTCGTTGCCTTAATCCTTGCCCTATTCTTTCAGTTCCGGGGAAGGTGGGAGAGGGTTCCAGAAGGAGATTGAGGCAAGGAATGGGGCAAGGAATAGGCGGTGGAAGAGGTGACTGGCCGTTCTTCGCATGAAGCTTCGAAGTGCTGATCACTGACGACTGGGGCCTGAGACTGACTGAAAGCTTGGGTGACTGGGATGGAATTCCGTGCGTAGCTGTCTTCTGTATGAGCAACTCCATCCACGCCCTCGCTGCCCTCGGTGCCAAGCAGCCCCTGCAATCCTTTGAATACGATGCCGGCCCGCTGGGCTCCGAACATGTGGCGATTGCCGTGGAAAGCTGCGGCATCTGCCACAGTGACCTGTCCATGCTGGACAATGACTGGGGCATGACGGCCTATCCCTTGGTTCCCGGTCACGAAGTGGTGGGTACGGTGATGGCCGTGGGGGATCACGCCAAACGTGTGAAGGTTGGGGATCGCGTCGGTCTCGGCTGGTACTCCAACAGTTGCGGGGCCTGTGCGCAGTGCCTGTCGGGAAATCAGAACCTGTGCGCCACGGCTGAGGGCACGATCGTGGGGCGTCATGGCGGCTTTGCCACGCAGGTGCGGGCGCACTGGACCTGGGTGAGCCCCCTGCCGAACACACTGGATGCCAGCAAGGCGGGTCCGCTCTTCTGCGGCGGCATCACCGTCTTCAATCCCATCGTCCAATGTGGGGTGCAGCCGACGGACCGCGTGGGCGTCATCGGCATCGGGGGGCTGGGCCACATGGCGCTGAAGTTTCTCCGGGCCTGGGGCTGTGAGGTCGTGGCCTTCACCAGCACCGACTCCAAGCGCGAGGAAGCGCTCCAGCTCGGGGCCCACCGGACGCTCAACTCGAGGAATGCCGATGAGATCGGCCAAGCCGCGGGCAGCTTTGATTTCATTCTGAACACGACCAATGTGAGCCTGGACTGGGACAGCTACATCACCGCGCTCAAACCGAAGGGGCGCCTGCACACGGTGGGGGCGGTTTTGGAACCGATGGCGGTGAGCGCCTTCCCCATGATCGTCGGCCAGAAGTCCCTGTCAGGGTCGCCGCTGGGCAGCCCGGCCACGGTGGACACGATGCTGGAGTTCAGTGCGCGTCACGGGATCGCCCCGACGACGGAAGTCTTCCCGATGTCCCAAGCCAATGATGCCCTGGAGCATCTCCGGTCCGGCAAGGCCCGGTACCGCGTCGTGCTCACGAATGATCTCTGATGGAGCGATCGTGGGGGGTGGGGGTGGAGGAGACTGGGAGACTGGGAGACTGGGAGTGGAAAGCGCGGTTCCCGATTCGTTGCCTTCATCCTTGCCCTATTCTTTCAGTTCCGGGGAAGGTGGGAGAGGGTTCCAGAAGCAGATTGAGGCAAGGAATAGGACAAGGAATGGGACAAGGAGGTGAGGGCGGTGGCGGCGGCTCAGCCGTCCTCATTCATGAGGGCTTCGCGGCAGCGTTCGAGGACGTGCATCTGGCCTTCGGGGAGCTTGGGGTAGTGGAGGTGCATGCGCTGCATCTCGGTGAGGACGGCTTTGGAAACGAGGAGGCGCATGTTTTTCTTGTCGTCGGCGGGGATGACGTACCACGGGCAGTCGCTGGTGGAGGTGGTGGAGATGGCCTCGTCGTAGGCGGCCATGTAGGCGTCCCAATGCTTGCGCTCGGCGACGTCGGCTTCGTTGAACTTCCAGTTCTTTTCCGGGCGGTCGATGCGGCGGAGGAAGCGCTTTTTCTGCTCGTCCTTGGAGACGTGGAGGAAGAACTTGGCGATGCGGATGCCGTTGGCGTGGCAGTAGGACTCGAGGTTGCGGATGTCTTCGTAGCGCTTCTGGAAGAGCTTCTTCATGTCCTTGGTGGATTCCTTGGGCAGGCGCTGGTAGTCGGTGATGATGTTGGGGTTGACCTTGCAGATGAGGACTTCCTCGTAGTAGGAGCGGTTGAAGATGCCGATGCGACCGCGGGCGGGCAGGCACTTGCTGGTCCGCCACATGAAGTCGTGGTCGAGCTCGTTCTGGGTGGGCTTTTTGAAGCTGTGGATGTGAATGCCGTGGGGGTTCACACCGCGAAGGACGTGCTTGATGGTGCTGTCCTTGCCCCCGGCATCCATGGCCTGAAAGATGAGGAGCATGCCGTAGCGGTCCTGCGCATACATCATCTCCTGGAGTTCATCGATCTCGCTCCGAAACTGGTCGATCAGCTCGCCGTAGTGGGACTTGTCCTTGTAAAGGATGGGCACTCCGGTGGGCCGCTTCACCAAGGGGACGTTTTTCTTTGAGTCGGCTGGGACGCGGAATTGGGAGATGTCGATTTTGAGTTTCACAGGTTGGGAGTATCAGGTTTGTACGGGTAGAGCAAGAAGATGACCATCGCGGGCCTGCAGTTTGTGTAAGTCCTTGACCGGCGAGGTCGTTTTGGCCATACCAATGCCAACCATCCCCTCCATGAAATCTCTTCTCACGCTTTCTGCCGTTCTCACCGTCACGCTCACCGGCTTTTCCGCCGAACCCATCGATCTGCTCAGCGGCGGACTGGATGCCTGGGAATCCAAGGATGGATCGGCCCCGGGCGCAGGCTGGGTGCTGAAAGACGGCGTGCTGCATCGTGCCGACAAGACGGGCGACATCGTGACCAAGGAAGAGTTTTCCAGCTTCGAGTTCGAGTGGGAGTGGAAGATCGCTGAAGGGGCGAACAGTGGGGTCAAGTACTGGGTGACGCCGATCAAGGGGCAGATGCTGGGGATCGAGTATCAAATCATCGATGACGCCAAGCATGAAGACGCCCTCAAGAATGCGGATCACACGGTGGGCTGCATCTACGATCTCGTGGAGGCGTCGCCCGACAAACCGGTGAGGGCACCGGGCGAGTGGAACACGAGCAAGATCGTGGCCCGCGACGGCAAGATCGAGCAGTGGCTGAACGGGAAGATGGTGGCGGCGCTGGACACGAACAGCGAGGACTACAAGGCGCGTTTTGCGAAGAGCAAGTATGTGAAGTACGAGGGCTTTGCCCCCGGGCACGGGAAGCTCCTGCTTCAAGACCACGGCGACGAGGTGTGGTTCCGGAACCTCCGCGTGACGCGGCTGTAAGGGCCGGGGGCGCCAAGGGGCGCGGCGGCAAGGGGCGCGGCGGCAAGGGGCGCGGCGGCAAGGGGATTACTCGGACTCTTCTTTTCCCGCGGTGGACGCGGGTTTGACGTCGTCCGTGGGGAGCTTTGCCTTGCGGATCTCTTCCTGAACGGCGGAGGAGTCTGCCTCGGTGCTGGCGGGCTTTTTGTCCGGCATGAGGGCCGCTTTGATCGTGGCGAGGAGGGGCATCTTCTCTTTGGGGCGTAGGCCGGGAATGGGACCGAAGCCGTAGAGGGCGGAGCTGCTCTTGGCGGTGGGCACTTTGAAATTGAAGACGCTGACGCCACAGCGTTTCTGACCCTCATAGCTGCGTCCGTTGCTGGCCCCGAAAACGAGGGGCTTGCCGTCGCTGGCGCGTTTTCCCAAGTACATCATGACGTGGGTGACGGGGATCTCGCGCTGGCCCGCCTCATAGGTGCCGGACCAGAAGACCAAATCGCCAGGCTGGAGGGTGGCAAAGATCTCGTGGTCGAAACTGTGGACGTCCTCCGTCCGGGTGAAGGTGGATTTCTTCATGACCCAGCCGCAGATGTGATCCGACTGGCGTGGGACGGTGGAGATCTTTTGGCTGCGAAGAACGTGGTAGATGGTGCCGGAGCAGTCCATGCCGCCGTTGTCGGGATTGGAGGAGCCGTAGGTGTAGGTGAGATTGCGCTCAGTGAGCTTGAGGGCGGCGGTGATGAGTTCCCGAACTTCCCTGGGCTGCTGGTCGAACCCGGCGAGCTCCTCCGGCTTCATGGAGCTGACGGCGGCCTTCGGTGGAGTGCTTTTGGTCTCAACATCGGCGTGGAGGGTGCCGGTGGCGACCAGGCCAGCAAGGAGGATGAGGTGGGGTTTGAAAGGACGTAGCATGGGGGCGGGGGGAAGAACGGTTGCGGAAGACGACTGGCGACTTGCCACGAAGGAGTGACTGGTGCTTTGGTGGGATTCCGATGAAGTTTATTCATGCCGCCGATCTCCACCTCGACAGTCCACTGCGTGGACTGGAGCGGTACGAGGGCGCACCGGCGGAGGTGATCCGGGGGGCGACGCGCCGGGCGCTGGAGAATCTGGTGGAGCTGGCACTGCGTGAGGAGGTGGCGTTTGTGGTGATCGCGGGGGATGTCTATGATGGCGACTGGCAGGACTATAACACAGGTCTGTTCTTTGTGGCGCAGATGCGCAGGCTAACCTCCGCGAGGATCCACGTGTTTCTGATTCGGGGGAATCACGATGCGGCGAGCCAGATGTCCCGTCAGCTCCGGCTTCCGGAGGGCGTGCACCTGTTTGACCATCGGAAGGCAACGACGGTACAACTGAAGGATCTGGGGGTGGCGGTGCACGGGCAGAGTTTTGGGAATCGGGCGGTGCCGGAGAACCTGGTCCCCGACTACCCGAAGCCGGTGGCTGGCTGCTTCAACATCGGTCTGCTGCACACCAGTGCGGATGGGCGGCCCGGTCATGAGCCCTATGCTCCGTGCAAGGTGGCGGATCTGGTGGCCAAGGGCTATGACTACTGGGCGCTGGGGCATGTGCATGAGCGGGAGGTCCTGCACGAAACGCCGTGGGTGGTGTTCTCCGGAATTGTGCAGGGTCGCCACGCGCGGGAGACGGGAGCCAAGGGCTGCACGCTGATCACCGTGGACGATGGGGAAGTGACTCGAGTGGAGGCTTGTGAGCTGGATGTGGTGAGGTGGTCGGTCCTGAGTGTGGACGCCGACGGTGCGGCGTCGCTGACGGAACTTTTGGATCGGGTGCGCGAGGCTTTGGCCGATGCCATCACGGCGGCGGATGGGCGCCTGGTGGCGGCGCGGGTTCAGATTTCCGGGGCCACGGAGATGCACCAAGTCTTGCTGGGTGCGCAGGAAGCCTTTGTCGGGGAATGCCGGAATCTGGCAAACGAGTTTGGTGGGGAGGTGTGGCTGGAGAAGGTGAAGGTCCAGACACGGCCGATGACGCCCTTGGAGGACCTGGCAAAGCAGGGGGATGCGGTGGGTGAGCTGCTTTTGTTTTTGAGATCGGCGGGGGAGGATGAGGCTCTTTTGGAACAGTCGGTGGCAGGTCTCACGGGGCTGTCAGGAAAGGTGGATCGCCTGAATTTTGATGCTGCGTGGGCCAGGGCGGAACTGCCCGAGATCGAGCGGCTTCTGGCCGTGCGTCTGGCCGAGCGGGGAGAGGAGGGAGCGGCATGAGGTGGCTCCGGGTGAAGTTTGATGCGTGGGGTGCGTTTGATGGACAGGAGCTGTCGCTCGATTCTCCGAGTCCCGGTTTGCACATCATCCATGGGGCCAATGAGGCCGGCAAGAGTACGGCGATGCGCGGGCTGCGATCGCTTCTGTACGGGATCCCCGCGCGAACGACGGATGCGTTCAAGCACAGCTACAACGAACTCAAACTGAGTGCGGAGATCGAGCGGGGAGATGGTGTGCTGGGGTCGTTCTCCCGACGAAAAGGTACCAAGAACACATTGATCGACGCTGATGGGAAGGCGGTGCCGGAGTCGATGTTGGAGGCGTTTTTGGGCGGTGTGTCGGCGGAGGTTTATGAGCGGGTGTTCAGCATGGATCATCCGTCCCTTGTGGCCGGAGGTCAGGCCTTGGCAAGTGGTGGAGGCAGCGCTCAAGAGATCCTGTTTCAAGCCGGTGCCGGGATGACGCATCTTCGGAGGGTGATGCGGGCGCTGGATGAGGAGGCGGCGGCTCTCTATAAAGACACGGGGACGCGCAGTGTGGTGAATCAGGCGCTCAGCCAAGCCAGGGCGGCGACGAAACGAGTGGCGGAGTGCTCGGTGCGTCCGCGTGAGTGGGTGAAGATGGAGGAGCAACGACAGACGCTGTCGACCGAGCGGGATCAGATGGTGCAAAAGCTGGCCGAACTGGATCGGCGGCGCCGGGAACTGGAACAGATCCGGCAAGCGCTGCCGTTGGTTCAGACGCGGGCGGGCATTTTCGCCGAATTGCAGGAGATGGGCGACATCACCTTGCTGGACGAGGGAGCGAGTGAGGAACGGGCCGAGCTGGAGCGCGAGGAAGAGCGGGCCCGTCTGGACGCGGAGTCGGCACAGAGGCGTGTCAAGGCGCTGGAGGACGAGTTGGCGGCGATTCAGATTCCAGAGGGATTGGTGGCCGCCGGGGCGACAATCCGTCGGTTGGTTGAGCGCTTGGATCGGTATCGGTCGGCGGTGGGGGATCTGCCGAAGCGGGAGGCGGAGGTCAAGCAGCATGAGCGTGAGGCCTTGAGAAGGCTCAATGAGTTGAAGCCGGGGTTGGACCTCGAAGGCGCCGGGGAGTTTCGACTCTCGTCCGTTGATCGCGCAGCGATTGAGCGACTGGCGGAGGAAGCCGGACTGCTGGAGCACGCGCGAACGGTTTTGGAAGAGAGGCGGAAGAAGCTCAAGGCGCGGCAATTGCAGATCCAAGACGGAGAAGGGGAGTCGAGTGACGAACCTGAGAGCGATCTTGAGTCCTTGGAGTTGATGGTGCGGCGACTCGAACGCCGAGGCGATTTGGACGGGGAGATTCGAAAGCTGGGAACTGAGTCGACCGCGCTGGAGAATCAGCTCGAGAGGACGCTTCAACGCCTCGGACGGTGGAGCGGTTCATTGGAAGCGCTGGCCCGTCTGCCGCTCCCTGATTTGGAGACGGTCGGAGGTTTTGAAGATCGCTACGTGGACATGGCGCAGCGACAGCGCGAGTTGGAGACGCAGTTCGCATCCATCGAAGAAGAGCGCGTCCGAACGGAGGGGGAGCTGGCGAAGGTGAGGAAGGGCAGTGCCGCTCCGACCGAAGACGAACTTGAGCAGGCTCGACACGTTCGCGACGCCCAGTGGAAATCGCTTCGACAGAAAAGTGAGAGTGGGGAGCCCTGGGAGTCCGGTGGGGCCGACGACTATGAGTCTGCCGTCGAGAGTGCGGATACGGTGGCAGACAGGCTGCGACGCGACGCCCGGCAGGTGGAGCAACTGGCCTTGCTGGAGGATCGGCTGAAGACGTGCTCTGACGAGGGGGCGGAGGTCCAGAGGAGGTTGGATGCCAGCAAGGGCGAGCAGACGTCCCTTAACAAGGAATGGATGGATCTTTGGTCGCCCATGGCGGTGGACGCTGCCACACCGAAGCTCATGCGCGCTTGGTTGGTCAGTGTGGGGGAGCTGAGACGGGAGGTCGAGGTGCTGCTCCGAATGAAGGAACAGCGTCGGGCCTTCGAAGAAGAGCGACAGGAGGCGGAGACGGAGTTGTCGAGGGTGTTGAGGAACCACGGAGTTGGGTTTCCCAAAGAGGCTGCTTTTGGTGACCTTCTAGTCTTGGCTCGGCGTCGGATGGACGAACTGAACGAGGGGGCACGGAAGCGGGCCGAGCGGACGACTGAGGCGAGGCGAGTGTCAGCCGAGTTGGATGAGGTGGCCGGGGAACTCAAAAGTCAGGGCGAACGAGACGCGGAGTGGAAACAGGCCTGGGCTCGTGCCGTGAAGAAGGCGGGTCTGGACCCGGAGACGTCCGTGGCGGAGATGCGTGCAGCCATGGAAGCTTGGTCGCATTTTTGGGCGGAGGTGGATCTTCGAGAGCGTGCGCTTGTCGCGGTTGAAGATCTCAAGCAGGTGATGCGCGGATTTGAGCGGGATGTCGATGACGTCCGGGGTCTCGCCGACGATACCGATCAAAAACTATCGGCTGAGATCCTGGTGTCTCGATTGGATGAGAGCCTGAGGAAAGCGGAAGGAGAGGTCCAACAAAGAGCGTTGCTAAGCCAGCGGGCGAAAGATGAAAGGGCCCACTATGAAAGAGCCAGGGAACAAGCCGTCGAATTGGCGGCAAGACTCAAGGGCCTGATGGAGAGGGCGGGATGTGAGGACCGCGACGGGTTGCTGAAGGCGGAAGTGATCTCGGCGCGGCACCGGGACATCACGGGCAGTTTGGCGGAGGTGGAGACGGCTTTGCGGCGGCTGCATCCAACTGAAACCATGGAGGTTTTTGCCGGGAGGGTTCAGGAGTGGGATGAGGTCCAGATCGAGCAGGCTCTGGCAGAGGTGTCGCCGCAGGTGCAGGAGCTGAGCGATCGACGGGTGGAGACGGAGCGTGAGCTGGCCGTGATCGAGAAGCAGATGCAGGAGAAGGACGGAAGTGACGCTGCCGCCACCGCGCGGGAAGAAGCCGAATCCTTCACGGCCGTGGCGGAGGAGGGAGCGGAGAGGCACGCCAGACTGCGGCTGGCGG
>CAXBNA010000220.1:0-9960 GCA_963976915.1 uncultured Verrucomicrobiales bacterium
TTTGTCATCGACAAGGAGAAGGCGGCCCTGCACGGAGTGAGTGCGGCGACGATTTCCCAGACTTTGAAGCTGGCGGTGGATGGGGATTCGATTGATCTGCTGCATCAGCCCGAGGAAAAGGAGGACGTGCTGATTCGTCTGGAGCTGCCGCGCTCGGCCAAATCCACGCCGGAGGAACTGCTCGCTCTGCGAGTGAGGTCCGGCGATGGCAACGCGCTACCGGAGCCCGCCACCTTGGTGCGGGAGAGTGACGTGTCACCCTTGGTGCCTTTGCGCGAACTCGTGACCGTGGAGAAGGTGGTGGTCGAGAAGAGCCGCTACCACAAGAACCTGATGCCGGTGACTTACGTGATCGGTGACGTGGCGGGCGTGGTTGAGAGTCCGGTGTATGCGATCTTCGCGATGAACGAGAAGCTGAAGACGCTCGACACGAGGCAGTTCGGAGGCAGCGGCGCGGAACTCAAGATCCTGAATGCCAGCCAGCCCTTCACCAACGACGAGCCCGCAATGAAGTGGGACGGCGAGTGGCACATCACGATCGAGGTGTTTCGCGATCTCGGCGCCGCCTTTGGAGCGTGTTTGATCCTGATCTACGTGCTGATGGTGGGTTGGTTTCGCAGTTTCATCACCCCGGCCATTGTGATGGTCGCCATTCCGTTTTCATTGGTCGGCATTCTGCCTGCGCATGGCATGATGGATGCATTTTTCACCGCGACTTCAATGATTGGCTTCATGGCGGGCGGGGGCATCGTGGTGCGGAACTCGATCATCCTCGTCGATTTCATCGAGCAGCGTTTGGGCGAAGGCATGCCGCTGAGTGAGGCGGTGATCGACGCTGGAGCGGTTCGGTTTCGCCCGATGCTGCTGACTGCGATGGCGGTGGTGGTGGGCGCGGCGGTGATCCTGGCCGACCCGATTTTTCAAGGCCTCGCCATCGCACTTATGGCCGGGGAGATTGCGAGCCTCCTCATCAGCCGGATGGCCGTGCCGGTGCTGTATTACATGTTCAATCATCCCTCCCATCCTGAAACCCAAAACTAAAACCCTATGAAACCCAACATCGGAACTGTGGACCGCGCTTTGCGCATCATCATCGGCCTTGGCATCATCGCTTACGGCCTTGTCAATCACACCTGGCTGGGTGCCATCGGTGTCGTGCCGTTGCTGACTGCTTTTGTTCGCTTCTGCCCTGCCTACCTGCCTTTTGGCATCAGCACCTGTGGCCAGTCCGGCCAAGGCGGCGGCGGTTGCTGCGGTGGCGGGAAATGCGGCTGAGTTGAGGCGCTTGCCATGATTGCTCACCTCATTCCCATCGCCATCGGAGCGGCTCTCGGCTCGGCAATGGGCTACTACGGCCAGTGCTCGTCCGGGACCTGCCCCCTCACGTCGACTTGGTGGCGCGGTGCCATCTACGGTGCCGTGCTCGGGCTGATGTTCGGCATGAATTCCAATCGTTAACCTCCTCTTCCTTCCATGAATCCACGATACATTGTTGAAACGCCAAAGTCCGCCGACCAAGCGGTCATCGATCTCGAAGCCTCCGTCAAAAAGCACGGCTACGGCGTGCTTCACACCTACGATTTGAAGGCGACGCTGGCGGGCAAGGGCTTTGACCTGCCGAATGCCTGTCACATCCTTGAAGTCTGCAATCCGGCGCAGGCCACCAAGGTCCTGACGGCGGACATGGGCATGAACGTCGCGCTTCCGTGCCGGATCTCGGTTTACGAGGATGCAGGCAAGACGCTCATTGGGATGGTGCGCCCCACGAGCCTTCTGGAAGCCCTGTCCGAGGCTCCTGGATTGAAGGAAATTGCCGAATCGGTGGAAAAGGACACGATTGCGATGATTGATGACGCGAGATGATCTGACCGTGGAACGTTCCAAGGTCGGCGTCTCCACAGCCATCCCTTTACAATGCCCGTCGAGTTTCAAGACTATTACCAGACCCTCGGAGTGTCGCGCGATGCGAGCGATGACGAGTTGAAGAAGGCCTTCCGCAAACTGGCGCGGAAGCATCATCCCGACGTGGCCGAGGACAAGGCGGGAGCCGAGGCCAAGTTCAAGGAAATCAATGAGGCCTATGAGGTCCTGAGCGATCCCGAGAAACGGAAGAAGTATGATCGCTTGGGCGCGGACTGGCAGAATGGGGGTGGGTTTCAGCCGCCTCCCGGCTGGGGAGCGCAGGGTGGCGGCTACGGCGGAGGTTCGCAGGAGTACCATTTTGGCGGCACGGGCTTCAGCGACTTCTTTGAGCAGTTCTTTGGCGGCGGCGGTGGCTACGGCCACCCGGGTGGTTTCTCCCAAGGCGGCATGGGCGGCGGTGTCCGTTCGCGCCGCGGCGGCGACATCGAAGGCGACATCATGGTGACGCTGGACGAGGCGATGAATGGCACTGAGCGATCCATTTCACTGCAGTCGAGCGACCCTCGAACGGGTGAGACGAAGACGCAGACGCTGAAGGTGCGGATTCCAGCGGGTGCTATCGACGGCAGCCGCATCCGTGTGAAGGGCCATGGTCAGAAAGGTGTCGGCGGAGGTGAGTCGGGAGACTTGTTCCTGCGCATTCGTCACGCAGCTCATCCCGATTTTTCGACGAAGGACGCAGACGTGTATTTCGAACTCGGCGTCGCGCCGTGGGAAGCCGTGTTGGGTGCGGAGGTCGTGGTGCACACGCTCGATGGGGACATCAAACTCCGCATCGCAGCCGGTGCCGAGAATGGCCAGAAGATGCGCGTGCGAGGACGCGGATTGCCCAAAGGCAAAAGCGGGGAGCGAGGCGATTTTTACGTGGTGCTCGATCTCCGGCTGCCGACGGAACTCAACGCCGAGGAACGCGCTCTCTGGGAGAAGCTGCGGGAGACCTCGACGTTTCGACCGAGATAGCGGCTCGGCGATATCACGACAAGATCGGCGTAGAATCTCCGTCTTTGCCAACGTAGAGAAAGGGCTCTCAAACCCTGGAAATGCCCCTGAATCCCCGTCATCTCGCTCTGGCCGCTTTTGTCGTCGGCTCGTTGTCTGTCCATGCCGCTCCCGAATGGAAGCGGGTGGAGCCGTTTTTGGCGGCGAAGTGCTATGACTGTCACAACGCGGACAAATCGAAGGGCGACGTGGATTTGGAGCAGTTTGCCAAGGACCCGAAACTCAGCAGCGAGTTCGAGCTCTGGCAGACCGTTCAGGACGTCGTTGAAAATGGCGACATGCCGCCGAAGAAGGCGGAAGCCCTGACGCCGGACGAGGCGGAAGGCATAACCGGGTGGGTGAAGCACTCGCTGGATGCCCTGGCGGAAGCAAACTCGGGTGATCCGGGCCCGGTGACGATGCGCCGCCTCACGAACGCCGAGTACGACAACACGATCCGCGATCTCACGGGCCGCGATTACGAACTGGCGCAGGAATTCCAGACGGATGGCGGCGGCGGCGAAGGTTTCACGAACACGGGCGATGTACTGTTCATGAGCCCGGCGGCGATCGACAAGTACTTCAATGCGGCGCGGAAGCTGGCGGACCACGCCACCATCATGCCGGGCACGGGGATCGCCTTTCACCCGAACCGCATCGGACTGCGCGGGCCGGATCAGGTGAAGGCGCAGGCGGAGCAGGGGCTGTATGTGTGGTATCAGCAAAAGGCCGCGCTGCATCTTCCGACGGACGCCGACGACAAACGCGAGGCCGATTACATGCTCGCCTGCTGGAAGCACAAGCACGCGAAGGTGCCGTTGGAGAAGCTTGCCAAGGACATGAAGCTCAATGTCTTCTTCCTGGAGAACTGGTGGAAGCACCTGAACAACACCGAACCCAAGTCGCGCTTCCTTGATCTCACGCGTGTCGCCTGGCGCGAACTGCCAGCGGATGAAAAAATCGCGCAGGCGCGAATCAAGGCCATTCAGGCGGATCTCTTGTCGTGGAATGATCCCAAACGTCCCGGCAGCGGCGTGCAGCGTCGGCAGCAGGACAGCGATGGCATCCGCCCCTATCCCATGCAGAGCGATGTGAAGGGCAAAACGCACGCACACCTTTGCTTTGGCGATGTCGCCGATGGCAACAAGGGGGACATCGCGCTGATCACGAAGATCGACGTCAGTGTCGGCAAAACGAAGATCGACTACTTCCAATGGCTGAACAAAACGCTCCAAGAGACCCGCAAGCAATCCGTCGCGAATCCACCACCGCTGAATGTCGACGCGCTCAAGGCGCGGCTCAGCGAACTCGAAAAGGTGCGCGCTGCGTATGGAAAGCATCCGCAGCCGGGACGGCAGGTCGAACCGAACGTCATCGCCATCACTGCGCCGAAGGTGCTCACCTTGCCCTTGCCCAAAGACGCGCATCACCTACGGGCGGACACGCGGATCGACCTGAAAAACGCGGAGATTGAATCCGCCACGATGCAGTGGACGATCACCACGGATACACCGCGCGATGTGACCAAGGTCATGCCCGGCGTGCTCACCGTCTGGAAACGTGGCACGCAGGCCGCCAGACAAACGATGGGCGAGTTCAACTCGATGAAACAGGCCTTTCCTGACATGCTGGAGCGCCGACTCGAAATCGTGGCGCAAAACATGTACCGCACCACGCCGGGCATTGGCGTGTACTATTTCAGTGACGAGCAGTTCAGCAAGCTTCTCGGCAAGCAGGATGCCCAGTGGCTCACCGCGATGAAAAAAGACTGGGGACTTGCCGGACCCTCGAAGCTCAACGCTCAGCAGCAAAAGGAGTATGACGGCGCCATGATCTGGCACCTGCGCCAGTTCGCCAAGCGTGCCTGGCGGCGACCGATGAGCGAGGAAGAGTTCAAAAAACTGGATGCGCTCTACTTTGACGGACGAGCCAAGGATCTCGACCGCGAATCCGCCGCGCGTGAAGTCATCGTGCGCGTGCTGGTGTCGCCGCACTTCCTTTTCAAAGCCGAAACGCTGCCGCTCGCTGCCACGGGTGAGGGCGATGTGAAACTGAACGCCTACGAGCTCGCCTCCCGCCTCAGCTACTTCCTCTGGGCCTCCATGCCCGACTGGGAGCTGCGCAAGGCCGCCGAAGACGGCAGTCTCTTGAAGCCCGACGTGCTCGCGGCGCAGACGAAGCGCATGCTGCGCGATCCGAAGGCCGCCGCACTCGCGAAGGAATTCGCCGGCCAGTGGCTGAAGTTCAACGGCTTCGACGCGCAGAGCACGGTCGATGAAAAGATGTTTCCCGAGTTCACCCCTGAACTCCGCGCGGACATGCAGCGTGAGACCGTCGAGTTCTTCACGCATCTCGTGCGTGACGACCGCAACGTCGGCGACATCATCGGCGGCGACTACACCTTCCTGAATGAGCGATTGGCCAAGTTCTACGGCGTTCCCGGCGTCACGGGTGGCGAGTTCCGCGAGGTCAAAGTCGCGCAGCAAAATCGCGGCGGCCTGCTCGGCATGGGCGCGATTTTGACGAAGACCTCACGGCCCAATCGCACCAGCCCCGTGCTGCGAGGTGACTACCTCTACCAAGTCGTGCTCGGTTTTAGCTCGCCGCCGCCACCTCCGAATGTCCCCGAACTAAAAGAAGCGAGCAAGCCTTCAAGCCTGCGTGAATCCCTCATGCAGCATCGTGCCGATCAAGCCTGCGCCGTCTGCCATGACCGCATCGACCCGCTCGGCTTCGCCTTGGAGCGTTTTGATCCCATCGGTCGCTTCCGAGCGGATCCGGACATTGATGACACGGGTGAACTCAAGGACGGTACCCAGTTCCAAGGCCTCGCCGGTCTGCGCGACTACCTGAAAAAGAACGAAGCCCATTTTACCGCCCAGTTCTGCCGCAAACTCCTCGGCTACGCCCTCGGCCGCCAAACCATGCCGAGCGACAAGAAACTCCTCGCCCAGATGCAGGCCTCACTGAAGAAAAACAACGGCAAGGTTTCTGCTGCCGTGCAGGACGTGGTTCGCAGCCGGCAGTTCTTGAACCGAAGAAGTGAGAGGACCGTCGCCACCAATCCGTAGTCTATTTCCGATCTCCATCATGAATCTCTCTCGTCGAAAATTCCTTCGTGGCAGCGGTGTGGCTCTTGGCCTGCCGTGGCTGGAGTCTGTTTCTGTGTTTGGTGCCGAGTCGGTGAAGAACAACACCGCGCCGCGTCGACTGGCTGTCTGTTTCACGGGCAATGGCGTCAATCCTCATCACTGGGGCGCGTCGATGGGGCCGAACGGCATGGAGTTCATGAAGACGCTCTCACCGCTGGAGCCGCTCAAGAACCATGTGAATGTCTTCAAGGGCCTGTGGAATCCCACGACCGTGGAAGGGGAGGGAGGTCACTACCCGAAGATGAACGTCCTCTGTGGCCTCAAGGTGAAGAAGACGACCACGGATGTGGAAGTCGGCACGACGATGGATCAACTGATCGCTGCGCACACGGGCCAGTTCACGCCGATCCCCAGCGTCGTGCTCGGAACGGAGCGTCCACGCTACAGCACGGACTCCGGGTTCACCTCGATCTACTCGGCCTACATCTCGTGGAGCACGCCGACGACCCCCGCCCCCAAAGAGATCTTTCCGCAGCAGGCTTTTGATCAGCTCTTTGACGATGGCAGCCGCCGCAAGCGCGACAAAAGCATCCTCGACCTTGTGCTCGAGGACGCCGGTGCGCTGAAGCCCCGGCTCAGTCAGCGTGACAAGCAGAAGCTCGACGAATACCTCACCTCCGTGCGGGAGATCGAGCAGCGCGTCGAACTTGCCGAAAAGATCAGTCAGGCGGAGACCAACGGTCAGGGCTGGATGCCCAGCGTGAAAACACCGACCCTCGGCCGCCCGTCGGCGGGCATTCCGACGAGCAGTGAGGATCACTTGCGCTTGATGTTCGACATCCTGCTCCTGGCCTTCCAAATGGACCGCACCCGCGTGGCCACGTTCATGATGAACAATGACCTCTCGAACATGCGCTTTCCCAGCCTGGATGGGATCAGTGGGGGCATTCACGAGCTTTCCCACCACGCCGGTGATGAGCATCGCCTCGACATGTACCAGCGGGTGAATCAGCACCAAGTGAAGCTTTGGAGTGAGTTCCTCACCAAGATGCAGGCCACCAACGAGGGCGAACGCACGCTGTTGGAAAACAGCATGGTCCTGCTCACCAGCAGCCTGTTTGATGGCAACGCCCATGACTCACGCCAACTCCCGGTCGTCCTCGCCGGTGGTGGCGGTGGCACGATTCAGGGTGGGCGCTACCACGACCACAGCGCTGACGAGAATCGCAAGCTCTGCCGCCTCCACATTTCCTTGATGAACCGCATGGGCGTCAAAACCAGCCACTTCGGCGACGCGGAGAACGCGCTGGCGATTTGAGGGGGCGTTTCCCGTGAGCCAGTGCCGGCACTCTGTCGGTGACGGAACGCAGGCAACGGAACGCCCATCTGAAGGATGGCTAGGCCTGGCCTTGCGCTTGGCTGGGGAACCGCGTTGGAAGGCGGGCTGGTGGCGGGCCGCCTGAGGCTGAGCGAATTAAACTTTCGACAAATTCGCCACGGGACCCGGCATTCAACCTGCTTGCACCCTTCTTCGGATTCTGCATCATACCCTCCCCCGCGTCCGGGCGGCTAGTGCCTGGTGCGGGGTTTTGTGCCCTATGAAATACCCATTTTACGACCTGGATATCCCGAATGAAGGCTCTCTCCACCGCATGGAGCTGGAGCGTGATGCGTGTGGCGTTGGCTTTGTGGCCAACATTCATGGCATCAAGAGCCGGGACGTTCTCGACATGGCCATTTGTGGCGTTTGCAGCGTGCAGCATCGTGGGGCGGTGGACGCCGACCGCGTGACGGGCGACGGCGCAGGTGTGCTGACTCAGATTCCACACAAGGTGCTGATGCCCGAGGTCGAAAAGATGGGGCACAATCTTGAGCACGAGATGGATCTTGGCGTGGGCGTGTTTTTCCTCCCCCAGGACCAAACCGAGCGCCTGAAAATTCATCTGGTGGCCGAGGGTATCCTCCGAAACCGCAAGGTCAAGGTCCTCGGTTGGCGCGATGTGCCGGTCAATCCGAACGAATTGGGTGAGAAAGCCCGCCGGACCATGCCCTGCATCCAGCAATTGTTTGTCGAGCGGCCGAAGGAAATGGACGACGACACCTACGAGCGGACGCTGTATCTCGTTCGCCGTGAACTGCGCAGCAAGTCCCGTGAGCAGAATTTGGCGGAGTTTTACATCGCTTCGTTCTCGCACCGCACCATCGTTTACAAGGCGCTGCTGCTGCCTTCATCGATGGAGAAATTCTACACGGATCTCCAGAGCGACGACTATGAGACCTCGATCTCGTTGTTTCACCAACGCTTCAGCACCAACACCTTCCCGACGTGGGCGCTGAGCCACCCTTTCCGGATGCTGGCGCACAACGGAGAGATCAACACGCTGCGTGGCAACCGCAACTGGCTGAACAGCCGCGCGAGTGATTTCGCCAATCATGTGTGGGGCGACGAGTCCTACCTGCTGAAGGATCTGGTGGACCCGAACAGTTCGGATTCGGCCAGTCTCGACCAAGCCTTGGAGTTGCTGGTCCTGAGCGGCCGGGACTTGACGCAGGCGGTGGCCATGATGGTGCCGAGTGCGTATGGCATCGACCCGAGCACTTCGGATGAGCTGAAGGCCTTCTACCAGTTTCATGAGTGCTTCTCCGAGCCGTGGGATGGTCCAGCCGCTCTGGCGATCACGAACGGGATTCAGGTCGTGGCCGCGCTCGACCGGAATGGTCTCCGTCCGTCACGCTGGAAACTCACCGAGGACGGGATTTTTGCCCTCGGGTCGGAAGTCGGCATTATTGGTCTGGATGACGCCAAAGTGATCCGCAAGGGACGTCTCGCTCCAGGTGAAATGCTTGAGGTGGACACCCTTCATGGACGGGTGCGGTTCGATGCCGAGATCAAGAAAGACCTCGCTCATCGGCAGGATTACTCTGGCTGGCTAAAGAATCGGGTCGAACTGACGGCCCAGCCACCTGAGGCCTCTTCAGAAGAAATTGATGTTCTCGGGCTGTCCCAGCGCCAAGCCACTTTCGGATGGACGAAGGAGGAGATTGATCTGTCGATCGCGCCCCTCGTCAAGGCGGGCATGGACCCCGTCTACTCGATGGGAGACGATGTCTCTCTCTCGATTCTCTCCAAGCGTCCGCGCCTGCTGAGCACCTATTTCAAGCAGCTCTTCGCGCAGGTGACCAACCCGCCAATCGATCCGATCCGGGAGCGGGCGGTGATGTCGCTGGATGTGGTCTTGGGCTGGCAGCGCAACTGGCTCGATGAGACCCCGCAGCACGCGAATGTGGTCCACTTGACCTCACCATTCCTTTTTGAGAACGAGTTGCAGACGCTGAAGTCGATGAACGGCTTCCCTCATCGCGTGCTCGACACGACCTGGGTGACGTCGGAGGGCGTGGCCGGCATGAAGCAGGCGCTGGATGCGCTTTGCAAGCAGGCCGAACAGGCGGTGCGCGACAACATCCGCATCCTGATTCTGAGCGATCGCGGAATCGATTACAATCGGGCGGCGATCCCAGCGCTCCTCGCCACCGGGGCGGTGCATCACCATCTCAATCGCAAGCAGGTGCGGATGCGCCTCAGCTTGGTGGTGGATACGGGGGAAGCCCGTGACACACACCAGATGGCCTGTCTTTTTGGGTTCGGCGCGTCGGCGGTCTGTCCCTACGTCGCCTTTGAAACCATTCACGAGGTGCTTGAGCAGGACAAGAGTGCGCGGAAGCCGCAGCTCGAAGGCTTCACCTACGAGAAGGCGCTCAACAACTACCGCACGGGTCTGGAAAAAGGTGTGCTCAAGATCATGAGCAAGATGGGCATCTCGGTGCTCAGCAGCTACACGGGTGCCCAGATTTTTGAAGCGGTCGGTCTGAACAAGGAGGTGATGGATTACGCCTTCGCGGGCACCCCTTCGCAGATCTCCGGGATCGGCTTCGACACGCTGGCCGAAGAGGCGCTTGCGCGTCATGC
>CAXBNA010000221.1:0-9946 GCA_963976915.1 uncultured Verrucomicrobiales bacterium
ATTGCTCGTAGCACTGTTTCGAGTCGAATGCGGGTTGAGCCATACGGAGAACGTGGTGAGAAGTTTTTGGGGGCTTTCAAGAGGCTTAACGCCGCCCATCCCTGTTCTTGTTTGTGGACTCCTGACTTTTTTCGCTCAATCTAAGCAACAATGAATTTCCCACTCACCCTCCGCTTCAAGATCGTTGCCCTGGCTCCGCAGATTTTCGTCGAGGACGCCGCAGGCAACACCGTCTGCTACGTGAAGCAGAAGATCTTCAAACTCAAAGAGCAGATCGAGGTCTTTGAGGACTCCTCCAAATCGACACTCCTCGCCAACATCAATGCGGACCGCATCATCGACTGGTCTGCCCGCTACCACTTCACCACTCCCGCCGGAGATCCGCTCGGCTCGGTGGGTCGTCGTGGCATGCGCTCGCTCTGGAGAGCGCACTACGAGATCGTACTGAACGGCTCCGAGGCTCCAGCGATGACGCTTCGGGAAGAGAATCCGTGGACCAAGGTCATGGACGGCTTTTTTGGAGAGCTGCCCATCATCAATCTGTTCTCCGGGTACCTCTTTCACCCAAAGTACCTCGTCACGCGCACCGACGGGACGCCTGTCATGCGTTTGACCAAGGAGCCAGCGTTCTGGGAAGGCCGCTTCAAAGTGGAACTGCTCGGGGCGGCCACACCGGAAGAGCAACTGACCCTCACGCTCTCGGGCCTGATGATGCTGTTGCTCGAACGGCGTCGGGGTTGACACACCTCCGTCAGTCCGACAACGCACGGGCTCCCTCACCGCCCTTGGCCGAGGGTTCCCTCCAGCGAAACCGCTCCGCCCAGGAATTGGGGTTCCTCTCCACCACGTCGGCGATGAGTCCTCCCAAAAGGGGGGTGAACTTGAAGGCGTGACCTGAGTCGCCCGCCGCCACCACCACGCCGGATTGGTCGGGGTCGTGATCGATCCAAAAATGCCCGTCGAAGGTGTCGCAATACAAACAGACCCGGGAACCTGCCAGCGGTGCCTCTGCCAAGGACGGAAACGTCGTTTGAAGGAACGCACGGAAACGCGCCTCCTCTCCTTCTGGCATGACCCGGGGAGCATCCGCACGAACTCGCCGCCCAGGACCGTGGTTCGCGACTTTGACAATGCCTTCCTCATTCGCCGGAAATCCATACCAACCCGTCCGCCCGATGTCCGAACCCCAGACAGGAAACTCGGGTGGCCTGAATCGGGCCGGATCGGCAGGCCGAAAGTGAAACACCGGCTGCGCGGTCGCCCACATCCCCTCGCTCAATCGCGGAAGTAAAACCGGCGTCCACGCGCCCGTCGCCATCAGCACCACCTGAGCCTTCCACACTCGGCCATCCAGGGCAGTGACGCGCTTGATCCCGTCTCGATCTTCGAGGCTCAGCGGGCTCGATAACGGAACCCCTTCAACAACGGTCACTCCCGCAGCCACGACCTCCGCCTTGAGATGAACGACCGCCCGACTGCTCGCGCCCCATCCGCCCCTGCTGTTGAAATACCCTTCCCCGTATCGATCGGCGTTCCATGCCGGATGCGCGCGACGCAGGGCATCCCGGTCCATTCGCTTCAGGCGATGCCCCCGGCTGGAGAGGCGTTCAAAACTGTCGTGCTCGAATCCGCCGGGTCGCATCGTCTCCGAGTTCATCACCAGAAATCCATCCTCGTGATAAACCTCCTCCTGCCACCTTTGGTTCCAAGCCCGCCAGCCCTCCAGCGCCGCCTCGCCCATCTCGGTGTACTGGAGATCGGAGCCGTAGTCCATCCGCACGACCTTGTTGATGTCGGTGGAGGCGGCATCGGGATGTGGAATTGTACCTTGGTCGAGCAGCGTGACTTTCCAGCCTCGATTGCGGAGTTCCCAGGCTGCGGTGAGACCAAAGACGCCGCCTCCAAGGATCAGAATCGTGCGCACATGCGACGAGTCCAATTCCTGCGTAGCTCCTGAATCTGAAGGCTTCATGACGAGCCCAGTATGAACCATGGACAAACAGATGACTCCTCAAATTTCGAGTCATGCCCACAAATCGGCTCTTTTTCTTGACTAATCGTCTAGTCGACCGATGTCATCCGTGTATGGGAAGAACCAGCGACGCACGAGAGCGATTGATCGAAGCCATGATCGAACTGATCTGGACGGGCTCCTATGGTCGAACGTCCGTTGATCACATTTGTGAACGTGCGGGCGTCAAGAAAGGAAGCTTCTATCACTTCTTTGCCTCGAAGACCGCCCTCGCCGTCGCCAGCATCGAGCACGCTTGGAAGGAGCACCAGAAAACTCTCGACGCCTGCTTTTCGCCGTCAAAGCCCGCGCTCGACCGGCTCTTTGACTGCTTTCGCAACCTCAGGGTGGAGCAGGAAGAACTGAAGGCCCTGCACGGTCGGGTGCTGGGCTGCCCCATTCACACCATCGGCTCGGAGATCAGCACCATCGAGGAAGAACTCCGAAGCCTTCTTCAGGGAATCCTCAGCCAGTACATTCGATACTACGAATCCGCCATCCGGGACGCCCATGCGGACAGCCTCGTCGAGGCCCCGGACGCTGCGGCCAAGGCCCGCGTCCTGTTTGCCTACTCCGAAGGTCTCCTCACGCATGCCCGCATCTGGAATGATCTGAGCCACCTCGACGAGCTCGAGGCCGGAGCCCGGCAGATCCTCGGCATGCCAGAGTCCGCGCTCGCAACCGCCTCTGAATGATCCCTTTTCTAAACCAACTGGTCAACTTCAATCCCCCACCTCTCCCGTGACTCGCCTCCCTCTTCTCCCCATCCTTTTCCTGCTCACCCAATGCGCGCCGCCACCCCAGGATGAAGGCGCCCAGGGTGGCATGCCGCCCTCGCCCGTCACGCTCGAAGGCGTTGAGAAACGCTCCCTCGTCGAATGGGAGGAGTTCACGGGCCGCGTGGAACCCACCGAGACAGTCGAGCTCCGCCCCCGCGTCTCCGGCTACCTCACCGAGGTGCATTTTGATGCAGGAGCCTTGGTCAAGGAGGGAGACCTTCTCTTCAAGATCGATCCCCGTGCCTTCCAGACTCGACTTGAAAGCACCCAAGCGGACCTCCGCCGTGCCGAGGCCGCCGTCCATGTCACGAAGAAGGAGTTCGAGCGCGTGAAGATGCTCCTCGAAGCCAAGGCTCTCTCGCCCGAGCAGGCCGACGCACGCGAAGCCGCTTACCTCCAGGCCGAGGCCTCCCTCGCCGCTTCCAAAGCAGCCGAGCACTCCGCTGAGATTGAGCTTTCCCACACAGATGTTCGTGCGCCCATTTCGGGCCGAATCAGCCGCGCGCTCGTCACCGAGGGGAACTACGTCAGTGGCACCCCCGGTGGGGCCACCCTCCTCACCACCATTGTCAGCGTTGATCCCGTCCACGTGTACATCGACATCGACGAAAACAGCCTGCTCCAGATCCAGGCGCTTCAACGCGACGGAAACATCTACACCAACGGCGAAGGCGAGATCCCCGTGGAACTCCAACTTGCCAACGAGACCGATTTTCCTCACAAGGGCCATATCGAATCCTTCGACAATCGACTCGACGCCAGCACCGGCAGCATGATCGTCCGCGCCGTCTTCACCAATGAGTCCGACATGCTCACGCCCGGCCTCTTTGCCCGCGTCCGCGTGCCGATGACGGCGAAGTACGACGCCCTGCTCATTCCCCAGGAAGCCATCCTCACCGATCAGGCCACGAAGTACGTCCTGTCCGTCAATGACGAGAACCTCACCGTTTACCGCCCAATCCAGTTGGGGCCCACGATCGGGGCAAAGCGCATCGTCCGAGATGGCCTGACTGCGGGTGAAAAGATCATCGCCAACGGCCAGGCTCGCCTTCCCATGCCCGGCATGCCCGTGGTCGAAGCGCCGCCTGAAGAGGCGAGCAACCCCTAACGAGCAACCTCAGACTCAAGTCTTGCGTCTGCCATCTTCGAGTCTGCTGTCTTCCTTCCCATGAACTTCTCCCGATTCTTCATCACCCGGCCCATCTTCGCCGGGGTGATTTCGATGCTCATTCTCGTACTGGGCTCGATCTCCCTCTTCCAACTTCCCGTCAGTGAGTATCCAGAGGTCGTTCCACCGACCATCGTCGTCACGGCCAACTATCCCGGTGCCAACCCCACGACCTTGGCAGAGACCGTCGCATCCCCGCTCGAGCAGACCATCAACGGCATCGAGAACATGCTGTACATGTCCTCGCAATCGACGGCCAACGGAGTCATGACGCTCACGGTCACCTTCAAGCTCGGCACGGACATCGATCTGGCCCAGGTGCAGGTGCAAAACCGCGTCGCCCAAGCCCTGCCCAAGCTGCCCGAGGAAGTTCGCCGCTTCGGCGTGACCACCATCAAGTCGTCTCCCGACCTCACCATGGTGGTCCACCTTTTCTCGCCCAACGGTCGCTACGACGAACTTTACCTCCGCAACTACGCCAACCTCTACGTGAAGGACGAACTGGCGCGTCTCGAGGGCGTGGGCTCCATCCAGCTCTTTGGTTCGGGCGACTACGCCATGCGCGTCTGGATCGATCCCGACAAAGCAGCGGCACGCGGCCTGACGGCCAGTGATGTCGTTGCCGCCATCCGGGAGCAGAACGTTCAAGTGGCTGCAGGCACCATCGGCCAGCAACCAGTCACGTCCGACGTGCCCTTTGAGCTCACCATCAATGCCAAGGGCCGACTCGTGTCCGAGGAAGAGTTTGAAGACATCATCGTGAAGACCGGGCCGCAGGGGCAGACCCTCCGACTGGGCGACATCGCCCGCGTCGAACTGGGCTCCGGAGAGTACGCGCTTCGCAGCCTGCTCAACAACAAGCGCGCCGTTGCGATCCCCGTCTTTCAATCCCCCGGCTCCAACTCCCTCGCCCTTTCCGAATCGGTCCGTGCGCGCATGGATGAGTTGAAAAAACGATTCCCCCAGGACGTGGACTACGCCGTGGTTTACGATCCCACCGTCTTCGTTCGGAAGTCCATTGACGCCGTCATTCACACCCTGCTCGAAGCCGTCCTGCTGGTGGTTCTCGTCGTCGTGCTCTTCCTCCAGACCTGGCGCGCTTCGGTGATCCCGCTCGCGGCGGTTCCCGTCTCTCTCATCGGCACCTTCGCCGTGATGCAGATGCTCGGTTTTTCCATCAACAATCTTTCCCTCTTCGGCCTCGTGCTCGCCATCGGGATCGTCGTGGATGATGCCATCGTGGTGGTCGAGAACGTCGAGCGGAACATCCGCAACGGCCTCAAACCGGTCGACGCCACCAAGCAGGCGATGAAGGAAGTCACCGGGCCCATCATCGCCACCACCCTCGTGCTCTGCGCGGTCTTCATTCCCACCGCCTTCATCTCCGGCCTCACCGGTCAGTTTTACAAGCAGTTCGCCGTCACCATTGCCATCTCGACGGTGATCTCCTCCATCGTGTCCCTCACGCTGAGTCCGGCACTGTCGGCGCTCCTCCTCCATGCCCACGATGACAAGCCGGACATCCTGACCCGCCTGATGAATTTCCTCTTCGGATGGGTCTTCCGCCCCTTCAACCGGGTGTTCGAATGGTCATCCAATCTCTACGTTGGGTTCGTCAAACAGATCATCCGGTTCAGCATCATCGCCGTCATCCTCTATGGCGGCCTGATCTGGGCCACGAAGAAGGGTTTCGACATCGTCCCCTCCGGATTCATCCCCGCGCAGGACAAGCAGTACCTCGTCGGCTTTGCCCAGCTCCCCGACGGCTCGTCGCTCGACCGCACGGAAGCGGTCATCAAGGAAATGTCCCGCATTGCGCTGGAAACCCCGGGCGTCATGGATGCCGTCGCCTTCCCCGGTCTCTCCATCCACGGCTTCACCACCGCTTCGAATGCGGGCATCGTCTTCTTCGGCCTCAAGCCCTTCGAGGAACGCCGCACGCCCGACCTCAGCGGCCTCGCCATCGTGGGTGAGTTGAACAAGCGCCTATCTGGCGTGCAGGAAGCCTTCATGGCGGTCTTTCCTCCGCCCTCCGTGAACGGGCTCGGAACGGTCGGTGGCTTCAAGCTCATGGTCATGGATCGCGGCAATCAGGGCTACGCGGATCTTTACCGCTCGACGCAAGGGCTGCTCGGCGCTGCGTTTGGCTCGGGCAAAATCGCCCAACCCTTCAGTGGCTACACCGTCAACGTTCCCCAACTCGAAGCCGACATCGACCGGGAGAAAGCCAAGATGCAGGGCGTGCCACTGGCCAATCTGTTCGAGACCCTTCAGATCAATCTCGGTTCCCTTTACGTGAACGACTTCAACCGCTTCGGCCGCACCTATCAGGTCGTTGCCCAGGCGGAGTCGCAGTTCCGTGATGAAGTCTCCGACATCACCCGCCTCAAAACCAAAAACCTCCAGGGCGAGATGGTCCCCGTCGGCTCTTTGGTGAAGGTGAAAGAGAGTTTTGGGCCCGACCGCGTGCTTCACTACAACGGCATCCTCGCCGCCGACGTCAACGGTGCCCCCATGCCGCCTCTCAGTTCGGGACAGGCGGAGCAATTCATGGCCGACCTCGCGAAACAAACGCTTCCGCCCGGCTTCGAGTTCGAATGGACTGAGCTTGTCTATCAGCGCATCATCGCAGGCAACACGGCGGTCTTCATCTACCCGCTATGCATTCTGCTCGTCTTCCTGGTCCTCGCCGCGCAGTATGAGAGCCTGCGCCTCCCACTGGCCATCATCCTGATTGTTCCCGTCTGCCTTCTTTTCGCGCTGGCTGGCGTTCACCTGACGGGCGGCGACAACAACATCTTCACTCAGATTGGTTTCATCGTGCTCATCGGCCTCGCCTGCAAAAACGCCATCCTCATCGTGGAGTTCGCCAAGGAGAAGCATGAGATCGAGGGGCTCTCACCGGTCGAAGCCGCCCTCGAAGCCTGCCGCCTCCGCCTCCGCCCGATCCTCATGACCTCCATCGCCTTCATCGCGGGCGTCTATCCCTTGGTCGTCTCCGAGGGAGCTGGAGCCGAGATGCGCCGGGCCATGGGCAGCGCTGTCTTTGCCGGGATGATTGGCGTCACCTTCCTTGGCCTCTTTTTCACGCCCCTGTTCTACGTCCTGGTCATGAAACTCCGCCGCTCCAAGTCGCCCTGAGTTCCCATTCCGATGCAACTTCTGGACGGCCCTTTCAAAAACCAACCCTCTGCACCCATCCTCCCTTGCCCCGAGATGAAGCCCCTGATTCGGACAAGGTGTAAGTTAAGCTTCCCACTCTTCATCGTTCCCGCCATGCACCTTCCCACTTCCATCGTCCTCCTGACCGTTGCGCTCCTGCTCGCCCAAAGGCCAGCCGTTGCCCAACTCGGCCCGGACTACATTCGCCCGGATACCGAGACCGTCCAATGGCGCGCACCCCAACCGCTCGACACGCATCCTCGGGGCGAGTGGTGGGCGTGCTTCCACGACAGCGACCTCAATGCCCTGATGCAGGATGCCACGCGCCACAATCAATCGCTCAAAGCCGCCATTGCACGCTTCGACCAGGCACGGGCCACGGCGCGGATCGCCCGCGGGAATTTCTTTCCGAATCTCAGCAGCGGCAAGATTTTCGCCGAGAGGCAGCGCACCTCGCAGAACATGCCCTCGCCCTTCCCGCTCAACGGACTCTACTACGACGGACCGGCCTACGAGGTGCCGCTCGACTTCAGCTGGGAGCTCGATCTCTGGGGAAAGATCCGGCGCCAGTATCAGAGTGGTGTCGCAGATGCGGGCGCGGCCGCGGCGGACATTCACAACGTGCTCCTCGGCATCCACTCGGACGTCGCCACCAATTACTTCCGGCTTCGCGCCCTCGATTCCGAGATCGGCACCGTCGTGGAGTCCATTCAACTCCGGCGGGAAGCCTTCGACATCGCCGCAGCCCGGGTCAAAGCCGGGGCCGGCAGCGAGATTGAGGAGGCTCAGGCCGAAACGGAGGTCGCCATCGCCGAGTCAGAACTTGCCTCCCTTCACAACCAACGGGACCAACTCAAAAACGCCATCGCCATCCTGGTCGGGGCCAATGCTTCACGCTTCGACATCCCCGCGCACACGGGCGGTTGCCCCGTGCCTCCGCGCGTCCCCACCGGAGTGCAGAGCGACCTTCTTGAGCGCCGCCCGGACATCGCCACCGCCGAGCGTCGGCTGGAATCCATCACCGCACAGATCGGTGCCACTCGCGGCCTGATGTTCCCCAGCATCAAGCTCGTTGGCAGTGGCGGCTGGCAGAGTGGCGACATCGACTACCTCTTCGAGTCCAGCAGCCTCATGTGGCGCGTCGGTCCCTCCATCAGCTTCCCGCTTCTCTCCGGTGGCCAGAGCCGGTCCAAGATGGAAGAAGTCCGCGCTTCACACGATGTCGCCCTCGCCAACTACCGCCAGGCCTTCCTGATCGCCGTCTCGGAGGTGGAGACCAGCGTCGCCGCGCTCCGGCATTTGGAGATCCAGGCCGAAGCCCAGCAGCGCGCCAAGACCAGTGCCGCCCGCGCCTCCAGCCTCGCCAAGACCCGTTACGAAGCGGGCACCAGCCCCTACCTCGAAGTCATCGATTCCAACCGAGCGCTGCTCAACACCCATCGCGGAGTGGAACAACTCGCAGGCCAGCGCCTCATCGCCACCGTCTCCCTCATCAAGGCCCTCGGCGGCGGTTGGGACCAGCGCCTGCCCGTCGAGATCCCCAGCGCCGAACCCGACCCCGCCTCTCAAACCGAAGCCGCTGTGCAAAAGAAGGGCTTCTTCAAGCGCATCGGCGGACTCTTCCGCAAGAAGGACAAGACCGAGTAGTCCGCGAGTCCTCTCGCGGCTCAACCCACCGGAGGGCGGGATTGCATTCGCGCCCATTTGTCCCGGCCGTCCCCCGGCCTTCGAATCCGCACACGGGACTGTGCGGACTACTCCACGCCCGACTCACCTCAAGAAAGCTTCGGCGGGAATACCACCCCCCGTCCGATTTGATCAGTCCCCCACTTAATCCTTCCCTCACCCGCCGTTCCCGGCTAAAACTCCCGGCACCGCGCTTACGCATGGCTGCCACCAGACGAACCCAACTTCGCCTCCTCTCCCACACGGCCGCAGCCATTGTTGGACTCGTTCTTGCGACCCAATCCCTCGCTGCCTCCACCCTCACCGTCACCAACACCGCCGACTCCGGCCCCGGCTCCCTCCGCCAAACCCTCGCAGACGCAGCTTCCGGTGACATGATCGTTTTCGATGCTTCCTTGGATGGAGACACGATTCGTCTCGGAGGCGGAGGCACCCTGTTCATCGACAAGGCTCTGACCATCGACGCATCCGCTCTTCCCAACCGCATCACAGTTTCCGGCGACCGAAACTCCGATGGACTGCCCGATGCCGGTGATGTGACAACGCTCTCAATCACCCTGCCATCGGCCACTGACATCGCCGCCTTCGCAGCCCTTCGCATCACCGGCACCGACCTGAACCCGGATCGCGCCGGAGGAATCCATTGCACGGCCGGATCGCTCCACCTCCAGGATTGCGAACTCTTCTCCTGCCATGGAACGACCGGAGGCGGCATCCGCATCGCGGGCGGAGACCTGTCAATGACGGACTGCCAAGTCATCCAATGCGTTTCCCAGAGTCACGGCGGAGGGGTCTATTGCACCGACGGCAACGTGACGGTTGAGGGTTGCGATTTCCTGAAGAACGACACCCCTCTGGGCCCCTATTTCCCCTATCAGTCGGGCGGCGGCATCTACACTGCCGCATCCTCCGCCTTCATTTTCGATGTGCAGATTGTTGACAGTCGTTTTACGGAGAATCGGGCGGGCGCCGGGGGTGGAATCTATGTGTGGGGCGGCGCTGTCTCCTGCCGGGACTCCACCTTCTTGAGCAACCGTTCCTGGCATTTTGGCGGCGCGGCTGGTCTCATTGACTGCTCAGGAAGCGTCGCGGAATCTCGGTTCGAGTCCAACAAGTCACTGAATGGTGGCCAGCGTCAAG
>CAXBNA010000222.1:0-9916 GCA_963976915.1 uncultured Verrucomicrobiales bacterium
GTAACGGGCGTCTTCTTGAAGATTGGGGGCGTTCTCCTGCTCTGACATTGGCTTCAGTGAAACACTGCCTAGTCCCGAAAATACTAACGCATTTTTCGGAAGTCGGCTTCCAGCTACTTCTTCGACTTCCGCTTCTTCGAGGATCCGAGATCGGTGCGGGCCTGCCAGTCATTGAATTGATTCGCGAGTTCCTTCACCTTTGCGGAATTGTGCTCAGCCAGATTGTGAAGTTCGGTGCCGTCGGTGGACAGGTCGTAAAGTTCCCATGGCGATTTCCCGCTGGCGACCAGTTTCCAGTTTCCCTGGCGGACCGCTTTGCCGCTGGCATGGGCCCAGAAGAGAGAACGCTCCTCAAGATCAAGGCTCCCTTTCAGGGCAGCCGCCCATGAGCGCCCTTCGAGCGCGGTGGGCTTTTGGTTCGGCACGGCTGCACCGCCGACTTCGAGCAGCGTCGGCATGATGTCGATCGCGTGAAGCACCGCCTTGTCGAGCCCACCCTTCTTTTCGGTGGCAATACCTGCGGGCCAGGAAACAATCAGCGGGGACCGCGTGCCTCCCTCGTGATCGTACTGTTTGAAGAGCCGAAACGGCGTGTTCGACGCGTTGGCCCAGCCGTAGCCGTACGATTGGAACGTGGATTGAGGGCCGGGCATCAACCCGGGGATGTTTCCCGCCACGACGGGCATCTTTTTTCCATCCGTCGTGAAATCCCGTGTCCACGACCCCGTCCTTGTTTCGCCGTACTCGACGTGGCAACCGCCGTTGTCGTGATGGAACAAGATCAGGGTGTTCTCGAAGACACCCGTGTCTTTCAGATGTGCGATGAGCCGACCAATGCTACGGTCCATGGCGGTGATCTGGGCGGCGTAGACCTCCATCCGTCGCTGCTGCCACTCTTTGTCATCGACGTCTTTCCAAGCTGGGACCTCGGGATTCCGGGGAGACAGTTCCCAGGCCGGATTCACGACGCCGAGTTCCTTCATGCGGGCGTGCCTCTGTTTGCGCAGCGTATCCCACCCTTCCGCATAGCGACCCTCATAGTGGGCAATGTCTCCGGGCTTGGCATGCAGCGGCCAGTGCGCCGCGGTGTAGGCGACGTAAAGGTAGAACGGTTTTTCGGAGTCGCTCGACTTGAGAAACGCGAGTGCGTGGTCCGTGATGGCGTCCGTGTAGTAGTAGTCGCCATTGCCGTCCCATTCGTGCTCCATGTTTTGGCCGTCCAGTTGCAGGCCTGCTGGTGCGAAGAAGTCGGATGCCCCGTGAATCGTGCCGTAGAAATGATCGAAGCCACGGTGGTGCGGCGCATTCCGTCCATCGGGTTCGGTCGCATCGGACAGATGCCATTTGCCCGACATTAGGGTGGTGTAACCCGCGCGCTTCAGTGCCTGAGGCAGCGTTGTCGAATCAGAGTGCAAGCCGCCATCGGCACTTCCATTTTTTGGCAAAGCCGTCTTTGGGTAGAGGCCGGTCATCAGGCTGGCGCGGGTGGGCCAGCACATGTTGTTCACGTAGTAGTTGGTGAATCGGATTCCTCCATGAGCCAGCGCGTCCAGATTGGGCGTCTCGATTTCACCGCCGTAGCATCCGAGGTCCGAGAACCCCATGTCATCCGAGATGATGTGAACGATGTTCGGCGGCCTTGGCCCGCCAGCGGCGTTCACGGGAAGGGAGACGAGGGCAGCCAGGGCGAGGGCAAAATCGAAAGAGCAATGCATGAGCCACTGGAAACGTCCGGAAGGGCTTGTGTTTTCACAGCGGCCAAAGATGTCTCAGGCCAAACGCCCAAGGATCGAGCGCAAGGCTTTATCGGCGGTGATCGTTGGTTTGCGATGCGTCTTCTTGTCCTCTTGTCCCTGCTCGTCGCCCTCACCGCCCGAGGAATTGAACCCACCAACGCGAAGGAGTCGGCGGAAGCCAAGGCCAAGGCGGATGCCGAACTCGACGCCCAGTATCAGTCCTGGGTGGCCACCTTGACGCCGGAGCAACAGGCCTGGGAACGCGTGTTACAGGATCAACTCGGCAACTTCTACCTGCCGCTGCACAAGAAGGACAAGGTCGCCGGTCGCTCCAACGCCTGGGACTTTGTTCAGGACGATCCCGCGCTGCCGCGCGTCCTGCTCATCGGCGATTCTGTCTCGCGCGGCTACACCCAGGCCGTGCGCAAGGCGCTTGCGGGAAAGGCCAACGTCCATCGCGCACCGGCCAACTGCGGACCCACCGCGAGCGGTGTTAAAAACCTCGACGTCTGGCTTGGCGATGGAAAGTGGGACCTCATCCACTTCAATTTCGGCATTCACGACCGCAACACCCCGCTCGCCGACTACAGGGACCGGCTTGAGCAGTTGGTCACCCAGATGAAGACCACCGGCGCCCGGCTCATGTGGGCATCCACCACTCCGATCCCCGACCTGCCGGACAAAAAATACACCGCCGTCTCCATCATCGAGCGCAACACAGCGGCCGCAGAGGTGATGAAAAAGCTTGGCGTCGCCACAGACGATCTTTTCTCCGCGATCACGCCGCACCTCGCCGAAATGCAGAATCCCAACGACGTGCATTTCAACAGCGCCGGTTACACTTTCCTCGGCGAGACCGTGGCCAAGGCCATCGAATCCCAACTCGAGTAGTTCACTCATTTCACCCATCCCAACCATGAAAACCCATCTCCTCATCCTCGCCGCCCTCGTCACCGGTCTCCATGCCGAAACACCCACTCCACCCGCCACCACGATCTGCGTGCCCGATCAGTTGATCGCCTTCGCCAAGATGGACAGCGAGGACGACTTCGCCACGAAAGGCAAACCGACCGCCGGCAAGTTTCAGCGCGGCATCGGCACCTGGAGCATCCAAGACGGTGCGGCCTACGCGGTGATGGAGGGCCCCAGCGAAAAACGACCGAACGGCCACGAGGCTGTGTCCGAGCAACTCACCGACCTTGGCGACCTCATCTTCACCGCCGAGTTCAAGTTGGGTGAGTCTCCGCAGGTCGGCTTTGTTTGTCGCGACACCAACACGCCGAACCTCCACCAGGGTCGTGTCCAAGTGACGCCCGACGCCATGTGGGTGCAGAAGATGAGCGGCATCGCGAAGGAGACCCGCCGCGAGAAACTCCAGCGCAAAGACATCAAGACCGATCCCAACACCTGGCACACCATCACCATCGAGATCTGTGGCGACCACTGGCACGCCATCATCGACGGCAAACATGAACTCGACGCCCACCACGAACGTTTCCTCGATCGCAAGGGCCGCGTCGGCATTGTCGCCCGCGGCGAAGGCGCCCAGTTCCGCAACCTCGCCATCTGGAGCGCGAAGGCGAAGGGGTAACCGATCGAAGGTTCGAAATCATCCTGAACGTCAATGAGGTTGCTTCGACGACGGTCTGTTCTGTTGGGAGTTGCGGCGGTGCTCCTAGTCATTGTGGGCACTCAGCTACGTCCAGTGCTGGACCTTTCGTTGCGAGGCCATCCGCTTCGGCCTGGGTACGCGTGCGGAGAGTATTTTGTGCAGAATCCACCGGGAGGATCCACTTATCGTCTTTTCCCCAATGGCGTGGTGGCTTGTGAGAATCGGGGATTTCTTGGTGTCGGCACAGTTGAAGGTTCGGGGCTCTGGCAAATGGCAGATCAGAATGTTTGCTTCGTCACCTTCCTTCGAAGGGATGCCATAGGCACCGAACACTTTGGTTCTTTCTACTTCCGAACCGACTTGGACCGATCGGATGCCGTCCCGTTCGTCACCCTCGAAGACGCTCGGAAAGTCCACACGCCTTCAAGATAGCCCCAAAGTCTCCAAGACTTTCAACCTCTCCGTTCGGCTTGAGAAGGCAAAGTGGACGTCGATTGGATGCAACAATCTCGTGGCCCGACCGACAATCACATTGTCTTCATGGACATCAGTCACCAAGAGATTCCCCGCGGGACCTGCATCAATCCAGAAGCGCGCTGAACTTGAATCTGGAATCTCGTGAACGAGCCCCTGTGCTTCCATACCCATCACCAACTCTTCCCATGAAGGGTGTTTTCCTTCGACGAAGGGCTGAGTTGTCACCACATGCAAGGACTCACGCTCGGCGTAGAATCCTTCGATTCTGACATCATCACCGAAAAGGTGATTCGCCAGCATCAAGTCGGTGAGGTAGTGGAAAAGCGATGAGGTGGGTTTGTAGAAAGTCTCGAAAGTGTTGGGATCAAAATCACGCGAATCGTAGTCTTTGATGACCCGATTTCTGTCCCGCAATACGCCGACTTCGTGTTCAACGCCCCGACCGAGAAAATTGTCCTCTATCGTGTTCCGAACGATGTCCGGGCATAACATCAGTCCCGTATCTTCGCCGAAGCGGGTGAGTGCGCGTATTTCCTGCTCTGCTGAAGCTCCCGAATCGAAGAATCCGTGATCGCTACCTGCGTGCGCAATTGATTGAACCGCGCTTCGGAGAAGACCTTTCGGACCTCCAAATAGGGCATTGGCTTTTTGCAGGGCTTTGGATTCGTGTTCACAGTAATCTTCCAAACGCTGAAAAGGTGCGGCCTTCATCCCCCGAAGCAAGCGAAAAGAGACTCTCAAGCCTTGGCCATTCGTCGAGCCAGATCACATTGCGCTCCTTACTCTCCCACGCACCACAAATACTCCTGGCGCGTGTCACCGAGCTTCGCGGAGCGGAGGTAGATGCGGTTGCCGCAGATGGCCGGCGTGGAAAAAGACTCGTCGCCGAGTGGGTTCTGCGACAGCAGCGTGAACTTCTCCGGCGTGGCTTCGAAGACGGAGGTGACGCCGCCTTTGCTGGTGATGTAGATGCGATGGTCGAGCATCACCGGCGAGCCATAGAATTCACTGTCCACCTTTTCCGACCACAGCTCCTCGCCGGTGTCGGATTTCCAACACACCGCCCGTCCGGAGTCGCCAACGCCGAAGACGTGTCCGTTCTTCACGAGCAGCGACGGCACGTAGCTGCGTGTGTTGTTCTCCCAGGCAATCCTGCCGCTGCCATCCGCTTCCACGCCCATCGTGTGGTTCTTCGGATAACCACCTCCCACAAAGATCCGGCTGCCGTCGGTCACCGCAGTGACCACGGTCTCCTCGGTGGAGCCTTCAATTTCCCAGAGCTTCTTCCCGGTGAGCGGATCGAAACTGGAAACGAGGTTGCAACCGGCCAGCACGGCCTGCGTTTTGCCTGCGGCATGCACGACAGCGGGCGTGGCGTAGTTCGCAATCGGTGGCCGATCCTGCTGCCAGAGGATCTCACCGGTGGCCTTGTCGAGACCCGAGAATTTGCCGCCACCGCGATGATCGGCCGCCACGAGCACCACGTTCTCATGAATGACTGGCGACGCGCTGTAGCCCTGGTGCAGCTTGAAATCGCACACGCGCCGCTGCCACAGCACCTTGCCGGACAAGTCGAGCGCTGAGGTGAAGACGGCGCTGTCGTTGAGGAAGTTGATGTAGAGCCGTTCGCCATCGCAAACGACATCTCCCGACGCCAACGATGAGTTGCGATGACCACCCGTGACGAAGTTGCCCCCGTGCACCATGGTTTCCCACATCTTCTTGCCCGTGGCACGATCAAAGCAGATCACCACCTGCTCCTCACTCGGCACATCCGCCGACGCGAGGTACACATGGTCCCCGAAAACCGTCGGCGAACCGTGCCCGCGTCCCCGCACCTCGGCCCTCCACAGCACGTTCTCGTCTTCGCTCCACTTCACCGGAACCGTCTGTCCCGATGCCGCCTGTCCGTCCGCCGTGGGCCCGCGCCACGCGGGCCAGTCATTGGCGTGGAGGGCGGTGCTGACAAACAGCGCGAAGAGGAGGGAAGACCGTTTCATGAGGGCAACTCATACGCATCGCCGCCCTTCGTCTTTTCTCTTGCTCGCGAGGATCCTTCCTCCGGCGGTAGCCAATGTATCGCCAGAAACGAGAATCTCCCACGTTTAGGTCCGACGATGAATGCGCGCCTCATGCTCCCACTGATTGTCTCGTCCGTTGCTCTCCAACTCCACGCGCAATCATTCCTTGTCGAAAACGGCCAACCACGCGCGGAGATTGTCATTTCCGAGACACCCACCCGGATGCAGCGGGTGGCGGCGGAAGAGTTCCGAACGCAGGTCGAGAAGATCAGCGGCGCGCGACTCCCGATCGTGACGCAGCCGTCGGACTCGGTCGTGAAGGTCTTCATCGGCGCCAGTCCAGCCAACCCGGTCAAAGCGGACGGACTGGAGTTTGGCGCCTACCGCATCACCAGCGGCGACGACTGGCTGGCGCTGATTGGCGATGACAGCGACTTCATTCCTGCGGAGCCGTTTGCGAAAAACAACGGCGACATTCCCCGCGCGCAGGCGGAGTGGGAGAAGATCGTGGGTGCGCCCTACGGCATGCCGGGTCCGGGCACGTATAAGCATCGCTTCCGCCTTCCCGGCGGCACAGGCAAGCCGGAGGGTGAAACAACCGATCCGAAGGAAATGCTGGAGCTTTGGGGACTCGACGAGCGCGGCAGCTTCAATGCGGTCTGCGGCTTCCTACGAAAACTCGGTGCGCGTTGGTATCTGCCGGGCGACGTGGGCGAGGTTCTGCCCAAAATGGCGTCCATTCCGATGCCTGAGATCGATGAAACGGTGAAGCCGGATTTCCCCCTGCGGCAGTTCAACTTTCGTTTCGGGAACTGCGGTCTCGACACCGCGATGTGGGCGATGCGGCTCGGCATCCGCAATGACGAGCGACTCTTCATTGCGCACGGTCTGTCGCGGATGACAAACAACCAAGCTGTGTTCGCCCAACACCCAGAATGGTTCGCCATCTACGGTGGCAAAACTGACTTCAAACCCGGGGACTCGAAGTGCCAGCTCTGCTACTCGAACGAAGAGCTATTCCAGGAGTCTGTGCGCTACGCTCGCACCTTGTTCGATACCTATCCGCTCGAAACCGTCTCGAT
This sequence comes from uncultured Verrucomicrobiales bacterium, assembly GCA_963976915.1. Classification (GTDB taxonomy): domain Bacteria; phylum Verrucomicrobiota; class Verrucomicrobiia; order Verrucomicrobiales; family Verrucomicrobiaceae; genus CAXBNA01. The sequence goes on from CAXBNA010000222.1 coordinate 6,929, forward strand.
CATGCCACCCGACGGCTACACCGCGATCTGCCAGTGCGAGAAGTGCAAAGGCAAGGATTCGCCAGATCGTCATGAGCGCGGTCGGCTTTCCAATCACGTCTGGGACTTCGTCAACCGCGTCGCCAAGGAGTTGGCCAAGACGCACCCCGACAAGAAGATCCTCAACTGCGCCTACGGCGTCTACACCCTTCCGCCGGACAACATCGACAAACTGGAGCCCAACGTCCAAGTCTGCATTGTTGGAGGGCGACGTCCGGTCAACAAAGGTGGAGTCAAGGCGGAGGGCGAGGCCGCGCCCGAAGCGCTGCGGGCGGCTTGGGTGGAAAAGACGGATACCCCACTGCTCATCTTCGAGAACTATCCGTTCACCGATCGGGGCTGGTTTCTGCCAGCCTTCGCTGCGCACGCTCTTTGCGACACCGTGACCGCCACCAAGGGCATCTCGGACGGCGAGGATATTTGGTTGAGCGCCGGACGCGACTTCGCGACGAACGGCATTGGTTTCAACCATTTCCAAGTCTGGTTCACCGCGCGTTCCTACTGGAGTTCGGTGGAGCCGGATGCCGATGCGCTGATCAACGAATACTGCCGCCTGTTCTACAGTCCCGCCGAAGCGGAGATGCGGACCTTCTTCGACTACTGCGAATCCAACTGGAGCGCGATGGAGACCGACAAAGCGGCCGCCGACCAATGTCTCGCTCTCTTCGACAAGGCCAAAGCGAAAGTCCGTAGCGGAAGTCGTGAGACTTCCCCGAACACGCCGATCGAAGGGGAAGACTCACGTCTTCTTCTACAACCCTACGCCCAGCGCCTCACCCTCATCGATGCGTTCCTCGACGGACTGCGCATGAAGTCTGAACAGCTTGGCCAGAAACGCGGACAGGTTCCCACAGTGCGGATGGTCGGGGATGCCCATGACATCGTCATCGACGGCCAATTCGACGAGGAGTACTGGCAAACGTGTCCCACCGCGGCCACGGGCCGCTTGCGCGAGTTGCAAACCGGTCGCCAACCCATTTTTGGCACCAGCTTCAAAACCGGCTGGCGCGGATCAGATCTGTTCATCGCCATTCGTTGTGACGAACGTCCGGGCGAGGCCCCCAACAACTCCGCCACCGACGATGACGATCCTGCGATCTGGTATGGCGACGCCATTGAGCTCGAGATCGCGACCGAAACACACAGCTACTACCAAGTCGCCATCAGTCCCTCGGGTGCCGTGGTGGACATGGATCGGGGCGTCGGGAAGAAGGGCGTGCTTGGATGGGATTCCAAGGCGGAGGTTGCCACTCACATCGCCGACGATCACTGGACCATCGAGATTCGCTTGCCGATCACCACCGATCAAAACGATCCGCTCAACCAAGTTATCGGACGTCAGCCCACGCTCAGTCTCCCGTGGTACCTCAATGTCTGCCGCCAGCGTATTCGCGAGGACGGCCAGGAGTTCAGCGCCCTGTCGCCCACGGGGGCCCCCAGCTTCCACGTGCCCTTGAAGTTCGCGCGCTTCTATGATGGCAAGTCAGCGCCCTTCGATGCCGATCCTACCGTCACCGTCACCGACTTCGCCCTCGGCTTCGTCCAAGCTGCCCGCGAGCGCAAGGCGGCCGCCTTTCTCGGACTGGCGGAAACTGAGGGCATCACCGACTTCCAGAAGTCCGCCGCCCTCGAACAGGCAGCCCTCTTCGACAAGGCGAGCGCCGAATCCATCATCGAACGCATTCCGCTCGAGGTCGTCAAGAAGAGTGCTCTCATGCAGCTCCTCCCTGCGAGCGACGTGGTCGGCCAGTTCGCCGATGAAGATCTCGCAAAGTGGCCCTTCTGGAAACGCGGTGACGGCCACGCCGCACGGGGTCGCGCCCACGTCGCCGAGGGGAATGGCGAAGCCGCTGAGCACGACCTGATCGCCGCCCTCGAATGGACGAGCGACGCCAGGGCCCGCCAGGTCATCCAACTGGCGATGGCGCAGAACCGCGAACGCAACCTGCGGGACGATGACCAAGCCCTCGAAGCCTACACTGCCATCGTCGACGGTCGTGACCGCATTGGCAGCTCCCAGGAGTTCACCGCCCTGCAGGGCATCGCGCGGATTCTGACGAAGCAGGGTCGCTTCGACGAAGCCCTTGCAGTGCTCAACCGCGCCAAGCCGGATCAACTCCAAGGCAGCTGGAAGGTCAACATCCAGAGATCCATCGACGAGGTGAAGAACGCTCGAAAGTAATCCGACCCGTCAGACCGGCAACGTGCCCCTACACTTCGGTTCCCCCGCACAGCCCATGGGATCCATCTCTCCGTGATCCGCATTCTTTCGAAGCATCTGAAGGTGCTCGTTCCGCGTTGAGCTGGAGTGTGTGAAGGTCGTGTCAAAATTCCCGCCGGACGTTGTCATCGCCTGACTCAGCTCATTCTGTGAATTGCACAGACGTGCTGACCATGGCATCGCGCTCGTCGGTGACGCTGAGAAACCAGGTGTTGGCAGCAGATGGGGGCGCGGGTGCGGTGATCGTTTTTCCATCGATGGTGGCGTCGAGGCTCTTCCATTCGCGTTTGGAGCGGAGGCCTCCGTCCGTGGTGTAGTGGAGTTGGGCGGACTTCAACGGGACCGCTGCGGTGCAGGCAAGCGTGACGGTGTCACCCTTGATGGTGGGGAGCGCGGGCACGGGAAGCGGTTTTCCGTCACGGCACTTGGAATCGATGAAGAGACCGATCTCCTCGGGAGCCCAGCCGGGTTGATGCCCGTGGCGCATCTTCACTTCGATGCGCATTTGTTTTTGGGTGTCATCGGGCACGGCATCGAAGCTCTTCTGGTAGCTGTCGAGCACATAGTGAATGTCGTTGGTGCCGTTCACGAAGAGGATGGGAACACGGCAGTGCGGCAGCAGGCTGCCGGGATCGTACTCGCGGACCCAGTCGGCACGGTGGTCGCCCAGCTTGTCGATACTCTGCTTTTGCACGGACTCGCCCTCATGAAGAAACCCGCAGCCGTAG
>CAXBNA010000223.1:0-9877 GCA_963976915.1 uncultured Verrucomicrobiales bacterium
GGGAACGCCCTTCAGTTTGAACTGGGAGCGGAGGCTGTAGAGCTGAAGCCCGGTGTCGGCAGTGTAGTGATCCGAGACGACAGGAGCTGCTGGAGCCGGCGCGTTGGCTTCGGCGGTCTCTGGCGCGTCGGTCCCGGATCTGTTGCAGGCTCCGAGGGTGAACGTGAGGACGATCCCAAGGGGAAGCGGAAGGAAATGAAAGAGAATTCGTTTCATGGGACCGATTGAAGCGGATTGGTTGCGGAAGGGAAGTCTGGATTTTCGGGGCAATCCGGAAATGCGAAGGCGATGAGGCTGGCCGCAGAGGTGGCAATGCATCGGTGATGCGTTCGCTTGGTTCGGTAAAATGCAGGCGGGGACTTGACTTTCGGCCTTGGGTGGCGAGGAAGAAGGCTTTCCATCATGGCTCCCAAAGCAACTCCCAAGCACTACATCGTCCGGCGTTCCAGCATTCACCAAAGGGGCGTGTTTGCCCGGCATGACATCCCGAAGGACACGGCCGTGATCGAGTATGTGGGCGAACGCATTCCCAAGGAGGAATCGGAGCGTCGCGGGGTCGAACTGGCCGAGACGGCGAAGGAGTCGGGCGGAGGCGCGGTCTACATTTTTCAGATCAACAAGAAGTGGGACTTGGATGGGAATGTGTCCTGGAATCCTGCGAGGCTGATCAATCACAGTTGTGAGCCGAACTGCGAGGCGTTTCAGGACGAGGATCGCATCTGGATCCATGCAAAGCGCGACATCCAGAAGGGTGAGGAACTGAGCTACGACTACGGCTTTGATCTCGATACCTGGGACGAGCACCCGTGCCGGTGTGGATCGGCGACCTGCGTGGGCTACATCGTGGGGAAGGGCTATCGATCCAAACTGAAGAAGCTGATCAAGGAGAAGGCGAAGAAGGAAAAAAAGGAAGCCAAGAAGCAGGAAAAAGCCGAGGCAAAGAACCAGAAGAAAAAGGGCAAAGGGAAGTCCAAAGGAAAGAAGGACAAGAAGGGGAAAAAGTGATCGATGGGCCGTGGTGCCTCTCTCCCAAAGTCTTTGAGTGACCGGGTATTTCAGCCCGGCATCATTGCCCCACGGAGGCAAAGTTGGTGCGTGATCAGACGAGGCGCTCGATGACGCTTTGGCTTTGCCGGGTCTTCAGAATGCGGTCCGCAGGGAGGACGCCGGAGAAGCTGCTGAGGGGGTAGACGACGCTGCGGCGACCGATGATGCTTCCGGGATTGAGCACGCTGTTGCAGCCAATCTCGGCGTGGTCGCCAATGATGGCACCGAATTTTTTCAGGCCGGAGCTGATGGCCTCGTCCTCGGCTTGGACGGTGACGGGCTTCCGATCCAGTCGAACGTTGGAGAGGATCACGCCTGCACCGAGATGGGCTTTGTGGCCGAGGATGGAGTCGCCGACGTAGTTGAAATGGGGGACTTCGCAGCCGTCGAAGATGATGCAGTTCTTGAACTCGCAGGAATTGCCGAGGGTGACGCCATCGCCGACAATGACGTTTTCACGGATGTAGGCTCCTGAGCGGATCTGACAGTTTTTGCCAATCCAGGCAGGGCCTTTGATGACCACGTTGGGTTCGACGACCGTGCCTTCGTCAATGAAGACATCATCGCTGTAATAGACGCCTTGGGGGAGTTGCGTGCGGATCTCCCGCACGAGCCGGAAGTCGAGATAGGACTCGATCCGGGAGAGTGCTGTCCAGACGGGCTCGTCCTGGGGGAAGAGGACGGTGTGCTGGGTGTGCGTGAGATCGAGGAAGTCGGCCGCAGCAAACATGGGAGGGCGGTTTGGGAGTCAGCCGGAGGGATGCAACGGGAGCAGGAGGCAGAATGCCGAGGGCAACACGGTGACTAGACCGTCATGACTTCCTTCTCTTTGGAAGCGACATGCTGATCAATCTCGGCCACGCTTTTGTCGGTGAGAGCCTGCACATCTTTCTCCAGGCGGTGAAGGTCATCCTCGGTGATCTCGCTGTCCTTTTGGGCTTTTTTGAGAGCTTCAATGCCATCCCGGCGGGCGGCGCGGACACGGACGCGGGCTTCTTCGGCCATCTGCTTGATGAGCTTCACCATTTGTTCGCGGCGTTCGGTGGAGAGGGCCGGGATGGGGAGGCGGATGACCTTGCCCTCGATGCTGCCATTGAGACCCAGCTTGGACTCGCGGATGGCGCGGTCGACGTCCTGAAGGGTGGAGGGATCAAAGGGCTCGATGCGGATGAGGCGTGGATCAGGGGTGGTGATCATCGCGAGCTGTTTGAGCTTCATGTGCGAGCCGTAGCTTTGCACGAGCACGTCGAGGTTCTCGACGAGTGCCGGGGATGCCTTGCCGGTGCGAACGGCGGCAAACTCGTGGATGGCGTATTCGACGGCTTTGGCCATGGCCTCTTCGGCCTCCATCATGATGAGTTCTGGGTCCATGAGATCGATGTGGTTGGTTGGGGAAAGGGAGATGGTGGAAGAAAACGTTCGCGTTAGGCGTCAGGCAGCGTGCCTTCGGCATTGACGATGGTGCCGATGTGCTCGCCGGTCAGGGCGCGGCGGATGTTGCCTGGCACACCCATGTCAAAGACGCCGATGGGCATGTTGTTTTCCATGCAGAGCGAGAAGGCGGTGGCGTCCATCACCTTGAGTTGCTGGGTGAGGCAGCTGTGGAAGCTGATGGCTTCGTACTTCTTCGCGTCGGGGTTCTTGGCCGGATCGGAGTCGTAGACGCCGTCCACCTTTGTCGCCTTCAGGACGCACTCGGCCCCCATCTCGCTGGCCCTCAGGGCTGCCGTGGTGTCGGTGGAAAAAAACGGGTTGCCCGTTCCTGCGGCGAAGATGACGACGCGCCCCAGTTCGAGGTGCCGCATGGCGACGCGGCGAATGAAGGGTTCGGCCACGTTCTTCATTTCGATGGCGCTCTGGACGCGGGTGGGCACGTCCATGGCTTCGAGCATGCTTTGGACGGCGAGGGAATTCATCACGGTGGCGAGCATGCCCATGTAGTCAGCTGTGGCGCGCTCCATGCCGCGATTGCTGGCGCTGACGCCACGCCAGAAATTGCCACCACCGACGACGAGAGCGATCTCCAAGCCGGTCTGGTGGGCCTGCTTGATCTGCGCGGCAATGTCCTCAACGATGGGGGGACTGATGTTGTCCGTGTTCCCAGGCACACGCAATGCCTCGCCGCTGAGTTTGAGAAGTACCCGCCTAAACTTTCGTGTGCCAGTTGATTCGCCCATGTAACCGTTGATTTGACCCATCAAACACAATGCATCGACCGATGCAAAGACAATTACACCTTGTGGGACGTGTTCCACGCGAGACTGCGTTCTTTCCAGAAGGGCAAATCGAGCACGGTGTAGAAGACGGCGGAGAGGGCCAGCAGGCTGCCGACGTACCAAGGCCAAGGGCCAAGGTGGTCCATGAGGCTGGCGTTGGGAGGCTTGGCGCAGAGGAATCCGAAGTTGGTCTGGAGCAGCCAGTTAAGGACTCCGGCAAGGATGGAATAGACGACAGTGGCCACCAGCATGCGGGCAATCGCCCAGGGGCGAGGGTGAAATCCGCGATTCCACACCAAGTGCAGGGCTGCGATCACGACGCCGCCGTGGATGACGAAAAAGTGAAAGTATCGGGGGTGGGGAAAGTCCAACTGAAGCGCTGGCGTGAGGAGGCCCTGAAGGGTACCCGCGAGCCCGAAGAAATAGACGATCTCAATGGCGAGGGGCCGCCGAAAAAGGAGGGCGATCCCGCCTGCGATGGTCGCCATGTCACAGTAGTGAAGGGGCAGCCCCGACTGGAGATCAAAGGGTCCTGTCATGGCCACCGCCGTGGCGGTGACCATGGGCATGGAGAGGAGGATCCATCCCAGCGTGCTCTCAGACATGCGCAAGGCGCGGGATTGCCCGGTTCGTGCCGCCCAACCCATCAGTGCCACGATGGCGACCGTGACCGCGAGTGCGGCGAGGTGGCTGGTGCCAAAGGCTTCGAAGCTGCGTGAAGGTGGAGCCATGGCGTGTCAGGGAGCTCCTCCAAGAAGGTTTAGCGTTGCTCGACCCAGGCCGGGGCAGGATAGCTGCCAAGGATCTTGATGGTGCTGCCGCCCTTCTTGAGGTCATTGATGGCGCTCAGCATGGGCGGATCCTCATGGTGGCCGCTGAGCTCAAGGAAGAAGCGGGCCTGAGTGCCGGTTTGGTCTCCAGGCACCGGACGGTTTTCGATCTGACGGACATTGACGCCGTGACCGGCAAAAGCTTGAAGGACTTCGAGAAGTGCGCCGACCTTGTCGGGGGAATGCACCATGAGCATCGTGTTGTCCTTGCCGGTAGGAGCGCCGGAACGCCGACCGAGAATGATGAAGCGGGCCTGGGTGGAGTTCTCGCTGGGTGAACCGGCGATGACGCGCAGTCCGTGGAGTTCCGCACTGAGGGCCGTGCCCAAAGCGGCGCTGTCTGGGTCGGCCTCAGCATTGGCGGCCGCGGCACTGGAATTGGCGGCTTCGATCAACCGCGCCGACGGGAACTGCTTGGCCAACCAGGGACGGCATTGGGCAAGGACTTGAGGGTGGCCGTGAATGACCTTGATGGGACAGTCTGTGCTGCGGGCCATGAGGATGGTCTCGGCGTTCCAAAGGATCTCGGCATAGATCTGGAGGTCAGAATCGGCGAGGTGATCCAAGGTGTGATGAACCGCGCCGTCGGTGGAGTGCTCGATGGGCAGGACCCCATAGTCCACCTGTCGGTTGGCGACATGCTCAAACACCCCCTCGGTGCTGGCGTCGGCTACGTACTCGAGTGAGTTGCCGAACTTGTTGATGGCCACCTGATGCGTCCAGGAGCCTGCGGGCCCCAGGTAGGCGATCTTCATGCTGGTCTCAAGGGCCAGCGCTGCGCTCATGATCTCGCGGAAAATGGATCGAATGGCACGTTCGGTGAGCTTGCCCGACTGCGCTTGATTGAGTTGGACAAGCTTCTGGAGCAACTTTTCTTCGCGCCCGGGCACATAGATATCGAGCCCGTCCTTTCGCTTGATCTCGCCGATGATGTGAACCAGTTCAGCGCGCTCGTTGAGCAGCCGGATCAGTTCCTGATCGATGGCGTCGATCTTGATCCTTGCAGCGTCCAATCCATCGGCGGCGTTCATGATTCCGGTGGGCGTCGGGGAAGGGTTCAGGAAGCGGGTTCAGCCGATTCTTCTGCGTCTGGCGTCTGCTCGGTGGAGGGTGCATCGTCCGCCTTCGCGGCCGAGCCGAGTGAGAGTTGCTGCTCCTGCGGGGTCTGAATGTTCTGAGTCGGTGCTTCTTCCTCGGGGGACGGCAGCTTCACTCGACGGAGCTCGGCCGCATTCGGCAGTTCGTCGAGGTTCCGAACCCCGAAGTGTTCGAGGAAGGCATCGGAGGTACCGTAGAGAATTGGGCGGCCCGGAAGATCCGCACGACCCTCCACCTTGACGAGGCCGCGGTCGACCAGTTGCTGAACCATGGCGTCGACCGACACGCCGCGCACGGCTTCGATCCCCGCCTTGGTGATGGGCTGGCGGTAGGCGATGATGGCGAGCGTCTCCAGCGCAGGGGGACTGAGGCGCTGGGGCTTTTTTCCAGGGTAGAGGGCGCGGCACCACTCGGCGTACTCGGCGACGGCACAGAGTCGCCAACCCGTGGAGCGCTCGACGATGGTGAAGGCGCGACTGTCGGCCTGATAGTGCTCGATGAGGGCATCGATGGCAGCGATCACCTGCTCCTCGTTGACGTTGGTGAGCGGGGCAATCCACTCGGGAGGTTCACCGGCCTGGTCAATGTCGGTGGCGGTCTCCTTGACCGCGGTGCACATTTGAGCCACGGAGAGAGGCTCCTGGCAGGAAAAAAGAAGGGCTTCGACGATCTGGGTTAACTCCATGGGAAGGGCGGGCAACTTCAAGCGAGCAAGGGGGCGGAGTCAAGCCGGGTGTCGGGGAGCAGGCTAGGCCTTGCGATTCTTCTTCGGGTGTTTCCGCTCGGGAAAGCAGGTGCGGCAAATTTCGCACACCGTGCCATCGCAGCCGCGGGCGGTGCAGAACTCGCGTCCGTAGAAAATGATCTGCAGGTGGAGCTTGTTCCACCGGTCCTTCGGGAACAGGCGCTTCAGATCCCGCTCCGTCTGCATCACGGACCTTCCCGTGGTGAGGCTCCAACGCTGAGCCAGCCGATGGATGTGGGTGTCGACCGGGAAGGAAGGCACTCCGAAGGCCTGAGCCATCACGACCTGAGCCGTCTTGTGGCCGACTCCCGGCAGGGTCTCCAAAATGCCGAGATCGGCGGGGACTTGTCCGGAGAACTCATCGACAAGACGCTTCGATAGATTGGAGATGGCCTTGCTCTTTTGGGGGCCGAGACCGCAGGGCCGAACGATCTCCAAAATCTCATCGACGGGCAGTCGGGCCATTTTCTGCGGGGTCGGACCTTTTTTGAAAAGGGCGGGCGTGACCTCGTTGACACGGAGATCGGTGCACTGGGCGGACAAAAGAACGGCGATCAGCAGCGTGAATGGATCCCGGTGATCCAAAGGAACGGGCGTCTCTGGGTAGAGTTCCTCCAGTCGCTGCTGAATGAACTGGACACGGTCCGCCTTGAGGTCTGCGTCGAAAGCCGGTTTGCGCCAAGAAAGGTCAACCTAGCTCTTCTCAATGCGCTCCACCATCTGGCGGACGTGCGTGTACTTCGCGCGCGGCTTCATGATGTTCAGGCTCTGGGCAAAGGAACCCCACTTGAGGACCTTGATGTTCACATTGCGGACGCCCCACTGATTCATGGTCTGCTTGGTGGGCTGATAGATGTCGATGGTGTTGGTTCCGACCAATGCGGAACCGTAGTCATCCACCTGATAGATGTGATTGGTGCCCTCGATCTGGAAAATCGTTCCCACGGGATAGACCGACCAATCAGCAGCAGCACTGCGGACATTGCCAAACTTGAGATTGGAGCCAACGGCCGACGTGGCCCCGTATTGAATGTGGTCGGCTTCACTGTGGGTGTAAGCCGTGGTGCGGACATCGGAGATTCGGGCGACTCCGCGGCCGGTCAGGCCCTTCATCTTACTGCCGGAGGCCGCGCAAGAAATGAGGGAGGTGGCAGCAAGAGCGAGGAGGAGGAGTCTCGGGAGGCGCATGATACTTAAGGAGTCTTTATTGTTAACCCTTCAAATTTAATGTTCAGAATGGGCCAAATTCGGGGGTTTTGCAACTCTGTAATTTTGTCGTCGATCGCTTGAGCGGAGTCGGGCGCTGTAAATTGGAAGTCGATTCGTTCAGAGAATGATTCAAGAGAAGATGAGAAAGCAGTTGCGTTGGCGGAGGGTGGTGACATTGTGAACATCTAAATCGCGGGGTGGAGCAGCCCGGTAGCTCGTCAGGCTCATAACCTGAAGGCCGCAGGTTCAAATCCTGCCCCCGCAACCAATGAAGGCCCGGTGTGAACGCACCGGGCCTTCGCCTTTTAAAGACAAGAGGCGTGCGAATTGGTTTTGACAAGTGACGGCCAAGCCACACAATCCCTTCCGCTCAGTGAGCGAACCTTTGCGGGTGTAGTTCAATGGTAGAACGAGAGCTTCCCAAGCTTTAGACGTGAGTTCGATTCTCATCACCCGCTCCACCCTTCCATCCCGGATCAATCGGCGGCATTCTGTCGTGGCATGGCAAAGAGACCCCAAAGAGCGGGATTGTCGGGGGACAACATGGATGACGTCTGGGCCGGGGCAGTGTAGGAAGGGGGAATGAAACTGGCTTTGATACGGCGGCGGGGCTCTTCCACGGGCGGGGCGGAGCTGTATCTTTCGCGATTGATGGAGGCGCTGGTGGAGCGTGAGCACGAGGTGCACCTCTTTGCGGAGGCGTGGGACGGATTGCCTGAGGGCGTGACTCTTCATCGGGTGGACGTCGGTGGGGGGCGGAGTGTGAAGCCGCGCAGGTTTGCCGAACTGGTGCGGGAGAAACTGCGGGGGATGACGTTCGACTGTGTGTTCAGCTTGGAGCGGACGTTGAAGCAGGATGTGTATCGGGCCGGGGATGGTCTCCACCGTGTGTGGCTGGAGCGTCGCCGCGCGTTTTCGCCCTGGTGGAAGCGTTTTTTCGTTGGGCAGGGAGGGTTTCACCGGACCATGAGGGACTTGGAGGCGGAGACCTTTGATCCTCAGAACACTCGTCACGTGATTGTGAACTCGGAGATGGTGCGGTCGGAGATCTTGGAGCACTTCTCGTTTCCGGCGGACCGGATTCATCTGGTGCGCAATGGCGTGGCGGTGGAGCGATTCCGCAGTGGCAATCGGGAGGCGGCGAGGGAGCGTTTTGAGCTTTCGTCGGAGGATTTTGTGCTGCTCTTTGTGGGATCCGGTTGGGAAAGGAAGGGGCTGCCGGTGCTGCTGCGAGCGATGGAAGGGTTGGGGGTGGACGGGATCAAGTTGGTCGTGGTCGGGAAGGGAAGGCAGCCTCGTCGGGTGCCTGAAGGGGTCGTGTTTGCAGGATCGATGCCGGATGTCGAGGTGGCGTATGCGGCGGCGGATTTGTTTGTGTTTCCGGCGATTTATGAGCCCTGCGCCAACGTCGTGGCGGAGTCGCTGGCAAGCGGCGTGCCGGTGGTGACCAGTCGGCAGAACGGGGCTTCAGAGTTGTTGGCTGAGGGTGTCAACGGCACGATCCTGAACGACCCGGCCGACGTGGTGGAGTTGGTCGCGGCGATCCGCTCCTGGAAGGCAAGAGAACCCAGGGTCGCGGTGACGTGCGACGCGCCATTGGACCTGGAGACGAATCTGGAGGCGACGCTGAAAATCCTGGAGATGGCGGCTGGGGAGCGTGCGTGAGGGCGACCGTCGGAACGGGTGGGGCGAAGTGTCCTTGCTGAGCCTTCGTTGCGGGCCGGTGGGCCCTGGCGGAGTCGCAGCGACTTTCAATTTCTCTCGGTCCAAGGCGGCGGACTGGGGACAGTCAGCCCGACTTTTGGATCAGTGGGTGAGGGCGTAGAAGATGATGTTGATGCCGAGGGGGTAGGCGTATTTCTCCGAGAACTCCCGGAAGTACCACGGGTCGGTGCCTTCTTCCTCCCAGCCGTCCCCGAGATCGGTGTTGTGGCAGATCATCATGATGATGCGCCGTTGGTCGTCGAAGATGGCTTTGTAGTGGGGTGTTTCGGAACCGGGCTTGTTCCACTCGTAGGTGATTCCCATGCTGCGTCCTTGCATGGCATGGCCGACACTGGGGATCTGGGGTTTCACTTTCAGGGGGAAGACCATGTGGAAGATCTCGTGCTCGATGGGCAGTTCTTCCGGCTCCCGATCCGGGAAAATGCTCTTGAGGGCGAGGTTGAAAATCTCCCACTCCTCGATGCCCCAGAAGTCATCGACCATGATGAAGCCGCCGTTCATCATGTAGTCGCGGAGAATCTTCGCCTCGGCTTCGTCGAGGTAAATCTGCCCCGGTTCGATCATGTAGACGAAGGGGTAGTGGCGGAGCTGTTCGGCGTCGATATCGACAATGGCTGCGTTGGGGTTGACCTCGAGGGAGGTGAGCTGTTGCAGGCGATACGAAAAATTCAGGTCGGCGTCGGGATAGTCCGTCATCCATTTGGAGAAGCGGCGGTAGCGACCGTAGCCGGACTCGGAATTGTAGCGGAGACGAGCAAAGGTGAAGACGTCGTTGGGAAGATCCTGACTGACCGGCCAGGTGGGGAAGTCCGCCCAGCGCCCGCCCATGAACTCCCGGGGATCTGAGGGCAGGTCAATGTCCTGAATGCCGAAGTTCTTGGGCATGACCGGGCCCTCCGATTGAGCGGCGAGCGGGAGAATCAGGAGTCCAGCGAACAACAGTGCCAGTCCACAGCGCAAGGCGAAGGGGAGTCGAGGTTGCTGGAGTGGCGGGTAGGGCATGCGCT
>CAXBNA010000224.1:0-9822 GCA_963976915.1 uncultured Verrucomicrobiales bacterium
CCAAGAAAGCACACCCTCCGCGATGTCTCCGGTGCGGTATCGGAGCACCACCGTGCCGCGTGCATCGAGCGGTGTGAAGACGATCTCGCCGGATTCGCCTTCGGAGACGGGGGTGCCGGTTTTCGGATCGATCAGCTCGAAGATGCCGAGATCGGGGGAGATGTGGTAACCTGAGCCGCCCTTGCTATCTTCGACGGGACACTCAGGAAAAGCCATCTTGGCTTCGGTGAAACCGTAGGTTCCAATAACGACGCAACGCGTGCTTCCGAGTTCCTCGGTGAGTTCAAGCAAGCGTGCCCGGAGACCGTCGGCGACCTTTTCTCCGCCGAGGACAAGTCGTTTCAACTGCGGCCACTTGCGGCCTGAAGCAACAGCTTGAAGCAGAAGATGGTAGATGAAGGTGGGCATTCCAATGACGACCTCGGGACGGATCCGGTCGATCAACTTCATGTTGCCCTCCGTCCCCAGTGTTTTACCGCCACCACTGCTGACCATGAAGGTGTTGAATCCAAGTCCGGCGTGATGGGCTTGCCAAAAGGCAAGGTGGGGGGCGTAAGGGAAGAGATTGACGTGGCGGAAGTCCTGCTGGCTGGCCCCGACTTCCATCATGCGACGCCCCGCGATTTCCAGATTGTTCAAGTCATGCTTGGTGTATAGAAACGGGACCGGTTCCGAGGATCGGCCCGTCGTGCTGGTGAGCATGACGGGGCGGAATTCATGTTCAGCGTGCGCTTTTGCAGCACTCGGACCCTTGAGCATGGCCCGAAAAATCGTCTCGGGTTCGCGGCGCAGAGTGGCAGGGTCGGGGATGAGAGCAAAGCCGCGTTGTTGATCGGGTGGCACCGTGAGATCTGACTTGCTGGTCATCGGAACGTAGGACCAATCCTCGAGCGTGTGAAGGTCCCCGGGTTCGAAGTCGTGCTCGGCAAAGAGGCTGCGGTAGTGCGAACTGTGAGGCAGCACGCGGGTGGCGAGATAGTGGCGCAGACGACGTGTTTGCCAAGTGTGCCAGATCTCAGGCGGCGTGTTGTCCCACACGGGATGAGTGCGGTGCCATTTCATGGTTGGAGGTGGGTTGAGTTTGCTGGGCGTCGGCTTCAAAAAGCCGACGAATGGATGGAAGAGCTTCGGTGGCCGCGATTCGACCTGCTTCGATGTAGGCATCGAAGTTCTCGAAATCGTGCCAGGTGCTTTGGCTGAAGCGTGGCTGAATGACGACGTCGGCGGCGGCGGCTTCTTTGGCAATCAGCCGAAGCTGGGCCGCCATGAGCGCCCGTCGAAACGTGTCCATGACGTTTCCATCCGCGAGGAGGTTGACGGAGCGAAACATCCTTCGGAGGCCACGGAAGATGGAGTGGGTCATTTGATCCGGCGTTTTCCGGAAGGTCAGGTCGTTGGCGACGGAAAAGTCTTTTGGAGAGGGCATGACGTTCACAGCGATGACGTGGTCCACAGGGAAGTGCTGGCGAAGCAGCCTTACGGGAAGGGGTTCCGAAGCCCCCCCGTCGGTGTAGCTGCGACCTTCCATTTCGACCGGCACACAGATGGCGGGAATCGCGGAACTTGCGTGGACTGCGTCGGAGACCCGTCCTGTCTTGAAAACGTGAGCATCCAGAGCCTCCAAATCGGTGGCCACAATCAACATGGGAATCTTCAGCTCCTTGAAGGTTCGTGAACCCAGATCGCGCTCCAAGTGCTGGCGGATCTTCTCGCCTCGTATCAATCCCCGGCTCGGAGGAATCTCGAAGTCCAGCAAGCGGCGCAGAGCTTTTCGGTCGTTGATCTCTGCGGCGAGTTCAGCCAAGCGCGAACCGCTGAGACCGGCGGCGTACAGGGAACCCACGTAGGCTCCCATGCTGGAACCGGCCATTACTGCAATCGGTATCCCGCTCTCTTCGAGCACCTGAAGCACACCCACATGAGCGAGCCCTCGTGCACCACCGCTCGAGAGGGCAAGACCAATCCGCTGCTGCGATGGGGTCCGTTCGGTCTGAGAACGGTCGCTCTCGTGGCTGGAGTCAAAATCCGACCCCAACCTTCGTCTCGGAAAGAGGTGGTTCAGAGGAATCATAACCGTGAAGGTGGATGTTCGGTTTGACCGAACTCACCTCGCGATTGTTCAAAAAATCCGAACGAAACCCGAGATTTCTCTATTTTTCCCGAGGCTTGCGCGTGCTCAAGAGCGTCGCCTTGGAGCCTCCGCCTTTCCAGACGTCGTATTTGGGATCGGCGTGGGTGTCGAAGAAGGTGTCGAGTTTGGCTTTCGTTTGGGCCGTGATTTCTGCCATGCCGGGCTGGCCGTAAAGATTGAAGCGTTCGTGCGGATCCGCCTCCATGTCATAAAGTTCGTGGGGGCCGTCTGGATGACGATGAACGTTCGGCTCGGATGGCGCGGGTGTTTTCGAATTCGTAGAAGACGGCGTTATCCTGCGCCCACGACACGGGCTCTCCTCGGAGAGCAGGGGAAAAGTCGCGTCCCGGGGACTTGGGTTGAGTGGGCATCTTGTCTCCGAGTCCAAGATGGGCAAGCACGCTGGGAAGGAAATCGTAATTGCTGACCAGCAGGTCGGTTGTCTGGCTCTCGGGTATGGCAGCAGGGTGCCGAAAGATGAGGGGGATCTGCATCATGAGATCGTGAGCACCGAACGGACGCGTGTGATCTCCCATGCCCCAGAGGCCGTTTTGGCCGCCCATCCAACCTTGATCGGCGGCATAGATCACAAGCGTGTCTTCGGCGAGTCCAAGTCGATCAAGGGTGTCCATGATCTCGCCGACGCCGTCGTCGACACCGCTGACTTCACAGGCGACGCGGCGCATGGAGACTGGGTTGTTGAGGTAGTCCTTGTTGTTGAACTGCCAGGGGTGCATCGAGTCGCGAGGGAAGCAAAGGAGGTCCTTGTCGGCATAATAAGCGGCGTGGCGATTCGGCGACTCATTGAGGAGGAGGGGGCCGAGGGCGTAAGGACCGTTGTAGGCGAGGAAGAGGCAGAAGGGTTGGTCTTTGTTGGCCTCGATGAATTCGACACCGCGTTTGGTGAAATACTCGGTGGTGTACTCCGCCACTTCGTTGACCTCGCCATTTTCAATGATGGATTGGTTGGTGAACTCGCGGGTGCTGCCGTCGGGCTTGGTGACCCAGAAGGAAAAGCCTTCCGAGGGATGGAGATTGTCCCCAAGGTGCCACTTCCCACTGAGGCCGCAGGTGTAGCCTTCATCGCGCAGCACTTCTCCAAGAGAGGTGAATTCGTCGAGGGTGTTGTAGGCCTCGGGGCCCATCATGTACTTGGGGTCGAGAAAGCAGTGGACGCCGTGTTGAGAGGGGATGAGTCCGGTGAGGAAGGTGGCGCGAGTTGGAGAGCAGACTGGATTGCTGCTTAGCGCGCGGTCGAAACGGATTCCCTCCTTGGCGAGTCGGTCAATGTGGGGGGTTCGAATATCCGGATTGCCATAGCAGCCGAGAGTCCATGCACCCTGATTGTCCGTGAGGATGAAAACGACGTTGGTTTTTTTCGCGGCAGCCGCAGTTGAGAGGGTGAGGATGATATGGAAGAGGAAACTCAGGCCCGCGATTCGCTTCATGAGAGCAGTACGTGAGATCGTGCACGAACTGTCAATTCCATCTTGTTGCGGACGGAGTCTGCCGTTCTAATCCATCCATGAAATGTCTTTCCCTATGGGTCGTCGGCCTTCTGCTATCGAGTTCCTCCATCCCATGCTCTGCGGAGTTGCCTGCGGAGAATCGAATTCTGTTTCTTGGAGACAGCATCACGCATGGAGGACGCTATGTGGCTTTGATTGAGGCGGCGAGTATCGCGGCGCATCCTGACGAGAAAAAGAGCTTTCTCAATCTGGGGCTTTCGAGTGAGACCGTGTCAGGTCTGTCGGAGGAAGGGCATGCAGGCGGGAAGTTTCCAAGGCCGGATCTGCATGAGCGGCTTGATCGCATTCTCACCAAGACCAAACCCGAGTTGGTGTTTGCCTGCTATGGAATGAATGATGGCATTTACTTGCCCCTCTCAGAGGAGCGCACTCGTGCGTATCAGGAAGGCATGGTTCGGTTGCGTGATAAGGTTGCTGCTGTGGGTGCCCGGATCATTCATCTGACTCCGCCGGTGTTTGATCCGCTTCCGATAGCAGAGAGGGTCTTGCCTGCGGGGCTTGAGGCGTATCCCAAGCCTTTTGAGGGCTACAACTCGGTCTTGGATCACTACTCCGAATGGCTGATGTCGCGCCGGAAGGCCGAGGGTTGGGACGTGCTGGACGTGCATGCGGCGATGATGAGTGCGCTGGATGCACATCGGTCTCAGAATCCTGAGTTCTCGTTCAGCAGGGACGGCGTTCATCCTGGTGATGAGGGACATGCCGTGATGGCGGGACCCATACTGAAACTTTGGGGTCTGCACCTGACACCAGAGGGAGGCATTGATCATCCGAAGGGAAGGGAGATCCTCCAACGGGTTCTCAAAAAACAGGATCTACTCCATCACGCATGGCTGAGTGAGACGGGGCATAAGCGCCCCGGGGTCAAACCCGGCTTGCCGCTGAAAGAAGCGGAACTGGAAGCTGCGAAGCTGGATGCAGAGGCGAGAGCGCTCGCAAAGTGAAGGGCGCGGTTCGCATCCTTGTCCGATCAACTCTCGAAGTAGGTGTAGCCTCGGAGGCCGTCCTCGAAGGCGCTCATGATCTCGCGGCGCTCTCCGGCGGTGATGCGTTTGCTTGAGACGGCGTTCTCAGCGAGAGAGCGGAACTTCTTGACGACTTCTTTGGGGTCGTACTCGACGTAGGTGAGGACTTCGCTCACGGAGTCACCCTCGATCTCGTGGCTGTACTGGATCTTGCCCTTCTCGAGGTGGACGCTGGCCACGTTGGTATCGCCGAGGAGGTTGTGAAGGTCACCGAGGGTTTCCTGGTACGCCCCGACGAGGAAGATGCCGAGCATGTACTCCTCGCCCCCATCAATGTCAGGATCGTGGAGTGGGAGGCTGTTGCGGATTTCTTCAGAGTGCGAGAAGCGATCGATCTTGCCATCGCTGTCACAGGTGATGTCCGAGAGAACGGCCATGCGGGTGGGTTTTTCCTTCAGCCGATGAATCGGCATGACGGGGAAGATTTGGTCGATGGCCCAAAGGTCAGGCAGACTTTGGAAAACGCTGAAGTTCCCGTAGTAGTAATCGGTCATCACGGTGCCGATGCGATCCATCTGGTCCGTGTCTTGATCCAGCTTTTGCGAGACAGCGGATACCCAGTTCAGAATCTCCCAGTACAATTCCTCGCCGATGGAGCGGTGACGAAGGCTGACCTTGCCGTAGTTGAATTCGCTCCGGAGTTTGTCCCGGTAGTAGACAGCGTCGTTGTAGATTTCCTGGAGCCGATCATTGGCGGGCGGCTTGCTGCGATTGCGCGTGTCGTTGCAGAGATCGATGAGATTGAGCAGGATGGGGGGCGCATCCTCAGGGACGATAGCGGTCGACTTGGGCTGGAAGCGGTTGACGTCGAGGATGTTGATCACAAGCACCGAGTAGTAGGCAACGATGGCCCGGCCGGATTCCGTGATGAGGTCTGGATGAGGAACTCCGGCCTCGGCGGTGACTTCGGAAATGGCTTCGATGACGTCAGCGCAGTACTCTTGGGTGCCATAGTTGCTGCTGCCGGCTGAGGCACCCTTGAGACCGTCGTAGTTGATGGCCAAACCACCGCCCAAGTCGAGGATGCCCATGCGGGCACCTTCTTTGACCAGACCGACATAGACACGAGTCGCCTCGGTGACGGCTTGTCGAATCGCGCGAATGTTGGGGATCTGGGAGCCTTGGTGGTAGTGCAACATGCGAAGGCAATCGAGCATGCCCTTCTCCCGCAGGCTGTCGACGACGCCCATGAGTTGGGAGATGTTGAGACCAAAGACGCTGGCGTCGCCGCCGGATCCGGACCAATGGCCAGCACTCTCAGCGGAGAGACGGAAGCGCACTCCGAGAGTGGGGCGCACATTCATCTTCTTGCAGCGTTCCAGAATGAGATCCAACTCGGTTGGCATCTCGAGCACCATGATGACCTGAAGGCCCATCTTCTGTGCGTAGAGCGCTAAATCGATGAACTCTTCGTCCTTGTAGCCGTTGCAAACGATGTAGGCCTGCGGGTCGTGCATGTAGGCAAGCGCAGCGATGAGTTCGGGCTTGCTCCCGGCTTCGAGCCCATAGTGATACTTGCGACCGTAGCGGGTGATCTCCTCGATGACCTCCTGCTGCTGGTTGACCTTGATTGGGTAGACGCCGCGATAGACTCCCTGATACTGGGCCTCCTCAATGGCTTTGGCAAAGCCTTGGTTCAGCTCGTCAATGCGCCAGCGGAGGAGATCGCCAAACCGGACCAGAACCGGAAGCTGAGTGCCACGTTCACGGAGACCTTTGACGATCTGGGCAAGGCTGACAGCGCGGCGCTTCTTGCCGTCCTTCAGATTGACAGTGACTTCACCCTTCGCAGAGATGTCAAAGTAATCATTTCCCCATTCCTCGATGCCGTACATGTCGGCGCTGTCTTGGACGGTCCATTTGGGTGGAGTAGGGGCGGTTTTATCCATGTTCGGGTGGTCGGGTCGGGTCGGGTTGGAAGGGAGCTGGAGTATCGCCGGTTTGCTGAAGAATCAAAGGGCAATCGTGGGGCAACAGCAGGTATTCATGCCAAGCAGGGGCGGCGGGCGTATTGGGTGGTATTCGTTCAGCCTCAAAGACGGTCTTGGCAAAAATACTAAAATGTTTCTGGATTTACTGAGTTTAGCGATCAAAGTGGGATTGCCTCGTTCATGGGTGGGGTGGCTTCTTTTTCGCGCGACACCGCTATGGTGCTCTGCCGGGTTGAATTGACTTCGAGATCAATCTGAACCCTTCGGGAAAGATAATGACGACATCCACTGCGTGGGGCATTGCCCTGCTTCTCTTCCCGATAGCGCCCCTTCAGGCCTTTCCGCCGGCGCCGTATTACACCCTCTACGGCATGGTGCGGGATCAGGTAGGGCAAACGCTCACCGCAGAAGGGGCGGTGCTGGTATTGTTGAGGGATGACGCTGAGATTGGGTGCACGCCGATCACGAACCTGCAACTCGATCAGAGCTACGAGTTGAAGATCCGCATCGATGCGAATCGCAGTGGCACGACGATTTACTCTGAGAAGGCGCTCTCGGCTCAAGGGCAGTTCAGCCTCGTGGTCGAGATGAACGGAGCGCTGTTCTATCCCATTGAGGTCGCGGGAACTCTGACGGCAGGGAAGGGCGGAGAACGCGTGCGTTTGGACCTCAACCTTGGGGAGGACAGCGATGGCGACGGCTTGCCGGACATCTGGGAGCAGTGGCAGTTGTATCAAGCGGGACACTATCCGGACGGCAATGGGGATTGGTCTATTCACCTCATTGACCGCAATGGCGACTTCGATGGCGATGGCTTGACCAACTACCTCGAATATCTCGCGGGCACCTTCGCGGGGGATGCGACGGAGCGTTTCGACCTGCAGATCATGGAGAAGTCCGACACGGGCGTGCGCTTCGAGTTCTACGCCATCACCGGCAAGACCTACACGATCGAGCGCAGCAGTGATGTGAAAACCTGGACGCGGGTGCCCTTTGCCATTGGTTCCGCTGTCGCGGGGGAAACCAGTTTCAGTGCCACGGAGGTGGGCATTCTCTCCGCCGTTGCCACGCCGACGACCGGCACCAAGGAATTTTACCGACTGACTGTGAGGTAGAAGACAGCAGACACCAGACATGAAGCCAATTGCCAATCGCCAACTAGCCATAGCCAAGAGCATCGGGCTCTTCGTCATTCTCAATTTGGCATTCCTCATTTCTCTCCACGCCCAATGGCAAAGCGTCACCTACGATCTCAAGCTCGGCTGGAATGCGATCTACCTGCACGGAGAGGCGGTGCATGCGATGCCCGAAGTCTTGTTTGGTTCGGCACCCGCCACGAACATCGACGAGGTTTGGCGCTGGAATCCGAATCCAAATGAGGTGCAGTTCACGGAGACTCCACTGATCACGTCAGCGGGCACGCCTGAGTGGGCGCGGTGGGTGCGTGGTGCTCCGACGGGCAACACACTGTCGGAGTTGAAGGGACAGGCGGGTTACCTGGTCAAATGCAGTGCCGATGCCGTGGTGTCGATCGTTCAGAGGCCGCTGCCACCAAGCACCACATGGATGCGTACGGGAGCGAATCTGCTGGGCTTCCCCGCGAAGACGAGCGGCGGCAATCCGAAATTCAGCAGCTACTTCGCCACCTTCCCGGCGGCGATTGCGGCGAACACGAAGGTCTACAAATACGTTGGGGGCGATCTGGGGCCGTCGAACCCGCTTCAGATTTTTTCGCCGACCTTTGAGACGCTGGAACGCAACCAGGCCTACTGGTTTTCATCTCAAGTCGTGGGCGATTTCTATGCGCCGCTGGAGATTAGCCTGTCGAACCCGAGTGGCATCGCCTTTGGTAAAACGGCGTCGGTGGTGACGGCGCTGATTCGCAATCGCACGGCGGCCCCGGTCACGCTGACAATGGCGGAATCGGCGTCCGCCGCGCCGCCAGCGGGTCAGACGGCGATTCAGGCCGCGGTGCCTCTGACGCTGGGGAGAATCGTCGGGGTGGACTGGAACTACGACGATCCGATCACCGGCGCGAACAATACGGTGGTTATCGGGCCGCAGTCCACCGTGGAACTGCGTTTCGGCGTCAATCGCGGCCACGCCAGCATGACAGGTGCGGCGGATGACGCATTGTTTGCCTCGCTGCTGCGGCTGACGGGGAGCAGCAATCTGATGGACATCTACATGCCGGTGACGGCGAACAAAGCCTCGCTGGCAGGGCTGTGGGCGGGGGATGTGCAACTGGATCGGGTCGGGTCGGTGGCGACGGGGACGGCCACAGTGAGCGGCGGCGTGGTGACGAGCATCACCGTGGGCGATGCGGGTTACGGCTATCCTTCCACCACGCTGGTGACGGTGCCGAGCACGGCGGGTTTGGCGAAGGGCGACACGGTCAGTGGTGCCGGTATCGGTGCTTCGGCCACGATCAGGGAGATCGTCAATGCCACGCAGTTGAAGGTTTCCGTGGGGCTGGCAGATGGAGCTCAGGATCTGAGTTTTGGGGCGAAAGTCGTGCGCTCCACGGCGGCTGCGCCGCTCACGACGGTGATGGTGGCGAGCACGGTCGGACTGGCGGCGGGCACGAATGTCAGTGGGCCGGGCATCAGCGGTACGGCGACGATTTTGGCGCTCATTGATGACACACGTTTGCTGCTCTCGGATTCGATTGCCGATGCGACGAACGATTTGTCTTATGACCGGGGACTCTTGAACTCGACGAGTGTGACGAGTGGTGTGGATCAAGTGTCGCTCGTGACGCTGCCGAGCACGGCGGATATTGCGGCGGGAGGAACGCTGACGGCATCAGAGGGCGCGTGATTTAATGGCAAGGTGCTGAGCGTGATCGACAGCACGCATGTCGTCATCGGCACGCGACAGTCGCCGCCCTACAGCACCCGGATTGCCGACGGCGATTACAACTTCCTTTACTACCCGCCGTCAGAATCGTTGCTCGGCGGCTTTCGTCCTGGTTCGGGGGTGACGATCTTTGCCACCACGATGACGGTGCCGGGAACGGCGGGGCTGAAAACGGGTGATGTCGTCGCGGGTGGAGACATTTTAGGATCTGCCTATGTTGTCGAGGTCATTGACGGCACCAGCTTCTACCTCTCGCAGAACATCGCCGATGCGACGCAGAATTTGGGCTACAGCCGTGTCGCGAGTTCGGTCAGCAGTTCCGGGACTGCGACGCAGGTGACGGTGAG
>CAXBNA010000225.1:0-9766 GCA_963976915.1 uncultured Verrucomicrobiales bacterium
ATCTTGGAGCTATCGTCCAGAGAAGGGGAATCCGTCGAAAGCATGCTCGAGCGAGCGTCCCGCTCCCGGGATTATCTCCTGGACCTGATGCGAGGCATGGAGTGAGGAAGGCTCAGGGCATCAGCACGACGATGCGGTAGAAGGTGGGAATCGTCGCGATGGGGCGGGGAAAGGAGAGGGTCTGGTTGGCCGTCAGGACACCGGTTTGGGTGACGGTGGTCCAGGTTTCCAGGTCGGTGGTGGATTCGAGTCGGTAGATGCGTCCGGCTTTGGCTTCGACTCGGAGTTCGAGTTGGCCGTCGGTCACGCGAGACGGCGTGGTCTTCAGGCGATCATGGCGATTGTTGGGATGGGTTCCGGCGATGTACTCGCGGTAGTTGCTCTCGCCGTCGCCATCGCTGTCGTCGGATTCGCGGGCGGAGGTTTCGTCGCCGAAGTAGGCGAGCTCCCAGTCGTTGGGGAGGCGGTCGGCATCGACATCGAGGGGGAGACCGGGGTAGCCGATGCGGGAGGTGGAGACTTTGATGTCGTCGAACCAGGCGTGCTCGTCTTTCTGCGCCTGCCAGATGTCGCTGCTGCTGCCGCCGAAGAAGGTGCTGAAGAAAACCCAAGCGATTTTGGCGGATTGCGTGGGGGTGTCGCGGAAGTAGAACGTTGGGTAGTGGGCGGCCTTGACGCCGTCGAACCAACCTTCGGCGAGCCCGTCATGCTGGCCGGGCGTGTTCATGCGCATGTGGATCTCGATGTGATGCCAGCGGCCGGGGACGAAGGTGGCTTGAAAGCCTTCGGTGTTCCACCAGAAGCGGTCGCCGGGATCGAAGTCGTTGTCAGCAGGGACGTGAATGTAGAACTCGGCCCTGCCTTGCTCCCGCCACATCAGCCGGCCGGACCACTCGTGGGTGCGGTCGTCGAACGAGACGGCTCCGCCAAAACCGGGCAATTTGCCGCCGAGGACAAAGTCGAAGTCTTCATCAAATCGAACCCAGTAGCTCATGTAGAGTTCCTCGTATTCTCCGCCAATGTCGATGAACCACTGGGAGCCGCTGCCGCCGGACTGCTGACCGCCTTGTGGATACAGGATCTTCACAGCCTTGCCGCTGCCAGTGTAGGCGATCTGGTCATCGACCTGGAGTCGGCCTTCGTCGGGGCCATTGGCCCACTTGGTGCCGGGCCAGAGGGCTTTCCATTCGTCATCCGTTTTGGGCCCGGTGGGGAAGTCATCCATGGAGGCATGGAGAATCAGATCCGATGGCGGCACTTCGTCGAGCCCCTCCACCGTGTAGCCGCCGAAGTCGCTGTAGAGTCGGGCGATGGCACCGGTGAAGGCGGCGTTGTAGTCCATGGACACTTCGTTGCGGATGTAGTCGGTGCGGTCGTCGATGTAGCTGTCGTCGGATGATGGTCCACCGACGAGGGCACCATAGAGGATGTGCTGATTGAGGGCTGGCTCGGCGATGCTTTGCGTCGTAGAGCCGTGGGCGTTGCGATGATGGGGATTGAGGGGCGGATTGACGCCGAAGCCGCAGACGTAGCTTCGTCCGGCGGGGTTCGCGCCAAGCATGTAGCGGATCTGGCGCTTCGCGAAGTCGCTGTAGCGACTGTCGGGATCGTTGACATGATCCGCGTAAACGAGGGCGCAGAAGGCGGTGTTGGCGGCGTATCGCAGGGGCCCCCATTGATCGAGCCAGGCGAGGCCGCCGGGAGTACGGGTGACGCTTTGTCCGCCAACGCCGATGGTCCAGTAGTCGAGCCAGCGCTCGGCATCGGTGCGATAGATGGCACCGCCGTCGAGCATGGCCATGAGGATGTAACAGCCGTAGGACTTGTCGTCCCAAGAGATCGCCCAATTGTAGGTGGTGGTGCTGTTGAGGGAAGCATACTCAAGCTTGGCTTTGTTGAGCCAAGCGGTGTCTCCCGTGGCGCGGTAAAGCCAGAGGGCGCCCCAGACAAGCTCGTCCTGCCAACCGCTCCACGAATTGTAGAAGCTGGCGGCGTTGGGAATGGAGTCGCTGTATTTGCCAGGATGCGCATCGGCAAAGGCGTAGAGCGCCTCGGCGTGATCGAGCAACTCCGCCGCATACGCTGGCTGGCTGGATTGAAACACCATGGCCGTGGCTGCGAGCGCTGCGGCGATTTCTGCGGCGAGATCGCTGCCCGGATGGGCCTCATCGATTTTGTAGGCAGGCCGGCTCATGCTCATCGCTTCGGCAGGGCCCCAGTAAGCGTGATCGATGTCGCCATTGCCGACCTGTCCGTAGAAGGCGGCGGTGGAGCCGTCGGGATGGCGGACGTGGCATTTCATCAGGTAGTCCGCGCCCCATTTGAGGTTGTCGAGGAGGCGAAGCCATTGGCGCGTCTCGACGTAGGCGGCTTCGTTTTCCACACCGCCCCAGGCGAGCATGGTGAGGCTGAAGGCCATGGGCAGGCCGAATTTCACGTGGTCGCCCGCATCGTAAAAGCCGCCTGTGAGATCGATGCCGACATCGCTGCCATCGTTGAGGGCGGAGTCGCCCCTCCATGGCACGCGGAAGTTGTCGGGCAAGTCGCCGCTGCGTTGGGCGTCGAAAAAGTAGAGCGATTTCTGGAGCACCTCGGCGTAGTTGAAACTGCCGGTCATTGGTTTGCCTGCAGGGCCGGTGGGGTTGTCGTCGTCGATGATGGTACCCGTTGCAAAGGCGCGGCGGACGATGGCATTGACCGGCTGAGTGAGGTTGAGGGACAGGGTTTCGGTGAGCTCGGCTTCGTCATCGCCGAGGATGGTGACGGAGACCGTTTTTTCAGACTCGCCCGCTGCGAAAGTGAGTGTGCCGGAGGCGGACGTGAAATCGATGCCCGCGGAGGCACTGAGGGCGGCGGTGGCGTAAGCGATGCTGGCAGGAGCGTCCGAGACCGGTGCGAGCTGCACGCGGAAGGTCATCGTCTGAGGCGTCGCAGGATCGGCTTCGGTCGCCGAGACATCGGCCACGGAGAATCCCGGCATGAGGTCGTCATTGAGAATCGTGACGGATGCCGCGCCGACGGCGATTGGCGCACCGAGGGCGTTGCTCAGTTGGATGCGGAAGCGTGTGTCGGATTCCTCCAAGGTGTCTCCGAAGATCTCGATGGCGATGGACTGTTCCGTCGAGTTGGGAGGGAAGACCAGCGCACCACTGGCGGCGGTGTAGTCCACTCCGGCCAGGGCGGTGCCGTCAGCGGTGGACCAATCGACGGTGACCGTGGAGTCCAGTCCGCCGGTGAGAATCACGGGAATCGAGATCGTATTTGGGGAATGCCCTTCGTAGAATTCGGCGTCAGAGATGACGAGAACAGGCGCACTTCCCGGCAGCGGGAACCCATTGAAAAGGATGTTGCTAGGCGTGACCGCGGGGTCGCCCTCCGCGACGAAGCCGAAGGTCCGTGTGCTGCCCGCGCGGAGCAGTGCCGTGCTGGCGTTGCTGGTGAAGATCTTGCGTGTGGCAGTGGAGGCTCCTTCGACGACGTTCCAGAAATTCGTGAAGGTGACTGGCAGATCGAAGGCAATCGTCCAGCCGTTGATGTCTTCTGCGCCGGTGTTGGTGATGACGACGTCGGTGACGTAGCCGGTGCCCCAGGAATCGCGCATCGTGAAGTCCACCGTCACGGGCGAGGTCGAGGCCATCAGTGGTGCCGTGGCGGCGTTGATGAGAAAGGCGAGGGCGATGAGAGCGTGGCGTAGCATCGAAATGAGCGAGGGTGTCGCGACTGTCGATGCATGGTGACGCGTTTGGCGTGCATTGGCTATTCAAGGACACGCGAAAGGTGTGTCGGATTTGGCGATGGAGAAGGCTCGAGGAAAGATTTGGAGGCGCGCAGAGAACCTAAAGTCCGGGCTTTTCAGCAGGCGGTTGGTCACGCAATCTTAGGGAGAATGAAAAACTCTTGCACTCTGGTTTTTGTTGCACTGTCGCTTTCGTGGACGGGAAGGGTCGTAGCTGGGGAGTGGATGACTCAGAGAGCACATGCGCCGGGTGATTTGGGTGGCGAAGCCACAGTCGAGATTTGGAATGTGGAGTCGCCAGAGAAAACGGAGATGACCTTGGTGCGGTTCTCTGAGAGCGCGTTTGATGTGGTGGTGATCGGACAGGGCGAACGATCCGAAGCGGTGGGGTTGCCCGAATTGCTTCGCAGTGTGGGAGCGCCCGCGGGTTGTAACGGTGGCTACTTTGAGATGCCGGACTTCGGTGTCTACGGTCTGCAGATTTCGAACGGCGTGGCCATTGGAGACATCGGAAAGCGGGGTCCGCTGGATGGTGCTCTGATTGTCAGGCACGGCCAGCCAGCCATAGTGAGGTCGATGGAGATGGATGAGGTGGAAGGCATCACGCAGATGGTGATGTGCAGCCCGATTCTCGTTTGGGGTGGAACGCTGACATTCCCGAAGACGACGGATGAACCTTATGCTCCGAGAACCTTTGTGGCCACGGATGGCAAGGGTCAGTGGCTAATCGGTGTCTCGAAACGAAACACCCTGAGCGGGCTTGCCGACTTTCTGAAGACTCAGACGCAGGTCACCGGATTCACGGTGAGGTATGCGATGAATCTGGATGGCGGACCTTCTTCAGGGCTGTGGTGCAAGTCGGTCGATGGTCGGGAACTGCACAAGAAGGAGGGCACGCGAGTGAAGAACGTGATCGCGTTGGTTCCGAAGGGTTAGGGCAGGGGGGGATTCTACGATTTGGAAGGATTAGGCGATGCAAAGTTCCCTCGGCTGCAATGGGATGGAATTGCGTGGCGTAGCGTAGGAGTCCCACTTCTCTATGAAACAGAGTTCCCGTCGTCAGTTCGTCAAAAACTCCCTCGCTGCGGCGATGGCTGTGCCGACGAATCCCGTGCGCGGGGCGGCGGGTTCAGGCAAGCGCTTCTCGTTTGTGTTGTTGGGGGATCTTCACTTTGATCGACTGGAACATCACGACTTTGACTGGCTGGCGGCGAATCATACCGGGGATCGCAGCCAGATTGAAAATTACTCCCAAAAGACGCGGGAGGTGATGCCGGAGGTTCTTGGAGCGGTCGCTCGACGAGCGACCAAAAACTCGGATGAGACGGCCTTTGTGGTTCAGGTGGGAGACCTGGTGCAAGGGCTGTGTGGCTCCGCAGAGCTTTCGGCGAGGCAGAACGAAGAGGCGTTGAGTTTTTTGGCGGATGCGGGTTTGAAAAAGCCCTTCCTGTTAACGAAGGGGAATCACGACATCACGGGCGACGGTGCGAGGGAGGCATTTGAGCGGGTGTTTCACCCGTTCATGCGGAAGGAAGCGCAGCGTGTGGCCCCAGGGTCGATTCACAGCGGTGCGAACTACTCCGTCACTCATGCCGGATGCCAGTTTGTGTTCATGGATGCCTATGCTGCCGAGAGTCTGGATTGGCTGGAGGCAATGGCGGCGCAGCGAACGGCGAATCATCTTTTTGTGACCGTTCATCCACCGGTCGTGCCGTATGGCGCCCGGGCGAGTTGGCACCTCTATCAGGGTGACCACTTGGCGTCGAAACGGGAACGTTTGCTGGAGATTCTGGGGCGTCAGGAGGCGGTGGTCCTCGGAGGGCATCTCCACAAGTTCTCCGCGATCCGTCGGCGTGCCGGGGGCGGGCAGTTCACTCAACTCGCGGTTAGCAGCGTTGTCTCATCCGTCGATGCGGCACCCCGCGATGTCTTGAACGGCGTGGATGAATACACCGCCGATCAGGTGAAGCTCGAACCCAATCACTCGCCCGAGACTGAAGCGGAGCGACGAGCGATCTATGATCGTGAGAGGGGGAGCGTGACGAATTTTCACTATGCCAACTCCGCCGGTTACGCCGTCATCACCGTCGAGGGTGACCAGATCGAAGCGGCGATTCACGCGGGCACGCAGACCTCACCGTTTCAACGCATCGATCTTCGAGGGTAAGGCGTGGCGAGGCCGGGTTACCGCGACCGGAAGATGTCGCTGGTGACGACTTGCTTCATCAGCGTGTGCATGCCGTCTCCCTTGGCGTCGAGCTCGTGGACGAGTTGATCGATCTCGGGGCGGTCGAGGGCTTCCATGCGGCGGCCGGTGGCGTAGGTGAGGAGGCGGGTGGTGAGGCTGCGGACAAAGAGTTCTTTCCGTTCGAGGAGGCGCTTCTTGAAGTCGGTGATGTCTTTGAACTCTCCCCCGTGGGCGAGCTCGCCGGAGGCGTCGATCTTGGGGCCGGTCTTTTTCCCGGCGGGGTAGTTCGTCCGCCATTGGCCGATGGGATCGAAGTTTTCCAGGGCAAAGCCGGGCGGGTCGATCTTCTGGTGGCAACCGTAGCAGGTGGGTGACTCGCGGTGCTTGGTGAGCTGGTCGCGAATGCTGGTCGCGCCGCGGATGTCGGGATCGATGGGTGGGACGTTGTCGGGCGGGGGCGGCGGCGGTGTGCCGAGGATGTTTTCGAGCAACCACACGCCCCGGATGACGGGGGAGGTCTCGATGCCATTGGCGGTGACGGTGAGCACGCTGCCCATGCCGAGCAGTCCGCCCCGGCGCTTGTCGCTGAGGCTGACGCGCTGGAATTCGTCGGCCTTGGCCGGATCAAACTTGGCCGGCAGCTTGTAGAGATGGGCGAGCGGTTTGTTGGCGAAGGTGTAGTCGGAATCGAGAAAGTCGGTGACGGGTCCATCCGTCTCGATGAGGTGATGGAGGAAGAGTTGGGTCTCGCGCTTCATCGCGTTTTGCAGATCCTTGGCGTAGTAGATGCCGAAGGCGCTGCGATCCGGCGGCATGTCGCCGAGCGAGCGGAGATTGAGCCAACTGTCGAGGAACCCTCGTTCGAAAGCCCCGGCGCGCGGGTCTTGGATCAGGCGGTCGAGTTGGGCGAGCAGGACCTTTGGCTTGAGGATCTCGCCGTTGTCGGCCAGGGCGCGGAGTTCCGCGTCCGGCATGGTGGACCAGAGGAAGTAGGACAGGCGGGAGGCGAGGTCGTGGGCATCGAGCGCACGACCGGTGTCGTTGCGGCCGGGCTCGGCGAGGTAGAGAAAGGCGGGGGAGCAAAGCGCGGCTTTGATCGCGTCCTTCACGGCCTGGCGCGGTCCGTGCCAGGCGGCCTTGCGCGCCTCGATCACAGCCATGAGGCGGTCGATCTCTGAGTCGGTGGCCGGGCGGCGGTAGGCGCGGTCGGCGAAGCGTTTCAGGATGTCGCGCGCGTTGGCTTCCTTGAAGCCCTTATCGCCGAACACGAGCGTTTGGCTGGGGGGCGGCCATTGATCGTAGAGGGGGCCGCGGACTTTGACTTCGTGGATGCGGATGTGCGGCATCTTGCCGTGCTGCAAAACGATGCGCCGGGCTTCGACGATGCCGCCGGTGTAGGGATCGTCCTTCGGCCATTGGTCCTTGTACTTCTTGGCGATGGTGCCAAAGGCGCCGCGGCAGTTCTCCATGCCGTTGGGGAAGATGAAGCGCGGCGTTTGACCCTTCTCCAGCCAAACGTTCATGGTGTACCACTCAGGCTCGCCGTCGCGCATCGTGACCTCGGCGAGTTGGGGTTCAATCGGCTGGGGATGGTGCAGGGTGCCCGCGCGTTTGTCGCCGGGGACGATGCCGAGCCGGAAGGGCTCCTCGGGATCCATCTTGAAAATGTCGACGTCGTACGGGTGATGGCGGTTCATCGCGTGGGCGAGGACCTTGACCTCGTAGAAGCCGTCCGCGTGCACGCCGTCGGCGAAGTCGTGGATGGCCGCGTAGCCGCCCTCGTGGTTGACGGTGTTGGGGACCTCGTAAACGCAGAGGTAGCGGTACTTGTAAACCTTCCCGTGGGAGTAGCTGAGTTCTTGGCCCTGCTGGAAGTTCTTGTTGAAGGTCCATTCCTTCACCTCGGGTTGTTCGACCAGTCCGAGCGCCTTCTCGACGACGAGGTCGGCGGCGTCGAGGTACTGGTCGAGCAGGTAGCCGGAGGTGACGAGGGCATCGCCGATATTGTCCATGTGCTCGACGGCCTGGTCTCGAGGAAACTTGGACGTTGGGTCGAGGCTGGCGAGCGTGCGGCCGAGGAGGTCCTCGACCGTGTTCAAGTACTCCCGTTCGTTGAGGCGGCGCAGGACGGTTTGGGCACCGGTGCTGCGGAGGTTGTCCCGGGCCTGGGCGACCATGCCGGTGAGGGCCTCAATCATTGCCGTGCGTTCTTCGACGGTGGGTTGGCCCGCCTTTTTCGGCGGCATGTCGCCCAGCGTCAGTTGGTCGATGATGTCCTGCGTCTCGATGGCTCCGTGAACATCGGCAATGGGAAGGGTCAGTTCGTCGAAGCGGCGATCACCCTTTTGGACGGAGTCGTCGTGGCACTCGAGGCAGTAGGTGTTGAGGAACGCCTTTGGCTCAATGCAGAATGAGGAATGAGGAATGAGGAACGTGGCTCCGAAGAGCACGAACCCCCATATCATCATCTTTGCCGTAATCCTTGCCTTAATCTTCATGAATTTGATTCCAATGACGTTTCAATCCAAGCAACTGGGCTGTGACTTGTGAAACGAGACCTTTCCCTTTTTCGATGCCGCTGCTGGGTGAGAGCCCTCTGGCTCTGACGATATCGAGGTGAGCTGCAAATCGCAGGGCCGAAGAAACGGCCATTTGGAAGAACCGAGCTTTGTCCTTGGGAGTCCTGCGCGCGTTGCCTTCCGCGATGTTGAGCACGATGGAGGTCGCAGACCGATCGAGTGCGTTGAAGTGGGGGGCAACGAGCGTGTCCCGTGAAAAGTGATCGGTCGTCCAGCGAACAAGTTGCAGGGCTCCCTTGTAGCACTCGAGATTCTCGTGCGGAAAGCAGTCGCTGCTGTAAGTCGGTGAGTCTTCGTGGAGCCGGTCCTCCTTTGAGTTGCGCAGCGCGAGGAGCATTCGGTAGTTGGCCAGTAAAACTTTCTTCTGAGCCGAAGCTCCGGCCTCGGGTAGTATCTTCCAAATCGCCAAAACATCGAGGGCAGAGGCACACTCAGCGAGGGAGCCGGAAGCGATGTCGAGCGATTGAATTTCGGATGTCTTGCCGGGCTGAGTGTTGGCGGCGGCGATGTTGATGGGGACACTTTCGGCCGCCCGCAAGAGTTGATCCATGGCTGCCACCCGGATGGTTGAGGACTCGCTGAGTTCGTAAGCGGTGGCCACAAACGCCACAGAGTTTTGGTAAACGTCCAGCTTCTCGTGGCTGAGCCGGGACTCCATGGATGCAGCTTGTGGAGTTTGGGCAAGGAATGAGGCAAAGATTGAGTCAAACATCAAACCAACGTCCCACTGCTTGTCCCAAACCGCTCCGTCTCCACGCCGAACTTGTGCAGCAGGTTGAGGTAGAGATTGCAGAGCGGCTTTTTGTCGATGCCTTTTTGGGGCAGGGCCTTGTACTCTCCGTGCTGGAAGCC
Source organism: uncultured Verrucomicrobiales bacterium (assembly GCA_963976915.1). Lineage (GTDB taxonomy): Bacteria > Verrucomicrobiota > Verrucomicrobiia > Verrucomicrobiales > Verrucomicrobiaceae > CAXBNA01. Next base: position 9,356 of record CAXBNA010000225.1, read on the forward strand.
GCCTCCGGCGAGGAAGATGGGCAGGTTGGTGTTGATGTGGGCGTTGGCGTTCGACATGCCGCTGCCGAACAGGACCATGGTGTGGTCGAGCAGGGTGCCGTCTCCGTCCTTGATGGACTTCAGCTTCCCGAGGAAGCGGGCGAAGTGCTTCATCTGGTAATCCTCGAGCGTGAGGAGGCCGTCGATGTTCTCCTGCAACTGGCCGTGGTGCGACAGGCTGTGGTAGCCCTTGTTGATGCCGAAGTAGCGGGACTCGAAGTCGCCGCCGATCTCGAGCGTGGCGATGCGGGTGGAGTCGGTCTGGAGGGCGAGCGCGATCAGGTCGTAGAGCAGCGGCAGGTCATCGACCATGTTGGTGTTCTTCGGCTCGGGGAAAGGGGCCTTCGGTTTGGGAACGTCCGCCCACTGCTT
>CAXBNA010000226.1:0-9725 GCA_963976915.1 uncultured Verrucomicrobiales bacterium
TCAGCGAACACGGCCCCGACCCCGTCATTGATCTCGCGGGCGGATTCGAGGTCGTGGGTGAAGCTGCGGGCGTAGCGGATGAGCGGGCGCTCATAGCGACTCAGGGCTTCCTCGAAGGGTCCGGGTAACGATTTCATGCGGGCGGGTTCGGAGGGCATGACGCGGTCGTCCCCAGTTTATTGGGGTGTTTGCCGAAAAAGATGAAAAATGAGTCAATCGCGACTTTGCGATTTCTGGAGCCCTCGGACCATGACCTTGATCTGGTGGGCTTTGCGGACGTTGCGGAAGCTGACCTCGATGCCTGCGTTGGCGGCCGAGGAAAAATCGACGGTACCGAGACCAAGCATGCCCATGAGACCTCGTTCGCGGACATCGATGCTGCGAATGTCGCAGATGCGGACTTCTTGGGAACTGCGTCCGATGAGGCCCCAGATGTGCTCGACGCGCTCTTCCGTAACGAGGTACTCGCGTGAGGCTCGCGCCACCCAAACGGTGATGAGCATGATGGCGGCAGCGCCTGCGGTTGCCAAAAAGAAGGGGCTGCCGACGAGGTAGAGGAGCGGAGTCGCTGCTGCGAGGAGGAGGACGAGAAACAACTCCTTGGTGTAGTTTAGCCAGGATGGGTGGGTGTGATGATGAATCTTCTCCCCGCTCTCCGTGTAGTCCTCTTCGGATTCGTCGCCGTCGAATTCATCTTCTTCGTCGGCTTCATCGGCAATTTCATCGGCACGGATCTCCCGGTAGGCGGGGCGTGAAATGCGCGCATCGGGATCCAACGTGCGGGGTGGGGGCATGCCAGCGATCAGTTCTCCGACCGTGTGAGAGCGCTGCGACTGGAGATCGGTGACCATTTCACCGCGACCGATGGACCCCCGCGCCTCAAGAACATAGAGATCCTCCTTCGAGAGGGGCTCGATGAAGGTGGGGTGGTTCAGCAGCGTGTATCGAGCGCTCATGAATCAGGGTCACGGGAGTTGCTCGTCTTCGTCGTCGTCCACGTCGAGAGGCGGCGGCAGGAGGTCCTCACGCTGGAGAAGTTCCGGAACTCGGAGGAGCATGAGTTCGCCAGCGGGCGTCTTGCAGACCTCTCCCAGAAACGGGGTCAGGCGATCCATCTCGGCAATGGCGTTGTGAACGAGACCGGCGATGACTTTCTGATCGTAGCGATGCGACGGAAAGACGTTGGTGACGCGAAAGAGAATCTGTCCGCTGTCCCACTCGAGTTCGAAATTGCCCAGGGTCAGCTCTTTGTTCGTCCTCATGAGGAGTTCGCAGACGGAGAGCCGGTGCGTGGCAGGGCAGGGGAACGAAGCCGTGGAAACGATGTTGATCATCCCCGCGGAGTCGAAGCTTTGGACATGAAGCGGGATTTTACCGTGGTGCGCCTCGAATGCGGCTTCGAGAACCTCTTGATCCGGCACGGGGTGATAGGCCCAGCCCATGGACTTGAAGGCGCTGAGAACGGAGGCGTGGAGGGCGGACATTGGTGGATTCTGTGACCTGTGGTCTGGAATCTCAAATCCAAATAAATGGTCGGGGCGGCCAGATTCGAACTGACGACTTCCTGCTCCCAAAGCAGGCGCTCTACCAGGCTGAGCTACGCCCCGGATTTCCCGGTGGGGCGTGGATCATGCCTCGCTTTGGGTGGATGGCAAGGAGAAAGGATGAGAAGACCGCAAAGGCTTGCGTTTAACTCGACTCACAGAAGCCGTTCCGCAAGCTCTGGAGCTTTGTCTTGGGGTGGCTGGCTGGGGCTCCTAGCTTGGAAGCGGCAAGTGGGATCTCCCGCCGCCGAGGAGCAGGCTATTCGAGGATCCCGCTCTTCTTGAGCAGGCCGAGTTTTTGGAGGATGGCGGCGATGGTGTGGAGGGCGTTCCCCTCGAGGCGGTTGTTGATGAAGAGGAAGCTGGGGCGGACTTTTGTCTGGGTGCTGGCTTTGGCGGCGGCTTCGGTCCTCATGCGGGTGAGTTGGGCGGCAGCTTGGCGGGCTTCTTCGTTGATCTCCCGGGTGCGGTCGTAGGGGCTGAAGGACTCGACGGCTTGCTGGTATTGGCGGCCGGGTTTGAGGAGGAAGCGGGCGGCGGTGAAGGCATCGGTGGTCTGGCTGCCTTCGATCTGCATCTGCTCGGCGACGGAGGGCATGCGCTGCCAGTTGTTGTACACGTGGGCCACGCCGTGGCGCCGAAGGACCTCGAAGTACGGTGGCTGGAGGAGGTTGCGATTGCGGATCTCGACGCCGTATTGCCAGTCGGTGGGGAGTTCTTCAAAGAAGTGGTCGAGAGCGTGGACGAAGTCGCGCCCGCGTTCGAAGTCGCGTGGGTGAAAGTGGCTGAATTCGAAGATGAGGACGCCGATGCGATCCTGGTGAGGGGCGCAGGAGGCAAGGAAGGCGCTTTTGAAGAGGTCAGCGTTGAGAAAGTTTTCGTTGGGTTGACCGCCCCGTGCGCCATGGCGGGGGAGCTTGGAGAAGGTGCGGGTGGTGATTTCGTCGGTCACCTTGAAGCCGAATTTGAATCCGGGCGGTGTCTGCTGAACGAGTCCGTCGATGTACTTCGGGGAAGGGAAGCGGTAGTACCCGGCATCGACGCAGACGGTGCGGAAGATCCGGGCGTACTCTTCGAGGCAGTCGCGCTCGAATCGGGTTTCGGAGAAACGGCCCCGGTAGATGTAGCGTTGTTCGTCGTAGAGTTGGCCAAGCCAGCCGGGGTACTTCCAGGAGGAGGTGCCGATGAAGACATTTTGATCGGCGAGTTGGGTCAGAGCTTCCCGGAGGTCATCGAGAGGGAAGGTGGAGCCGAGCATGTTTTGAGACAGCAGATTTTCAGACAGCAGACGGCAGACGGGTGGGGGATGCAGGTGTCAGATGAATGGGTGCCCGCCGACTTTTTCTTGATTGGATCTGAACGTCAAACACTGAACACGGAACCAACTACTCCACATCGAGCGCCGGACGGTCCAGGGAGCTTGGGCTGAAGCGACCTTGGAGGGCGTAGTGGAGGTGGGGGGTGTAAAGCTCGGGCTCGAGGAGGAAGGAATCGTGACCTTTGTCGGAGTGGACGGTGATGTACATGTTCGACACGCCCGCTTTGGTCAGGGCGTGGACCATCTCGGCTTGCTCCTCGGGGTAAAAGCAGAAGTCGGAGTCGATGCTGAAGACGAGGTAGTGATGGCCGGCCTTGGCGGAGCGCTCAAAGAGTGCACCGTAGTCGGGGACGGCGGCGTCGGCGGCTGGGTCGTAGCGGAGCCACATGTCGGCGATGCGGAGGTAGGTGTTCGCGTCGAAGCGGCGGACGAATTTTTTCCCCTGATGGAGCATGTAGCTCTCGACGTTGTGACGGACGCGGTACCAAGCGAGCTGATCGCTCTGGTGGACGATGTCTTTCCGCGCTCGGCGCTCGATGGCGTCGAGGTGAACGAAGGTCTTGTGACTGATCATCCGCGCGAGGGCGAGGCCATACTCGGGGCGCTGTTCGTCGGTGTAGTGACCGCGATTGAAATGCGGATCGTTCTCGATGGCGATGACCTGCTCGAAGAGGGTGAGCCGGGTGAGGACGGTGGTGCGGAGGCCTGCGGCGATGGGCACGATGATCTTCACGCGCTCGGGGTAGAGCGTGGCGAGGTTGATGGAGAGAAGCCCGCCGACGGAAGGGCCGATGGCCGCGTGGAGCTTCTTGATGCCGAGGTGATCGAGGAGGGCGATCTGCGAGCGGACGATATCGGTGGACGAAATGGAGGGGAAGTCACCGCCCCAGGGTTTGCCGGTGGCGGGATGGATGGAGGTGGGTCCGGTGGAACCGTAGCAGCCGCCGAGGTAGTTGGCGCAGATGACGAAGTAGCGGTTGGTGTCGATGGCTTTTCCGGGGCCGATCATGACGTCCCACCAGCCTTGGTGGAGCTCCTTGCGCCAGCGGTCGCCGACGTCGGGAATCTCGGGAGTGAATCCGGCGACGTGGTGGCTGCCGGAAAGGGCATGGAAAATGAGGATGGCGTTGGGGCAAACGCGAATCGCGGGCGGTGGTGGGGCCTGATTTTGGCCGTTGCTTTTGGCTGGCCTTCCCGCAGGCGTTCTGACAATCTCCGCGCAATTATTAACGGCCAACCTCGCACACCATGCGCACCCGACTTGCTCTCACACTTCCTTTGCTCCTTTTGGGGCTGTTGATCTGGTGGTTCGCCGCTGTGCCGCCGACCGTGCTGGATCGGCAGGGTGCCATGAGTCATGTCGCTTCCCCGGTGGGTGAAAAGAGAGCGTCAGTGGTGTCCCGACCTCCAGGCGCGTCTGGTGGGGACTTGATGCTGTCGAAGGGTGACGAGGCGATCTCCGCGTTCGACGAGTGGCTTGAGCAATGGATGGGGGCTTCCGCGAATGAGCGGGCAATGTTATTGGAGCGGGGCAGGGAACTGGCGGCGGCGCGCCGCTCTGCATTCAAGGATCTGATCACCCTTGACCCCGAGCAGGCTCTCACGCAGGCGGTGCCGATGGTGGTGCGGCAGCAGCTTCCCGAGGAAATCACGTCGCTCCTGGAGCGCCGGGTCAATCACGTGGGTACGTTGCGGACCTACCATGGGTGCCCAGATCCCGAGACCCAGGCCTCGGCTGAAACTCAGTCCGGCCCCACTCTGAAGCGCGTTGCTGAGTTGAAGGGCGATCTGACGTACGCGGCGCGGGTTTTTGGTGAACGCGCCGCCACGACCGAGTGGGCGGTCGGGGTCTCGATTCACGGGGTGGCCCTGGACTCGGAGTTCGCGGTGGCCAATGAGCGAGTGCGTCCGCTGGAAGTCGGGGAGATCCCGAATGCGGTCAAACCGCTGGTCAGCTTTTGCCCGGAGTTGGGCACGGCGCCTCTTCCTGCGATGCCTGCCGAGGCGACGGCGTTTGAGTCCGCCATCGAGGTGGCCGTGATGTGCGACTGCCACGATCACGCAGCCGAGGCCTACGACGACACCATCCGACTGGCAGAGGGTGCCACGGGCGGACCGCTGGATTTCACCGGGATTTTACCCGCCGCACCGACTCCCTCCATTGGCGTGGTACGGATTCTCTACATGCCAGTGACCTATGCGGATCAAAACGCGATCCCGGTGACCGAGGCGCGTGCCTACCAGACGATGCGCGATGTGAGCGATTACTACGCCAAGGGGTCCTACGGCAAGCTGACGCTCCTGTGCACGGTGACGCCTCCCGTGAAACTGCCGCACAACGAAGCCTGGTATGTTCAGCAGGACACGGCGAACGGTGGCAACATCGATGGCGAGGGAATGTCTCACCGCCATGCGCGTGACGAAGTGCGGAAGCTGGGCTTTGACACCAATGACTACGACACCCACATCATGCGTCACACCGGTGGCCCGGGCAGTTATGGCGGGCTGGCGGGGGGCAGCACGGTGTGGATTCGCAGTGATGGCGGTGGCCTCTCCGGCCACGAAATTGGACACACCTTTGGCCTCCCTCACGCCAACTTCTGGAACACGGCCGGCACCAGCTCCATCGGCGATGGCATCAACAATGAGTACGGTCACAGCTATGACATCATGGGCAGCACCGGCGGTTTCCCGTCAGGCCACTACAATGCCCAAGGCAAAAGCCGCATTCGTTGGCTGCCGGACAGCTTCATCCGACAGGTGACCCAAACTGGCACCTATAGCATCCACGCCTTCGATCAGCCCTCGCTCGTTCCATCCCGCAACTACGCGCTCAACATCACCAAGGATGCCCAGCGCGTTTACTGGCTGGAGTCACGATCTCTCTTCACCACCAATCCCTGGATCACGAACGGTGCCATGCTGGGCTGGCGATTCCCCTCGGGTGGGGCCAGCAACATTCAGCTCATCGACACCACCCCGGGCTCTCCTTTCAACAAAGAGGACTCCCCCATTGCTCTGGGCCAGACCTTTTCAGACGAAGAAGCAGGCATCCACATCACCACGACGGGCGTCAGCGTGGATCCGCATTACGTGGACGTGTTGGTGAATTTTGGACGCTTCGAGGGCAATCAATCACCAACGCTCGCGCTGGAGGCTTCTTCGGAGGTCGTTCCCATTGGCGGCACGGTGACCTTCACCGCCACAGCGAGCGATCTGGATGCCGACACTCTCTCGTATTCGTGGCAGCACTTTGGCCTCACGTCTTACAAGGTCGTGGAACCCAATGGCCCCGTCATTTCCCGCACCTTTCCGACGTCGGGAACATACGTCGTCGCCTGCACGGTGTCGGACATGAAGGGCGGCACCTCCACCCGATGGAAACTCGTCACGGTGGGCAGTGGCGGCGGGCGCTTTACGATCTCCGGACGCGTAACGGAGTTCGGCGAGGGACTGCCGAACGTCGTGATCACGGCCAATGGAGCCAACGGTGTGATCACGGATGACGACGGCTATTTCACCATTCCCAATCTTTCCTCCAACACCTACACACTCACCCCACTGCTCTACGGCTACGTTTTCTCCGAGCAGTTCAACAACAGCATCACCGTGGCACCCAACTTCGATGGAGCGCAGTTCGATGCCGAGCCATCGCCTGCCGTCAGTCTCACTGCGACCGTGGCCGCTGCTGACGAAGGCGGTCTGACCCCGGGGCAATTCACCCTCACGCGCACAGGAGACAGCAGTCAGCCTCTCGTCGTCAATGTCAATGCCGCCCAAGGCACAGCCTCCCTCGGGACGGACTACACCTTCAGCCCGTCATATGTGGCCGGTGCTCAGGGCTATCAAAACTTCACCATCCCCGCCGGGGCGGAGGTGCTGGAAATTGACGTCACTCCCATCGCTGACTCGGCGGCGGAGGGGCCCGAGACAGTCCTCCTTCAGATCGCTCCCGGGACGGGGTATGTGGTCTCCGGCGCGGCGGAAGCTCAGGTCGTCATTGACGACGACGACACCGCCCTGCCGCGCGTTTCTTTGACGAGGCTCGCGCAGTTCGTGAAGGAAAGTGACGCCGCTACATCGGTGGTGCGCGTTTCGCGCACGGGGTCCACCGGCGCTCCCTTGACCGTCTCCTGCACTGTGAGCGGAACCGCCACGGCTGGCACGGACTATGCCGTCCTTCCAGGCACGATCACGATCTTGGCAGGCGCTTCCACCGCCGATCTCGAGCTAACGCCGGTCGACAATGTGTTCTCTGAATCGCTGGAAACCGTTGTCTTCGATCTCGCGGTGAGTGGCTCCTACCTGATCGATTCCACGAGCAATGAGGCCACGGTGGACCTCATTGATGACGACGTTCAGACCGTCACGGTCGCTGCCACAGCCGCATCTGCCGCCGAAGTCGATCTCACGGTGCCGGGCGCTCTCGCAGATACAGGGACGTTTCTCGTGACGCGCGAAGGTGACACGTCCCAACCGCTGACGGTTTACTACTCGCTCTCTGGCACCCTCTCAGGAGGAGTGCCTGCTCTCCACGGCCTGGATTTCGAGGCGCTTCCCGGAGTTCTTGTCATTCCGGCAGGCGAGACGAGCGCGAGCGTGACCATCGTTCCCCGCCACGATGGCATCGGTGAAGGAGATGAGAACGTCGTGCTGCAACTCGGCGCCGGTCCCACGAACTACATCCTCGGTGAAGTCTCCGCGGCCGAACTCGTCATTGCCGATCACCCGTCCGACCAACCGATTGTCGATGTCATTGCCACCTCGCGCGTGATTGAAAACGCCACCAATGGCAACTTCCGCATTTCTGCCCGTGGGGCGGGAACCGGCAGCCTAACGATCCACTACACGATCAGCGGCACCGCCACGGCGGGCAGTGACTACACCATCTCGGGGCTGAATACCTCCACATTGAAGGGCAGCGTCACCCTCTCGCTCAACAATGGGGAAGCCGTGCTGAGTAATCTGGCCATCACTCGGATCAACGACACTCTCCCGGAAGGCCTTGAGGAGGTCACGCTCACCATCGATCCCGACCCTGCCTACCAGACCTTTGCGCCAACGGCCGCAGCCTCCACCTGGATTCAGGACGATGATCAAAACACCGTCTTCGTCGATGCACAGGTCGGCACCAGTTCGGGGCCTGCCAATGCGTTCACCGAGGGGGCTTCGACCTCACCGGTCCGCTTCTATGTCTCCCGCACGGGCAGCACAAGCAGCGCCCTGACGGTGAACTATACTCTGTCAGGTTCGGCCACGTCAGGCAGTGGCTACACGACCCCTTCAGGTTCTGTGACGATTCCTGCGGGTGCGCTGGGGGCAAGTGTGAATCTCACGATCACCAATGACACGGCCTTTGAAGGTACCGAGACCATCGTCTTCGACGTCACCCCAGGCGGCTACGGGATTGGAACCACGGGAGCCACGATCTACATCAATGACAACGAGACGAGCTCGCAGCTGGTTCAGTTTGATGTCGACGGGTCGAGCGTCATCGAATCCGCAGGGACCGTTTCGATTCCAGTGAGCCTGACCTCCATCGCATTGACACCCATCACCGTGGAGTATCTGCCGGAGTCAGGGCCGCGTTCCACCTCCACTTCCAGTGGTTCCAATGTGAAGGCCCCCTACTGGCTCCGGCTCACCCGGGCCGGCTCGGTTTATCGAGCCTTCCAATCCTCGAACGGCACCTCCTGGTCGCAGTTTGGCGGAAACCAGACGATCACCACCCCGCCCGAAATGCTGGTTGGACTGGTCGTCTCTGCGCGTGGGGATGGATTGGTAGCGGAGGCCACTTTTGACAATGTCACCATCAGCCCCGCGCCCTCCGAACCCCTGCGCGGTCGATCCATCGGCTATGTACAGGCGCAGGGCACGGATGAGGAGTCCAGCGGCACTTACACGTTGACTGGCTCTGGAGCCGGGATCGGGGTGAGCAATCAGGATGAGGGCCATTTCCTCGCCGCACCGCTGACGGGTGACTTCACCATGACTGCCCGGCTCGCTGCTCTCAGTGGCGGGGATGTCGATGCTGAAGCAGGGCTCATGGCGCGCGAAAGCGTGGGCTGGCGGCACCGCTCGATCTCTGTGGTCTCACAGAGAAACAGTACGTTGAAGTTCCGTCGGCGGACCACCTCAGTGTCCACCGCCCTGGGCCAAAGCATCGACCACGATCTCATGCCCGGCATCCTTCAGTTCGGCATCGGCGAGGAAACGAAGAACATCACCTTCAACATTCATGACGACGTCTTGGACGAACCCAACGACAACCTCGTCATCAGGCTCCAGAACTCCTTCGGCGCTCGACTTGGGTCCCGAATCAATCACGTCCTCACCATTCTCGACGATGATGTTGGGATCAGCGTGCCTCACGTCGCCTTCGCCTCGGCCACTCAGTCCGCCGCTGAGGCATCGGGCTCGGTCGCCATTCCGGTGAGCCTCAGCACGGCCAGCAGTGTGCCGGTGAGCATCGACTACGCCATCACGGGGGGCGATGCCGCATTGGGCGGGGATCACAATCTCGTCGCCGGAACACTCACCTTTCCAGCTGGATCGACGGTCAATGTCATTCCGCTACCGCTCGTCGATGATGACGTGATCGAGTCGGCTGAAACGCTCGTCCTCACCCTTGCCAACCCCGTCGGCTGCCAACTGAGTTCGCTCGATTCCCAGACCTTCACCATTCTCGATGACGACCTCCCGGTCATTACGGTAACGAGCGCGGACCCAAATGCCTCGGAAGAGGGCCTTGATCCCGCCTCCGTCACCTTCGCACGCACGGGATCAACGACCTCGCCCCTGACTGTCCATTTCAGCTTGGGAGGAGTAGCGGGTGTCGGCTCCGACTTCACGGATCCCGGCAC
>CAXBNA010000227.1:0-9709 GCA_963976915.1 uncultured Verrucomicrobiales bacterium
GCCCATAACCCAGCAAACCTTGTCAATCGTGTGGACGGCCTGCTCCACGAGGCTGTCTCCCGACAACCAGGAAAAGTTGTACCAGTTGGCGATCTGCCACTCGACATCGCTCATGCCCGGAGCCCGGCCGCTGGCTTCGGTCATCGGCTTCACCGGGCCGGTGTAGTACGTGCCAAAGACGCTGTTCACCTGGCCGATCTCTCCGTTCAACACTCGATCATAAGCCTCGCTACGCGAGGTGCTGTAACGCCAGCAAAAACCCGCCACAACGTTCAGCTTCTTCTCCTTGGACTTCCGCACGGCTTCGAGGCAGACGCGATAGCCAGCGGGATCGACCGCCATCGGCTTCTCGATGAAGATGTGCTTTCCCGCTTCCACGGCCGCCGTGAACTGCTGCGGACGAAATCCCGGAGGGGTGGCCAAGATCACCACGTCCACCCCGCAATCGAGGAGCTTCTGGTAGGCATCGAGACCGACAAACTTCTTGTCGGGGGCCACATCCACCCGGTCTGGGAATTTCTGCGAAAGTGTCTGGATCGAACCATCAATCTGACGCTCAAACACGTCCGCGCAGGCCACGAGCTTCGAATTATAGTCCGCGCCCAAGGCCTGGGAGGCCGCTCCGGTTCCGCGACCGCCACAACCGACGAGTCCAATCCTCAAGGTCTCCTGCGAGTCAGCCTTTTCCTGGGCCCTCAACAGACCCGCCTGAGTCAAGATGGCGGGACCTAGAATGGAAGCACCGGATTGATGAAGAAAACGACGGCGAGGAATGGGGGAGAGGAAGTCAGACATGGTCGGTCAGTTAGGAAGCCAAGTAATCGCACCCGACGGAAGCTTTATTTCACTTCCAGCCCGCCTTGGCAAGAATCTGCCGAATCACTTCCGACTTGGCTTCGGCGTACGCATTCATGTCCTCCCATGGCTGCGCGGCCAATCGCCGCTTCGTCGTCTCATACCATTGGCGATCCTCCGGGTGGCTCCTCAGGCGATCTCGAAACACCCGATTGCGAGCAACCTCCGAACAACCCAACGAAAAAATGTGAATGTGCACATCACGCTCCGGGGTCCGCACCATCCGATGCTCATGCCATCGCGGTTCACGAACCCGTAGCACGTATCCCGCCGCCTCCAGATCCGGCAAATAGTCCTCCTCTCGTGCCGAGTCCTCCACCGTGAGGACGATATCAATGATCGGTTTCGCCGCCAGCCCTGGCACCGATGTCGAGCCCACATGATCCACCGACAGCAACCGCGAACCCAAGGCACTGCGCAGGATCGCCTCATGCCGCGCATAGGCAGCACCCCAGCCAGGATCATGGTCCACCACCACGATCTCCCGCTTCTCCACGCCACCGATGAGGATGGGGCTGTCGGGTGACGCGTCTGAATCTTGGTCCATGCGCTCCGATCATTTCACACTCCACTCCACATGTCACCCGCGCTAAAGAGGCTTCCTCAAGCTCAGGGCTGCGCTCTCTTCTTGCACCCCTTCTCCCCTTCGGCATGCTACGGCGCTCATGTCGTCGTCCTCGTCCGATCCTCTCTCTGTCCCCACGCGCCGCTGCTGGCGCATTGCGCACTCGGAAGCTTCCAATGGCTGGGGCGGACAGGAGCACCGGGTCTTCAATGAGCTGGCGGGGTTTCGTGACCGGAGTTCCAGAGTCGCCCTGATCGCCGAACCAACGTCCGGCGTGGCCAAGCGGGTGGCTGCGGCGCAGATGGAACTGGTGCCGACACGCTTCAAGCGGGTCCATTTCATCCCAGAACTCATTCATCTGCGGAACTGGCTTTTCCAAAACCGAATTGAGGTGCTGAACACCCACAGCTCCAAGGACGGCTGGCTCCTCGGAATCGCGGGCCGGCTCGCCAAGACACCGCTCATCATCCGCTCGAAACACATCGACGTGGACTACCCCAGCCCGAAGACGAGCAGGCATGCCTACGCCACCGTCTCGGACCACGTCATCACCACCAGCGGCAAGATCAGGGCCAAGATGATCGAGACGATGAAGCTCGACGAGAGCCGGATCGATGTGATCGCCACCGGAGTCGATGTGACCAAATTCACTGCCGAGGGCCCCAAAGCCGACCTCGGACTCCGAGACAACGGCCATCCCGTCGTCGGGATGGTTTCCGTCCTGCGTTCGTGGAAAGGCCACGCGCTCTTGTTTCGCGCGGCCAGTATCCTTCGGGACCGTGGGATGCCCCTGCGCATCGTCATTGTCGGCGGCGGCGCGCCGGTCGAAAATTTCAGCAAGTTCGCCGTGGCAGAGGGAGCCGAGGACCTGGTCACCTTTGCCGGACATCAGGAGAACGTGGCCGAAGTCCTGCGAGCCCTTGACCTCCTCGTGATTCCATCGACCAAACACGAGGGCATCCCCCAAATTGGGCTTCAAGGACTCTCCACCCAAGTGCCCATCGTCGGCAGCGATTGCGGAGGGATCCCGGAGATCGTGCGCGATGGCCAAACCGGACGAATTTTCCCGACCAATGACGCCGAGGCCTTTGCCAACCGCATCGAAGAAGCGTTGAAAAAGAAAGAACGCTCCCGCGAACTGGCTCAGGCAGGACGCCGAATGGTCGAGGCGGAATACAGCACCGACCGGATGTTTGAGCGGCTGGAGGCCCTGTATGCCCGCTATCTAGGCCCCTCAAAAAGGCATTGACCAACCGGCCGCATCCACTACTTTCACGGCCCTTCACGCCTGCAGGAAAGCCGTTGTGGCCTCCTCCAGTCACGTGACCTCCAAAGCCATGAAAGAAAATACCCACCCAACCACCTTCGAGACGACCATCACCTGCACCTGCGGGGCCGTGCTCGATACCATGTCGACCGTGCAGAACCTCAAGATTGGTATCTGCTCCTCTTGCCACCCTTTCTTCACCGGTGAGACGCGCTTCGTCGATACCGCCGGTCGTGTGGACAAATTCGCTCAACGCTACGGCTCCACGAGCGCTCGCCGCGCCAAGCCGAAGCTCAACGCCTAGCCTCCAGAACCCTTTTTCACAATCAACGGTGCCTCCGCCTCCGGGCGTGGCACCGTTTTTTGTTGCCTCGTTTTCCCCTTCCATTTCCCATTTCTGTTCTGATCCCTTCCGCCCGTGGACTACGCCCCTGTCATTGAATCCAAACGCCTCCGCTTTGCCGATCTCGAAAAAGTGATCGCCACCGACGGCTTCTTCGACGACGCCCGTGGCTCGGCCGACACCCTGCGCGAGCATCGGGGCATTCAGAACCTGCTCGAAGCTTGGAACGTTTTTGAAAAGGTCAGTGCCGAACTCGCCGACAGCCAGGAATTGGCCAAGAGCGAGGACGAGGAAATGGCGGCCATGGCCGTGGAGGAACTCCCCCGCCTGGAGAAGGAATTGGTCGACATCGAGGCCAAGATCCAGCTCTTCATCCTCCCTCCCGATCCCCTCGAAGGTCGCGATGCCCTCCTCGAAATTCGGGCCGGCACCGGGGGCGACGAAGCCTCCCTCTTCGCCGCCGACCTCGTCCGGATGTACAGCCGCTTTGCGGAAGTACGCGGCTGGAAGACCGAAGTGCTGGAAAACAGCCCCTCCGACGTGGGTGGCACCAAGGAGACCGTTCTCAAGATCAGCGGTGAGGATGTCTTCCGTGTCTTGAAGTACGAAAGTGGTGTCCACCGCGTGCAACGTGTCCCCGCCACCGAGGCTCAGGGCCGCATCCATACCTCCACCGCAACGGTCGCGGTTCTTCCCGAAGCCGAGGAAGTCGATCTCCAGATCCCAGCCGACGAGATCCGCATCGAAGTCTGCCGCGCAGGCGGTCACGGTGGCCAGGGTGTGAACACGACCGATTCCGCCGTTCAAGTTCTCCACATTCCGACGGGCACCATTGTCCGCTGTCAGGACGGGCGCAGTCAGATCAAGAACAAGGAAAAGGCACTCTCGATTCTCCGGTCCCGACTCCTCGAGCGGAAGCAGCAGGAAGAAGCCGATAAGTACTCCGCTCAGCGCCGCAACCTCATCGGTTCCGGCGGCCGGGAAGAGAAGATTCGTACCTACAACTTCCCGCAGAACCGACTCACGGATCACCGCGTCGACCTGACCCTCTACAACCTCGACCAAGTGATGGAAGGCAAGCTCGACCAGATCCTCGAAGCCCTTCTGGCCAGCGATCTTCAGGAACGTCTCGCCGAAGCGGGACTGCGCTAAGCCCTCCGCAATGAAGCCGCTTCTCGACACCCTCAAGGCCGGAACCACTTTTCTGGAAAAGCACGGGGTGGACGAGGCCCGGCTCAACATGGAGCACCTGCTGGCCCACGTCCTCGAGTGCCGCCGTCTCGACCTGTACCTCCGTTTCGGCGAGATGCTGGACGAGACCACCCTTGCCGAGCTTCGGACCCTCGTCCGCCGTCGATCCGATGGCGAGCCGCTTCAGCACCTCCTCGGCACGGTGGAGTTCATGGGCCTTGAGTTTGTCAGCGATCATCGGGCGCTCATCCCGAGGCCCGAGACGGAATGCCTGACCGACCTCATTGTCCGCCGCTTCGGCACTCAAGCACCAAAGAGCGTCCTCGATCTCGCCACCGGCTCCGGCTGCATCGGGCTCTCTCTGGCGTCCATCTGGAAAGACTCAGGCGTCTCCGTCACCCTGTCGGACATCTCCGAGGATGCCCTCGACCTCACACGACTGAATGCCACACGCCTCGGACTCAGCGAGCACCTTCGCATCGTGCGCAGCGACCTTTTTGAAAAACTCGACGGGCCCTTCGACCTGATCGTGAGCAATCTCCCCTACATCCCCTCCTCTGAGATTCCGACCCTCAGCCGCGAAGTCCGGAAAGACCCCGTGATCGCTCTGGATGGCGGCCCCGACGGACTCGATATCGTCCGTCGCTTCCTCATCGACGCCCCCGCCAGGCTCAGCCCCGGGTCGCTGATTGCGCTCGAAGTCGGCGACGATCAAGGCCCTGCCACGGCCGCACTTGCCGAGGGCAGCGGATTCACCCCCACGGAGGTCCTCCCGGATCTTCAGGGCGTGCCACGTTTCGTGCTTGCCACCCTGCCCGGCTGACGCGAGAAAGGACGATGGAAAAATTGCTCGTGCACGGCGGTCCACGCCTGAAAGGAAAGGTCAACATCAGTGGATCGAAGAACTCGTCCCTGCCCATTCTGGCAGCGACCCTGCTCACCCATGACACCTGCACCATCCGCCGCGTCCCTGACCTCAGCGACACCAATTACATGGTCCGCATCATTGGCGAGCTCGGAGCCGAGGTCGAACGCGCCAGTGGCACCGTGGTGGTCAAGGCGGAGAAAGTGAAGTCCGTGGCCCCGTACGATTTGGTGCGGAAAATGCGCGCCTCCATCTGTGTCTTGGGACCGATGGTTGGCCGCCTCAGAAAGGCCAAAGTCTCTCTGCCCGGCGGCTGCGTCATTGGCGACCGTCCCGTGGATCTCCATCTTCGCGGTCTTGAGGCTCTCAGTGCCAAAGTCACCGTCGATGGTGGTGACATCATCGTGTCCGCCGGACGCGGCGGTCTTAAGGGAAGCGAGCTCAACCTCATGGGCAAGCACGGCTCCACCGTCCTCGGCACCGACAACATCATGATGGCCGCCACCCTGGCCAAAGGCACCACCATCATCGAGGGAGCAGCGGCCGAACCCGAAGTCGAGGATCTTGCCAATTTCCTCATCAAGATGGGTGCCAAGATCGAAGGTGCAGGCACCAGCCGCATCACCATCCAAGGCGTCAAGGAACTCCATGGTGCCGAGCACACCGTCATCCCCGACCGCATCGAGGCCGGAACCTTCCTCGTCGCCGGAGCCATTGCAGGCGACGGTGTCACGGTAAGGCGCGTCCGCCCCGATCACCTCACCGCCGTCACCGATCAACTCAAGCGCTGTGGCTTCAAGCTCGAGACCACCAAGGACAGCATCACCATTTCATCGAACGGCGGCGCCAAAGGCTTTGACATCACAACCCTGACTTACCCTGGCTTTCCCACCGACATGCAGGCCCAGTTCTGCGCCCTCGCCAACGTCATCAACGACTCCAGCACCATCACCGAGACCATTTTCCCGCAGCGCTTCATGCACGTCGCCGAGATGAACCGCATGGGTGCCCAGATCGAGCTCCAAGGGGCCACCGCACGAATTCGTGGCGGCAAGCAACTCAAAGGAGCCCCCGTCATGGCCTCCGACCTTCGCGCCTCCGCTGCCCTCGTTCTCGCCGCGCTCGCCTCCAAAGGCACCACCGAAATCAATCGTCTCTACCACATCGACCGCGGTTACGAGCACCTCGACGAAAAGCTCGCCGGACTCGGAGCCGAACTGGAGCGACAAAGGGAGTAGTCCTTCAGCGGGTGAAACTCCCGCCAGTCCACCCTCAGACTCGACAATTCCGCTGGGCGTTCGCCCTCCGCTCTGGTAGCTTGGCTGAATGAAAGCCGTCTTCTTGGTTCCGGTTCTGGCCCTGATTCTGGGGACTTGCTGCTTCGCTCAAGTCGTCCCCACCACACCGACTGGCTTCACCACCCGCAAGACGGGCGCCATCTCCGGCCGCAGCATGGACACCAGCATTTCGGTTCCACAGGCGTCCGCCTCAACCACGATCCGCCACATTTCCTATGTCGCTCTCGGCGAACCCAGGCAATGGACCAGCAACGACGGCAAACCCCTGCTGGCCAAACTGATCGCTTGGGAGCAGAGCGAGCAGGTCATTACCCAAGGCCAACCCGCTCCCGAACCCACGCTACCGCCGATGCCCAACGGTCCCACCGTCATCCGAGACGAAAAGGTTCGGCTCCTCGTCAATGGAAAGCCCTTCGTACTGCCACTCTCCCGACTCAGCGAGGCCGATCAGGAACTGATTGCCCAAGTCACGACCTCAATCAGCCAAACGGCGCAGCCCCAACCCAAGGCAAGGACCCCAGAGACTAGCGCAAAGTAACCGCTGGAGCGTCTCGGCCAAAATCACCCCCCTCGTTCCCCGCGATGCTTGGCGAAGATGGCCAAGGTCCGTTGGCGTTCGGTGCCGTGATCAACGATGGGAGCCGGGTAGCCCTGCGCGATGGGTTTCCCATCCTTTGGCGGGGCAAGGAAAGCGCTTCCCGGCAGACCTTTGAGCTCAGGCACCCAGGTCCGAATGTACTCTCCGTCCGGATCATAGTTCTTGGTCTGCGTCCACGGATTCTGGATGCGGAAGTAGGGTGCTGCGTCGGCGCCTGTACCTCCGCTCCACTGCCAGCCACCGTTGTTGCTCGCATTCTCTCCATCAACGAGGTGCTGCATGAAGTGACTTTCTCCCAACCGCCAGTGGCAGTGCAGATCCTTGGTGAGGAACATGGAAACAATCATTCGGACACGGTTGTGCATGAACCCCGTTGCCAACAGTTGCCGCATCCCGGCATCCACGATGGGAAAGCCCGTTTTTCCCTCAGCCCAAGCCTGAAAGTGTTCCTCCGTGCCGGGCCAAGGCATGCCACGCCACTCGGGATTGAACTCCGCCTCAAACACCTCGGGGTAGTGAAAGAGAATGGCCATGTAAAATTCCCGCCAAGCGAGCTCCTTGATGAAGGTCTCAACCGACTTGCGGCTCGCTCCATTCAGACGGCCATCCTGCGCACGTTCCTGACAGCGGGCAAAGAGCTCGCGAATGCCAATGAGCCCAAACCTCAAATCCTGCCCGAGTCGCGAGGTGGTTTCGCCAGCAGGGATGTTCCGCTTCTGAGCATACTCGATGAGCCGGTCACCTTCGACAAAGTCCCTCATCCGCGCCCGTGCCGCGCGCTCACCCGGCGCAGGAATCGCTGCCGCGCACTCCGGCAACCCCCAATGCGCGACTGTCGGCAGATCCATGCTCGCGCATCTGTCGGCCGAGGGAGGTTGACCCAAGGACTTCGGTGTGGCGACCGGCACCTCCTTGTCCATCGACAACCAATTCCGACTATACGGGGTGTAAACTCGGTAGACCGTGTCGCTTCCCGTCTTCACCTCTTCAGGATCGTGCATCACCCGGTCCTTGAACCCATGGCATCCGATTCCCAGCTCGGAGCACAAGGCCGCCAACTCGCGCTCCACCTCCCTGCCAAACGGATCGTAGTCGCGGTTGAAAAACACCGCCTCAGCCCCGGTCTCGGCGATCAATTTCCGAAGCGCCTCCACAGCTCGCCCGGACCGAAGGATCAAGCGTGAATTGATCGCATCCAAGTTCTTGCTGAGCGACTCCAAGCAACCACAGAGGAACGTTTGCCGAATGGTTCCCGTCCACCCGTGATGACCCTTCCAGTTGCTCAGCACATACACCGGCACCACCACCCCGCTCTGCTTGGCCGCAGCTGCAAGCGCAGGATTGTCCTTGAGGCGAAGGTCACGACGAAACCAGTGAATGACGGTGTGGTAAGACATTGAAGAACATTTACGCGGGGCGGGACCACGACGCCGTCACTTTCGCCTCCCGAAAATCACGCAACTTCCACCACCACGGCGGTCGTGTTGTCCCGACCGGATGCCTGCACCGCCGTCGTGACCAAGCGATCCGCGAGCGTTGGCAGTTCCCAATCCTTCAGGGCATCTGCGATGGCGTGATCCCAGATCCCGTCCACCAAACCATCCGAACAAAAAAGGAAGCGATCCCCGTGCTCGATTTTGACCGCCCCAAGTTGGGGATCCACGCTCCGTCGCCCTGCCCCCAGCACCTGAGTCAGCATGTTCTTCTGCGGATGGTTCCGCGCCTGCCGCTCGTTGAGTTTCCCTTTGCGGCGCTGCGACCCCGCAAACGTGTGATCGTGGGAGAGCTGCTTCACTTCCCCGTCCTTCGGTAGGTAGTAGATACGGCTGTCACCAATGTGCCCGAAGTGCAGCCAGCCAGCCGAGAACCACCCAAGACTGAGGGTGGCACCCATTCCACGACACTCCTCGTAGTGAAAGCCCATCTTCTCCATCTCCTCGTGCACCCGGTGAAACACCTCATTGACGACCTCCGTCCGCCCCGTGGCTAGATTGGAGGCCTCGACGCGAAAACTCTGAGGCAGCAGCTTCGTGATCTTGTCGACGGCAATTCGGCTTGCAAACTCACCCGACTTCGCCCCACCCATCCCATCGCTCACCGCAAAAATATAGTCACACCCCACCTCATCCGAGTCCCCCTCTTTTCCGAGAAAACGGACCCCCATTGGATTGATCACCAAAGCCAAAAAGCTGTCCTCATTGTTCTTTCGAAACCGTCCCACGTCCGTCCGGGCGGACCACCTCAGCGCCAGGGGTCGCTCTTCCTCGCGGGTGGATCGCCCAAAGCCAATCGGCAGCACATTCTCCTCGTTCATCATCAATGCATCACAGAGTCTCGAAATCCGTCGGGACTGTCAATCCTGCTCCTGCCGATCCCATGGATTCAGCCTTCCTCCTCTTTCGCCTTCTGCTCTCTTTCCGCCCGCTCGACCCGAGGTGGTTTGAGACTCACGCCGCCGGGCAGCTCATGTCCGTGCTCATCCACCAGCGTGGCAAACTCGAAGTCGATCACGCAGAATCGCCCGTCCTGCTGACGGTAAGTGATGTTTCTGGCAAAGGCATCCTCATGACGAACGCCGTAGTTCTTTTCCAAGTCGTGAAAAATTTCAGCGGCGCGCTTTTCACTGATGGTCCCCGCCTTGCGTCCGCAGTTGCTGGTGACAATCGTCAACTCGTCCGGCTCCACTTCGAGCAACTTGGGTACGTAGTCACACCCCCTCGCCTCCAA
>CAXBNA010000228.1:0-9701 GCA_963976915.1 uncultured Verrucomicrobiales bacterium
ATCAGCTACGAACTCCACATCGGCTCCTTCACCGATGACGGCACCTACGCGGCGGCCATCGAGCGCCTCGATGAACTCGTGGACCTCGGCATCACCGCCATCGAGCTCATGCCACTGGCGCAATGCGGCGGTCGATGGAACTGGGGTTACGACGGTGTCCACCTCTTCGCTCCCCAGCATACCCTCGGTCGCCCCGAGGAACTTCGGGACCTGATCGCCGCCGCCCATGCTCGCGGAATGGCGGTCATCCTCGACGTGGTTTACAATCACTTCGGCCCCGAGGGAAACTACCTGCACGACTTCGGCGGCTACGTCTCTGAAAAGCATCGCACGCCGTGGGGCGATGCGCCGAACTTCGACGATGAAGGTTCCGAGTTCACCCGCGCCTGGATCCTCGAAAACGTCCGCTACTGGATCGAAGACTTTCACTTCGACGGTCTCCGACTCGACGCCGTACACTGCATCGCCGACGAATCCAAACCTCACATCGCGCACGAAATCGGTGCCTACGTCGATGAACTTCGCAGCCGTCTCCAACGCGAAATTCACCTCATCGCCGAGAGCAACGTCTTTGACGCTAACCTGCTCGCCCCGCTCGCCCGTGGCGGCTGCCAAATGTCCGCCCTCTGGTGCGATGACTTCCTCCACAGTGTCTTTGCCCAGTTCCGACCCGGCGAGCACCGCTCCTCACGCGAATACACGCCCCACGACGACCTCGAGCTTGCCCTGACGCGCGGCTACGTCTTCGAGTCCACCTTCCTCGCCCCACAGATCCGCGTGCCCCGCGAAACCCAACCGGATCGCATCGACCTCGAAACCCTCGTCTGCTCCATCCAGCATCACGACTTCATCGGCAATCACCCCGACGGGCTCCGCCTCCATCAACTCACCTCCCCCGAAGCCCAACGCGCCGCCGCCGCCCTGCTCCTCCTCTCCCCCTCCATCCCCATGCTCTTCATGGGCGAGGAGTTCGCCAGCGACAGCCCCTTCCTCTTCTTCGTCGATTTCGACGAAGAAAACCTCCGCCAAGCCGTTGAAAACGGTCGCCGAGCCGAACACCCCCAGCACGACTGGTCCAAGGTCGTGTCTCCCACCTCACCCGCCGCCTTCATCAAGTCCAAAATCGGCCCCACCGCCGCAGGTGATCCCGTAACCCGCCAGTGGTATCACGACCTCATCCGCCTCCGAAAGCAATGGCGCGCCTCCGGCCTTCTCCGAACCGAGAACCTTACCGCCTCATGGGAGGCCTCGACTCACACGGCACGCCTGCGCTACAGGAACAACACTGACGAGGCTCAGGTGATCGTGCGCCTGAATCCCGTCGAGGCAAAAGGCCGGACAATAGAAATCGATTCACCCTCCCGCGTCATTCTTTCGCAGATTTTTCAAGTTCCATCAACGAACCCACCATACTTCAACCTCGCTGAGTGGGGTGTCCTCGTCACTGAGGCCGCTTGACTGACCGCTCGTTCACGGTTGGCAGGGAAGGCCGAATCTGAGACGATCTTCACAAAGCCCTGTCTGCCATGTTTGTCCCAAGTTCCCCGACCGCACTGGTTGCCCGCCTGATGGGCCTTTTGATTGTCTTGGTTTCTGTAGCAGCCAGTGCCAGGTGCGCCGCTTTGATTGTGTGGTTGGGTGCGTGGGCCTATCCTTGGTATGAGGTTCAAGTCGCTTTCCTCCTCCTTGGACTTGCAGCATGGAGCCTGACCTCCCTCGGCGAATGGTTCTGGAGTTTCGAAGGCGGGTGGTGGCCTCTCCAACGACTCCTTCGCGTCATTCAGATCACCACCATAGCGGGAGGTGCGTTGAACCACGCCATCCTGCGCCTCTACGTCTCTTGGAATGGGCTTTGAACCAAGATTCTACTCCAAAGGCAAAACCATGAGGGGTATCTTCGCCGCATGACGGATCCTGCAATTCTCGAACGTGAAGTCTTTCAGTGGCCGGAATCCCAACGGGCACTTCTCGCAGATCGCATTCTGACGAGTCTGTCCACGGTGCCTGACTCGCTCAGAGAGGCGTGGGCAAAAGAGGCCGATGATCGCATGACTGCGTTTCGGGATGGTCGGACTGATGCGGTGGATGGCAGACAAGCGCTCGACAAACTGAAAGCGGAATTCCGCTGGTGAATTGGCGTTTCCTCAGCCCCGCAATGGCAGAACTTTGCGAGGCTGCGAATTTCTACGAAGAGCTTCTCGACGAAAAGTAAACCGGATACTCCTGTCCGGCATCGGCACGCCAGCGGATGTCCTTCGGTCGGCCCGTCGGACAAGTGTCCGACCTACTCCCCCACCCGCTCCAACTGATTCACGACCGGCTTCACGGTCGCTTGGTGCGCTTCAACAGCGGCTTGAATCTCCTTGAGTACGTCAGGATGCTTCGCGGCGATGTCCCATGACTCACCGGGATCGATCCCGATGTCGAAAAGCACTGGCGGATTGTGTTCTACCGCAGGCTCTTTCCCATAACCACCCTTCGTGATGTAGTGTGCTTTGTAGCGACCGATCCGCGCGGCATAAAGTTCGTCACCCCGATAGTAGATGAAGGGTCCACGATCCACGGTACCGGTTCCGAAGAGCAATGGTCGAATGTCTTTCCCATCGATCACGCGATCCGCCGGCACATCCGCTTCACCCAGCAGCAGACTCGTCGTGAACAGGTCCATGGTCACCGCCATTTCACGGCAGACACCCGGCTTGATTTTCCCAGGCCACCAGGCGATGCCCGGCTCACGCATGCCACCTTCCCAAGTGGAACCTTTTCCTTCACGCAACAGACCAGCCGAACCACCCTGCTCGTTGAAGGTCAACCACGGACCATTGTCGCTGGAGAAAAACACGACCGTGTTGTCGGCGATACCAAGGTCCCTCAGCGTGTCGAGCACCTGCCCCACACTCCAGTCCACCTCTTCCACCACATCTCCGTAAAGCCCACGCGGGCTCTTCCCGAGAAAGCCTTCCGACGCAAACAAGGGCACATGCGGCATGCTGTGGGCGAGGTAGAGGAAGAACGGCTCCTCCTTCTTCTCGCGGATGAACTTCATGGCCTCCTCCGTGTAATTTTTCGTGATCACTCTCTGGTCCGGCCCGCGCTCGATCACCTCCTCATTCCGCATGAGCGGCGGCTTCCAGTACTCGACCTTGGGCTCCCAAAAGGCATCGCGTCCCTTGGGTCCCACCGAAGCATCGCGGTCCATGTCGTTTGAGTACGGAATGCCAAAGTAGGAATCAAATCCGTGCTTGGTCGGCAAAAACTCTGGCAGGTGCCCGAGGTGCCACTTCCCGACGCAGGCCGTCGCATAACCTGCACCCTTGAGTCCCTTGGCGATGGTGATCTCACTTTGCGGCAGTCCTCCGAGGGAGTTTGGAAACAACACGCGCTTCTTGCTGCTGGCCATCCCACTCCGCACTGGATAGCGTCCCGTCATGAGCGCCGCCCGACTCGGCGTGCACACCTCCGCTGCCGAGTAGAACTCCGTGAACCGCATGCCCTCTGACGCCATGCGATCCAGATTCGGCGTTCGGATCGTCGGATGACCGTAGCACCCGAGATCGCCATACCCAAGATCGTCGGCATAAATGATGACGATGTTCGGCTTGGAAAAAGCAGCCGTGGCCAAGAGACAAAGCGAAGTGAAGACAGTCAGAAATCGGGACATGGCATGGTAACGCTTCCACCGCCCAAAACCTTCCACGCCACCCGCCGCCACCCCATCCCTCATCATTCATCTCCCAACACCATTTTCGTTCTAGCCTTCCCTCGACTCCACCCTCTAGGATCGCCGCATGTCCCTGAAAGCCCCACGCCTCGCCGGTTGGCATTGGTGGATCACTGGCCTGCTATTGCTTGCCACCACCATCAACTACATGGATCGCGTCACATTGGCGAACGCGTCCGTGCGCGTGACGGCGGAACTCGAGCTCTCCGAAGCCCAATACGGAAACCTCGAACTTGTTTTCGGCTGGGCCTTCGCCGCAGGCTCTCTGGCCTTCGGCTTCCTCGCAGATCGGCTCCGCGTCTACTGGCTCTATCCGGCCGTCCTCGCGGGTTGGTCGCTCATGGGTGTGGCCTCGGGCTGGACGAAAGACTACGAGGGCCTTCTCATCTGCCGCACGCTTCTCGGGTTTTTTGAAGCCGGTCACTGGCCCTGCGCTCTGAGGACGACCTTCGCAGTGTTGACCGACCGGCAAAGGACCATGGGAAACAGCATCCTCCAAAGCGGCGCTTCCATTGGAGCGGTGATCACGCCCCAGATCATGAAGTGGTTGATGACGGATGAGGTGGGCTCCTGGCGACTCGCCTTCATCGCCGTGGGTGGCATTGGATTGGTCTGGGTACTTCTCTGGTTGGCCATCATGCGCCCGAACGATATCCCAACCGCCACCAAGCCCGACACTCGGGAAAAGGAATCTCCTGCACTGTGGCGCATCCTCATCGGCAGAAAATTCTGGGCCTTGGCGCTCCTCATTTTTGGAGCCCAAACCGTCTGGCACATCTACCGCGTGTGGCTGATGAAATTTCTTCAGACGGGCCGCGGCTATTCGGAGGTGGATGCGCTCAATTTCAACTCCATCTACTACATCTCGACCGACGCAGGCTGCTTTGCGGCAGACATCCTCTCCGTCTGGTTAGTGCGGCGCTTCCGCATGACCCCGCATCGCTCACGGCGCTGGGTTTATGGTGGCGCCTGCTGCATCACCTCCCTGAGTGTGCTCGTCCCAATGCTGGGTCAGGGTCCCGCGCTCCTCGCGGTCCTCCTGCTGATTGGAGCCGGATCTCTGGCGCTTTTCCCCTGCTACTACAGCTTCGTCCAAGAACTGTCCGAAAATCACGTGGGCCGGCTCACGGGACTTCTCAGCATGTGGGTCTGGGGCGTGACCTCACCCATGCACAGCTTTTTCGGAATGGTCGCTGATCGCACTCAGTCGTATGATGCAGGCTTGGTTCTTGCTGGGCTGACACCTTGGATTGGCGTCATCGCCATGGCGCTCCTTTGGAAGCCCTCCCCCACCTTGACCGTTTCCTCACACTCTCATGCTGACTGATCCTTCTCGCCTTGCTGAATTCCCCGCCCTCGGCGACAAAACCTACCTCAACACCGCTGCCGAAAGCATCCCGCCACTTTGCGTCGGAGAGGCTATCGACGCCTATTGGATGGACAAGCAGCAGGGAATGCGCGGACGCGACGCCCACTTTGCGGCAGTCGAAGCGTGTCGGGAGATCAGCGCTGAGTTTCTGGGACTCCAACCTCGTGAAGTCAGCTTTTGCTCGTGCACGTCTGAGGCGTACAACCTTCTGGGTACCGCATTGGACCTCGGACCCGAGGATCAGGTGGTCGTATCGGATCTCGACTTCCCCGCAGGTGTCACGCCTTGGTTGCGCGCCGCCCGCCCGCCTCAGGTCCGCATTTGGAAGTCTGACGATGGAGAACTTCAGCGGCTCAATCTCGTTGGCCTACTGAACGAAAAAACAAAACTCGTCCAAGTCTCCCTCGTCAGTTTCCTCAATGGACACCGCTTGGACTGGGCACCCTTCCACGAGGCCGTCCGGCGCCTTGCCCGCAATGCCATCATTGCCGTCGATGTGACGCAGGCCTTGGGTCGAATCGTCATCGATTGTCCGGGTGCCGACGTCTTCATCTCCAGCACTCACAAGTGGACCCTCGGCATCCACGGCGGCTGCATCATCGGCATCCCCGAACGAAATGCGAACCGGCTCACCACCCATGCAGGCGGTTGGTATCACTTGGAGAACGCCTTTGATTCGGATCGGTTCCAACACGCCAAGCCCATGCCCGGCGCTCGCAGTTTCTCTGTCGGCATGCCCAACTTCATCTCTCTCTACGCCCTCAATGCTTCCTTGCGCTATCTTCAGAGCATCGGAGTGCCCCTCATCCAAAGTCACGCTGACCCCTTGGTGAAGACCTTGCACCAGGGTCTGGCGGAAATCGGCGTTCGCCCCATGTGCCCCTGGCACGATGAGCGCCCCACCGGCATCGTCTCGTTTCAGCACGAACACGCTGCCGCCATCCATGCCGCCCTCGAAGAGGCCAACGTCCACGTCATGCACCAGGCAGGCCGCATCCGGCTCTCCGTTCACGGCTACAACACCGAAAACGACATCCAGCGTGCGCTTGAAGTGATCAACGATGCTCTAAAGTTGTAAACGCTTTTGGCGAGACCCCATCACTCGGGCGGGCAAACTTCACATCGCCCTCATCTTTCTTTGCCACTGCGGGCCAATGAAACAATCATGAAGCCCACAAGTCACAGCCACTTCCGCTTCCGAAACACCAGGAGCAAGGTCGTCGCGATGCAGGCCATCACGCTCAGCAGGACGAAGTAGCCCCATCTCGAGTGCAGCTCAGGCATGTTCTCGAAATTCATCCCGTAGATCCCCGCGAGAAAACTCAACGGGACGAACACCACCGTCACCACCGTGAGCACCTGCATGATGCGGTTCAAACGATGCGAGAACATCGAGAGATAGCCGTCATTCAAATCGGACGCGAGCTCGTAGTAGAGCAGCGTCAGGCTGTTCGCACGTTCCTGTTGCTCGTAGACGTCCGTGAGTTCGTGTTTTCGCTCACCGTCAAACCCCACGCAGGGTGCGTGGCACAGCTTGGAAAGAATCTGTTCGTGGTAGAGGAAGATACGCCTGAGTTTTTTCAACTCGGTCTTGTAGCCGGTGAGCTCGACCAGCACCTCGTCATCGGTCTTTGCTAAAAGCCCCTCCTCCAACTCTTCCAAGCGAGGTTCCAATCCGAGCAGGATCTCGAGAAATCGATCAATGAACAGCCGCATCAAGCGTGTTGCCAACGCACTTGGACCATTGGCAAGCCGCTTGGACCCTTTTCCGACCTCCCGCTCCAGCCGAGTGATCGCTCGGCAGGGACCGGAGGTGCGGGTCACAAGAAAGCGATCTCCCACAAAAACAGCGAGCTGTATGGTGGAAAAATGGATGTCTACGGACTCTTCCGAAAGCACCTTGAAGAGCAGAAAAGTCGCATTGGAAAATTCTTCAAGCTTCGGGGGATGGCGGTCGCGTTTGGCATCGTCAATGGCCAGTTGGTGGATTCCAAATCGATCCTTCAACAGCTTTTCCTGATCCTTGGTGACGACACCCTCAAGATGAACCCACACCACCGCCTTGGGATCGCCCTCCCAACGGTCGAGGAGCACCACGTCGCCCGTCTCAGACAATTGGGTGTCGGGAAAGAAACACTGAATCTTCATAGGGCACCGCGAACAGCTAAATCCAACATGCCCTGATTTCTCGAGATGTCACTCCAAGCATTCATCGCGACCCCCACTCCAAAACTTGGCTGGCATTATCCGCTCCTCCCGTCAGAGTGTGGACTGATTGAGTTCCCTGCCGTCATGAAGATCCGTTCCCTCATTTGCACCGGGCTGCCCATACTGATGGCCTGCTTTGTCACGACCTGCAGCCCTTCCGAAGAGCCTGTGGGCCTGCCGGGATACCTGGAAACAGACCTCATCGAAATGGCTTCGCCGGAGGCTGGATATCTCAGGGCCTTGCCCGTGAATCGCGGCCAAACGATTGAGACAGGAGCCTTGCTATTCAGACTTGAGAGTGAGCCTGTTGAGAAGGATCTCGCTGCCGCCCGCGAACGACGAGTGGCCGCTGAATCACGCGCGAAAGACGCAACCCAAGGAGAGCGAGCGGAGGTCCTAACCCGTCTCCAAGCCAACGTCGCATCCATTCAAGCTTCGTTCAATCTGGCCAAAAAGGAGTACACGAGGGTGGTCTCACTCGCTCGCTCAAAGGCCGTCGCTCAGGAGAAATTGGACATTGCCGTCGCCGACCTTGCAAAGGCCACGGAGCAAATGCGTGCCGCCGAGGCAGACCTTGCATTGGCAACGAAGGGGCAACGCCCCCTGCAGATCGAAGCACTTGAGGCGGAGGCATCTGCCCTGCAGTCTCTTGAAGACAGCGCTTCGTGGAGAGAAGCGCAACTGCAGCGCACTTCACCCGAAAAATCGATGGTCGAAGACACCCTCTACGAACCCGGTGAGTGGGTTCCCGCAGGACACCCCATCGTTGTTCTTCGACGACTGACCGACTTGCGTGCCCGGTTCTTCGTTTCACCTGCTGACGCTGCGGGATTGGAAATTGGAGACGCCGTTCAGGTCAGACTTCCCGGCGATCAAGGGGAGGTCGAGGCGAGAATTGAAAGCGTGGCCAATCAGGCCGAATACACACCACCGGTCATCTACAGTCGGGAGCAGTCGGAGCGGTTGGTTCTCATGGTTGAAGCGAAACTGTCCAAAGAGGATGCGGCCCGCCTTCACCCGGGTCTGCCGGTCACGGTTGAGATTCCATGACCACCACCGGCAAAGCGGTCGATGCGGCCATTGAGGTTCGTGGACTCACCAAGCGCTTTGGGGACAAGACGGTCGTCGATGGTGTGGATTTGTCTGTGCCCACCGGATCGGTTTTTGGTTTCCTTGGACCCAACGGCAGCGGGAAAACCACCTGCCTGCGAATGATCTGCGGTCTGCTGGAACCCACATCTGGAAAAGGCACCTGCCTCGGCTTCGACATCCTTCACCAGCGCAACGAGATCAAGCGCGAGGTGGGCTACATGACACAGAAGTTTAGCCTTTATGAAGACCTCACGGTTCGGGAGAATCTGGAGTTCGTCGCTCGGGTCTATGGAATGATGCGAGACAAGCAAGTGGTCCCTGAGACACTCTCCCGATTCGATCTTGAGGGAAGACGCGACCAACTGGCCGGATCGCTCTCTGGCGGGTGGAAACAACGCCTTTCGCTGGCCGCGTGCATGCTTCACCGTCCGCGTCTGTTGCTGCTGGATGAACCGACCGCCGGAGTCGACCCAAAGGCTCGCCGCGATTTTTGGGAAGAGATCCATGAGCTTGCCGCCGAGGGGCTGACGGTGCTGGTGACCACGCACTACATGGATGAAGCCGAACGATGCACGCTTCTGGCCTACTTGTCGTACGGGCGGTTGCTGGTTGAAGGCAGCCCCAAATCACTGGTCGAAAACAGCGGTCTCACCACCTTCAATGTCACCACGCCAGATCCTGTGGAGCTCGCGTCAAGGCTTCGACAGCGTGACGGCGTCGACCTCGTCGCGGCATTCGGCACGGTTCTGCATGTCTGTGGGCAGAACGCAGAGAAGCTCCGTCGCGCACTCGAGGAAGAGCAGCAGCGAGGTGACGCGAGCATCCAGCCTGGCCACACATCGCTTGAGGACGTGTTCATTCACCTCATGGGAAGCAGTCGGGACAACTTCGCCACACCGCCCATGGAGAAGGAGGCCGCGCCGTGAATTCAATGTTTAGCCTTCCACGCTTGGCGGCGATCATCCGAAAAGAGTTCGTCCAAATGGGTCGTGACCGGCTCACCTTCGGCATGATGGCGGGCATCCCGATGATGCAACTCATCCTCTTCGGTTTTGCCATCAATCAGGACCCCAAGCACCTGCCCACAGGGTTGGTCAATGGCGATGCTGGTCCGCTCTCTCGTGCCATCGTTGCGCGGATGCAAACCAGTGAGTACTTCCGCCTGGTGGAACCGGACCTCAGCGAGGCGCAAGCCGACGAAATGCTGTCTCGGGGGGATCTCCAATTCGTGGTCCACGTTCCCGTTGGGTTCGAGAGGGATGTGCGCCGCGGAACGCATCCTTCCCTGTTGATCGAGGCGGATGCCACCGA
>CAXBNA010000229.1:0-9644 GCA_963976915.1 uncultured Verrucomicrobiales bacterium
TCACATGCGGCTGCGCGCGAGCTGAGTGTCCTGCAAGAACAAGCACCCCGGCAGAGACCGCCACGTGGATTCTTGAAACCGCCATCCTGCAATCAACGGAGTTTTTCGGCTTTGGGCAAACGCCAAACTGCGTCATGCTTCAAATCGGATGTTGTCTTTGCCACCGATGAAATGTTTTCCCCATCACTCCCGCCTCCTGATTGGAGGGCTCCTTTCCTTTTTCGCGACGGTCATTCTCCACGCCGGGGACGATCCGTTTTTCATCGAAGGCTACGCTGGCGACATCAGCGTTGCGCCGGGAGAGGAAGTGGCGTTTCACGTGTCATCGAGTGCGCCGAAGTTCTCGGCCGAGATCACCCGGCTGGGCTCCAAGAACCGCGTCGTGTGGAGCAAGACGGATCTTCCGGGTCAGTCCTTCCCGGTGCCCGAGGACGCCTCCGCCAACGGTTGCCAGTGGCCGGAGACCTTTCGCGTCCCCGTCGGCGCCGATTGGAAGAGCGGCTATTACTCCGTCACTTTCCGCATTGCGGACGCGGGCGGAAAATGGATCCACCGCAGCAAGCGCACCGCCGAGTCCGAGGCCTTTTTTGTCGTGCGGGCGGCGGAACCGGGAAGGAACACCAAGATGCTTCTGCAGCTTTGCACCAACACCTACAACGCCTACAACAACTGGGGCGGGTTCAGCGTCTATGCCTACAGCGGGATGGCGAAGAATCAGGGGCACAAAGTTTCCTTCGAACGACCTCCAAGATCCCAGTTTCCCCGTTGGGAACTGCCCTTTGTCGTCTGGTGCGAAGAGAACGGATACGAGCTGGACTACGCCACCAACGGCGATCTCGAATTTCGCCCTGAACTCCTCAAGAACTACCGTCTCGTTCTCAGCGTGGGGCACGACGAATACTGGTCGGCTCCGATGCGGAATCATCTCGAAGCCTGGATCGCCGACGGCGGCAACGCGGCCTTTTTCTCGGGAAACTCGGTGTGCTGGCAAGTGCGCAGCGAGGACGAAGGGAAGTCCTTCACCTGCTTCAAGCAGAACTACCATCTCGACCCGGTCTTTCAGACGCGGGATTTCAGGACCTTGTCCACGGCCTGGAGCCACCATCTGGTGAATCGTCCCGAAAATGAACTGACGGGGGTGGGTTTTCTGGAAGGTGGCTATCGCGGGAGCCACGGTCAGTTCATCGGGGAAGAGGCCGCCTACACCGTGCATCGTCCGGAGCACTGGGTGTTTGAGGGCACCGGTCTGAAGCAGGGCGACGCCTTCGGTGGAAAAGACACTATCGTTGGGTATGAGGCGGATGGCTGCCAACTGGAATGGAAGGACGGGCTTCCCTTCGCCACACACCGGGATGGCACGCCCGAGTCGTTCGAAGTTTTGGGCACCTGCCCGGTGCGATGGCATCCTGACGATTGCGAGTGGTACGAGCGTTGGGAGATCGGTCACACCGGCAACGCCTGCATGGGAATCTACACTCAGGGCGGCACTGTCTTCACCGCCGCCACCACGGATTGGGCCCACGGATTGTCGGGCAAGGACAAAGCGGTCGATCAGATCACCCGAAACGTGCTGGATCGCCTTTCCAGATCGAAGACCGAAGCCAAGTGAAGCATCAGGCCAGCAGGCCGGACACAATCTCGCCGTGCACGTCGGTGAGGCGGAAGTCACGGCCTTGGAAGCGGTAGGTGAGGCGTTTGTGATCGAGGCCGAAGAGATGAAGGATGGTGGCGTGGAAGTCGTGCATCGACACGGGATCGCGCACGACGTGCCAGGCGAAGTCGTCGGTCTCGCCATGCACCTGTCCGCCTTTGATGCCGCCTCCGGCCATCCATAGACTGAACGCTCCAGGGTGATGATCGCGCCCGGTGACGGCCTTGTTGCCGGGCCGGTTCTCGCCGAGGGCGGTGCGTCCGAACTCGCTGCCCCAGACGACCAACGTGGTGTCGAGCAGGCCGCGCTGCTTGAGGTCCTTTAGAAGAGCGGCGATCGGTTGATCCACCATTTGGCAATTGTGCGCGAGTTGGGGATCGAGATTGCTGTGGTGATCCCAGGACGCGTGGATGATGTTCACGAAGCGCACTCCGCGCTCGATCATCCGGCGAGCCTGAAGGCAGTGGCGGGAGAAGATTTGGAAATTGCCGATGCCACCGAGGTTGCTCTTGATGGGGGGCTCTGCGCGGTTGATGCCGTAGGCATCCAGCGTGGCTTGGGATTCACCCGTGATGTCCACGAGTTCCGGTGCGGCGCTTTGCATGCGAAAGGCCAGTTCGTAGCTGTTGATGCGGCTCGCGATCTCGGGATCGCCGATGTGCTTGTGCTGGAGGCGGTTGAGGTCGTTGAGCGCCGCGAGACTGGCTGCCTGCATGTCTTGGGTGATGCCCGCGGGGTTGTCGAGGTTCAACACCGGGGACGCGCCATTGCGAAACATGACACCGCTGTAGGACGAGGGAAGGAATCCGCTGGACCAGGTCGAACTGCCGCCCGGAAGGCCGCGTCCTTTGCTGACCATGACGACGTAGGAAGGCAGGTCCTGAGTGGGATTGCCGAGACCGTAGGTGACCCAGGAACCGACACTCGGCCGTCCCAGCAACGGCGCGCCGCAATTGAGCATCAACTGGCCGGGCAGGTGATTGAACTGCGTGGTGTGCATGGAGCGGATGAGCGCGATGTCATCCACACAGGTCGAGAGGTGTGGCAGCAGATCCGAGATCTCCATGCCGCACTGGCCGTGCTTCTTGAACACACGCTTCGTGCCCATGACGGTGGCCGTGTCCTTCTGGAGGAAGGCGAACTTTTGGTCGCCGACGAGCGAGTCTGGCAACGGTTGGCCGTCGTGCTTGTTGAGCATCGGCTTGGGATCGAAGAGATCCATCTGACTTGGCCCGCCTTCGAGGAAGATGAAGATGCAACGCTCCGCCTTTGGGGCGAAGTGGGGTCTTCGTGTCGCGAGCGGATCGGCGGGAAGTGCGGCTTCGTCGGCCAGCAGTCCGTCCTGCTTCAGAAGGCTCGCCAACGCCAGCGTCCCGAGCCCAGACGAACTCGTCGCGAGAAAATCACGGCGGGTTTGGGTGGCGAGGTGGTGGAAGGGGGACATGGGTCGAAAATCGATGTGCCAGTCGGTTATGGCCGGTTGATGAATTCGTCGAGATTCAGCAAAACACGTGCGGTGGCGGTGAGGGCGGCGATCTCGATGGGATCGAACTGTGGAGGGGAGGCGGACTCGGAAGTGAGTGCGGCGGCGAGTTTCGGGTCCGCTTTGAAACGGCGGAACTGCTCCGCGTGAAAAGCCGCGAGCCGCTCGGCTTCCTCCGTCCGCGGTTGGCGATTGAGCACTTGGCGAAAAAGGTGGCGGAGGTGATGGGGCGTCGATGATGGACCTTGTGCCATGGCACGATGAGCGAGCGCTTCTGCAGCCTCGACAAAGACGCGTTCGTTCAGCAGGGCCAGCGCTTGAAGCGGCGTGTTGGAGCGATCCCTCCGAATGCAGGCCTCGGCGGCGTCTGGGGCATCGAACGTGGTCATGAGCGGGTAGAGCGTGCTGCGAAGGGTGACGATGTAGAGACTGCGGCGATAGCGCTCGGCACCTGGACTGGCCACCCAGCCCTTGGAGCGGCCGACGTCGAAGAGATCCTCGGGCAGCGGTGGGCGGAAACTTGGGCCGCCGATGGTGGAGGTGAGCATTCCGCTGACGGCCAGGGCGGAGTCGCGCACGATCTCGGCTTCAAGGCGGAGGCGATTTTGCCGGGAGAGGAGTCGGTTGAGCGGATCGATCTCGGTGATGTCGTCGCGATGGGTGGCGCTTTGGCGATAGGTGGCGGAGGTGACCATCAAACGGATCAGCTCCTTTCGCGACCAGCCGCGTGCGATGAACTCGGAGGCGAGCCAGTCGAGAAGCTCGGGATGAGTGGGTGACTCGCCGGTGGTGCCGAAGTCCCCCTCGGTGGCGACCAGGCCGATTCCAAATAGGCGGCTCCAGACGTGATTGACGGCGACGCGTGCGGTGAGGGGATTCTGCGGGGACACGATCCAGCGCGCAAGGTCGAACCGGGTGGCTTCTGAGGCTGCGGGCGCCTCTTTCATAGGCGGGAGGTGGGACAGACTGGCGGGAACGACTTCGGGTCCGCGGCGCGAATAGTCACCGGCCATGTGGACATATGTCTGGCGTCGGTTCTCCTTCACTTCGCCGAGGATTTGAGCCTTGGTGGCGCCCAGCGCACGATCCTCCGTGTTGTTGAAGAAGGCGTAGAAGCTGTAGTAATCGCGGATCGTGATCGGGTCGTACTTGTGGGTGTGGCATTGAGCGCAACCAAGGGTGAGCCCGAGCCAAACGCGACCGGTGGTGTTGACCCGGTCCGCCAGGTTTTGAAAACGGGTTTCTTCTTTGTCGGCGCCCGCTTCCGTGTTGAGGGCGGCGTTGCGGTGAAACCCAGTGGCGGTCAATTGATCGGCTGTGGGGGTCGGTAAGAGATCGGCGGCCAATTGTTCGATGGTGAACGCATCGAAAGGTTGGTCGCGATTGAAGGAGTCGATCACCCAGTCGCGATAGCGCCAGGCGTCCGGGCGGAGTCCGTCGCCCAGAAAGCCATTGCTATCGGCATAGCGGGCCATGTCGAGCCAGTGGCGCCCCCAGCGCTCTCCGAAGTGGGGGGACGAAAGGAGGCGAGTGACGAGTCGGTCATAGGCTTGTCGGTCGGTCGAGTAGGCGCGAGTGAAGGCTTCCACTTCATCGGGCGTGGGCGGCAGGCCGGTGAGGTCGAGGAAGAGCCGCCGGATAAGGGTGGGGGGATCGGCTTCGGGGGAGGGTTGAAGATGATGCTCGTCGAGCTTGGCTCGGATGAACAGGTCGATGGAATCCTGAGCACCTTTTGAATTCCGTGGGGTGGGTGGATTGGGGTGACCGATGGGTTGGAAGGACCAGTGTTCCTGATACTCGGCCCCGTCGGCGATCCACTGTCGCAGCACCGAACGTTCGGATTCTGTCAGCGGCTTGGGCGAAGAGGGCGGAGGCATGACATCGTCCGGATCTCCAGTGGAAATGCGGTGCCAAAACTCACTCTGCTCGAGGTTGCCCGGCGTGATGGCCTTTTTCACCGCTTCCTCGCGAACGTCGAGCCGCAGATCGGCCTCGCGCTTGTCGGCATCGGGACCATGGCAGGCGTAGCACTTGGTGGCGAGGATGGGGCGCACGTCACGGCTGAATTCGACCGAGGCAGCGCTGGTGAACAGCGGTGCGAGAGTGAGTGCGGCGATGATTGCGATGCGCGGCATTACTTACCGGGGCTGGAGCTGGCTGAGGGCCATCGTGTGCGAGAGGGTGCTTTGGCCGTCTTGGTTGACGATGTCTACCCTGAGAGTGGGGTCGGGTGCCTCCCAATGGATCTGGAGATGGCCAACGTTGGGGAGATGGTAGGTGGTGTCGGAGAAGCGGTTCCTGTTGGGCGTGGGGGTGCCGCGTGGATGCTTCTGCGTCATCGAGCTCGAGGTGAAGTCGTGGATTGGGTAGCCCGTTGGACCTTCGATCTTCGAAAACTCGCACCAATGGCGGTCACCGCTGAGGAAGACGATGCCTGCTGCGCGGGTCTTCTGAATGAGGTCGAGCATGCGCTGGCGTTCATGGGGGAGGTTGGCCCAGCACTCGCCACCGTGAACTTCGGGCGCGAACTGGATGCTACTGACGATCAGACGAAGTTCGGCGGGTTGACTCAGGGTTTGTTCGAGCCACTGCCACTGCGTCTCGCCGAGCATCGTGGTCGAAGGATCGTCCGAAGCCACGTAGGGACCTCCAATGAGCGCTTCTTCTTTGGGCACTTTTTTCAACGGGCTGCGGAAGTAGCGGGTGTCGAGCAGGATGACCTGAGCGCGCTTTCCGATGGGGCCGAAGGTTTGAGTCTGATACACGCCCTGTTGTTTTCGACGGATGGAGTCGGGCGGCTCGTCGAGCCAGTTCCAGAACTCGACCTGCGCTTCGTCTTTGTCTGGGTAGCTGGCGCCTCCGTCGTTTTGGCCGAAGTCGTGGTCGTCCCAAGTCGCGAGAATCGGCTTGTCCTGCAGGCCTTGGAAGAACCGGCTGTTTTTGAGCAGTACATATTTTTCCCGAATCATCGGCAGGCCGCCCTTGTCGCCGTAGATGTTGTCTCCCATGAAGAGAAACAGATCGCGCGGCAGTTTCAAGGTGGCGTCGAGCATGGGATGCTCGTGCGTGTCGAGGCAGGAACCGAAGACGATGTCGCGAAGTGGAGCGGCGTCGCTCGCCTTGGCGAAGGAAGGTGCGGCCAGCAACGGAAGTCCGCGTAGAATTTGGCGTCGAGAGAGGGGCGGCATGGCTCAGGGAGGATCCGATTTCACTTCGTTGGCCATCTCCAGGAGGGCGTCGAGCATTTTGACGGAGGCCTCGGGTTCGAGGTTGTTGGTGCCGGGCCAAGTTTCGTAGCCGCCGAGCTCGAAGTGGCGAGGCGTTGGCATGTAGCCGTAGTAGCCGTGGGCGAGTTCGACCATGAATGACTTGGCGAAGGGGCTGCGCTTGCGGAATTCCATGCCGGTCTCGGCGAAAGTCTCACAGGGGGAGGAACCGATGGCGATGTCGCCGATGCGGAGAAACTGAACCGGCATCTTGGTCTCCGGACTGGCTTGGGCGAGACTTTGAACGCGTTGGGCGTAGGCGACGGGGAGGTTGGCCTTGCCTTGAATCCGTGGGGCGTTGGCTTCAGTGTCCTTGGCCCAGGTGAGCAGTGCGTCGTCGATGGTGCGCCATTTCACGCCGAGTTCGCGATAGGTCGCAGCGAGCGGTGCCTGGTCGGTCCATTCGAGGTGTTGAAGGGCGGCATTCACCTTGGCCGCCACGTCCTCGGCGACGTGGCGCATCTGCTCGTAGGGTGCCTTGCGCTCGCGCTTCTCGCGGAAGTTGATGTTGTTGATGTCGCCGCTCGTGCCGTTGGCCATCATCGCGACGAAAGGCGGATCGTCGTTGCCGTTTCCGACAAGCCGTTTCATGGCCTCGCAGTACATGCCGTAGTAGTCGGCGGAAATGTGGCCGGGGCCAACACCGCCCACGTAGTGCAGCGAGTAAGCGGAATAGACCGAGATGAGGTGGCCTCCTGATTCCCGCAGGGCAATGAAGGAGATCGTCGGATCGATGGGGCCTGCGGGCTCGACAAGGTTGTCCGCTCCTGCGCCTGGATTCATCTTCACCTGGTCGATCTTGCCAAAGGGATTCTCCGGCATGGTGCCTTCCTTGAGGAACCAGCGGCGATTGTGGACATGCTCGGGCACATCGACCGTGCCAAAGGCGATCTCGGCAGGACGTGTCAGGTTGGCAGCGCGCTTCACACCGTCCGCGATGCGCTTGGCGACGAAGCGCTGGTAGTCGCTCAATTCCATGTCCGACTGATAGCCTCGGGGATCGGTGCTGTGGGCGTTGACGCCCGAGTGCGTGTGCGTGGCGGAAAGAAGGACGTTGGCGGAGGGAATGCCCGTTTCGAGTTCGATCAGACGCCGGGCTTCCAGCGAGAGACTGCGGTGCAGGCCGAGCAGGTCGCAGACGACGAGCGCGAGTTTCGTTTTGCCATCATCGAGCACGAGGCAGCGGGCGTGGAGCTCGTCGTGAACGTGGGTGGAGGGGAAGGGGAGAAAACCACCAACGATCTTCTCGCCGAGCGGCGGGGTGATGTTGCTCGTGGCGGCCCCGGCCATCAGGGGCGCCCGGTCCGCATCGGCGGCCTGAAGCGAGGTTGGGCCGAAGAGGAGGGGGAGGGTAAGGAGTGCGGAAAGGAGGCGCATGAAACCCATACAGCGGTTCGCGGGTGTTTTTGTCGAGAGAGAAAGAAATGCCGGGGGCGAGTGGTCGCATCATTCCATGCGCAAGACCTGCTGAATTCGTGATTTCGCCCACGCAATTCGCTTGTTTTTGGGTCTTCGACTCATCACAGTTTCCAGCCTTGAAAGCCGCCGATATTGCCCTCTTCTCCGCCCTTCTCGCTGGACTCCTGCTGTGTCTCCAGCCGCCGTCCGCACCGCTCGACCCGACACCTTCTCCGGTCACAGCGCCATCGACGGTCATTCCCGGAGCCCCTCCTTTGATCCAACTCTTCGATCGCTCGACGGCGGCTCCCGCCGAGTCCCCTGCCTTCCGGCTCTCCAGCGGCGCGCTCCGCCAGCTCGAAACCACCGGTCAATTCCGTCTTCTTCTCCCTCTGCCGGACGGCGGCGCACTGCCCATCCACCTTTCCGTCGCCGCACGCCGAGGCGCAGCCGACCACTCCTGGATCGGCACGGTGGAGGGCGAACCGCATTCTCAGATCGCCTTCACCGTGTATCGTGAGGCTTTTGATCTGCACATCGCCTCCACCGAACACGGCGAGTTCAGCCTGAAGCGTCTCGCCGACGATGCCTTCCAGCTCCTTCCCGTGGACCCGAGCCTTGTGCGCTGCTCGCAGGGCTTGGTGGCTCCGCCGAATGAGTCCACCGCTTCCCAGGAGAAAACCGCGGGGTTCGGCTCTGCGTCAGCGCTTTCTGGGGACGGCGGCATGGTCGGCAGCGCCGCGTCACCGGGAGATCCCGAGTTTGACATCATGGTCGTCTATACGCCCGCCGCTGTCGCCCAACTCGGCAATGCGGACGCCATCATCGCCAGCGCGCAGAATGCCGTCAGCAGCCTCAATGCCACCCTCACCCGCAGTGGCGTCAACGCCAGCGCGCGGCTCGTTAAAACACACCTCACCGACTACGTGGAGGGGGCAGGCGAAGCCGTTTCCACCGGACTCAGCCGCCTTTCCAACGGCAGCGACGGGCACATGGATGAAGTCCCCGCCATCCGCGCCGCTTACGGTGCCGATATCTGTACCCTCTACATGGTCGGCACCGGTGCCGGTATTGCCGCCATCAATGGCGTCTATGGCGCTGTCGAAGCCGATATCGCCACCGGAGTGTCCCCGCACGAGTGGGGCCACAACCTCGGCTGCGGCCACAATGAACCCACTGGCCCCACGGCTCCCCGAGGGATCTACAGCTACTCGCTCGCCCATTCCTTCATGGCCAACGGCGTCCAGCGCGGCACCATCATGTCCTACATTGGTCAGCGCATCTCCTACTTCTCCAATCCGAACGTCAACTTCACCAGCGGCCCCGACACCGTTCCCACGGGCACCGCCACCCGCGACCACGCCCGCACCATCAACACGAACGCCTCCAACGTTGAAGGTCGGCTCAGCCTCACCCCGACCGACTACGATGACGACGGAATCCTCAATGCCGACGAACCCTCGGGAGACATCGACGGCGACGGCCTCGAAAACGCCTACGACACCGAGTCCGACGGTGATGGCATCCTCGATAGTCTGGAGCAGACCATCGGCCGTGAACCCTTTGACGCGCGCATCTTATTCACCTTCGCCGCCCTTGACGATTGGACCTCCAACAATGTGCTCAATCCCGCCATCACCGCCGGTTCCTTCACCGGCACTGCCGAGACGGGTGACCCGCTGATCAACCGCTCCGGTCTGAGTTTTCCGGGGACCGCCAGTGACACCGTCCGCGTGAGGATGACTGGCTCTATCGCTTCCGGCGTCCAGTTTTACTGGGGCAACAGTGAAGCCGGTGGGATCAGTGAAACGCGGCGCCTCAACGCGTCCTACACCACCCCGGGTCA